>DASZVN010000076.1:0-63065 GCA_035547055.1 Hyphomicrobiales bacterium
GCGCTGTAGTTCATGTAGACTTCGTAGGTGAAGTACTGCTTCTGGTCCTCGACCTTCTTCTTCAGCGCCAGCGCCTTGGGGTTCTTCGGATTGAACCAGTGATTGCAGTCCATGATGTATTTGGCAGCGTCGGGGAAGTCGTGGAGGAACTTGTAGGACGACGCCGCGCCGCCGAGCACCGAGTAGATGCCCTTGAGCTTGACGTGCTGCTCGCGGAGCGTCCGGGCCAGGAGCACGTATTCGTTATAGTAGTTGGCGGGAATGACGAGGTCCGGCTTCGCTGCGCGGATCTTCAGCACGATGTTGTTGAAGTCGCGCGTCGGCGTCGGGTGCGAGATGGTATCGAGGATCTGGAAGCCTTGCTTCGGCAGCGCCGCGTTGAGCAGCTTGGCGAGGCCGGAGCCGAACAGCGAATCCTCGTGGACGATGACGACCGTCTTGGCCGGCTTGCCGGCGCCGTCGTTGATCTTCTGCAGGTTGGCGAGCGCGACCTCGGCGATCTTGCCGAAGCCCGGGCCGAAGCGGAACGTGTTCTTGAGGCCGCGCTTCACGATGTCGTCGGCGACGCCGACGTCGACCACATAGGGGATGTCGTAACGCGCGCTCGCCTGGCTGACGGCGAGGCAGATCGAGCTGGCATAGCCGCCGACGATGCAGGGCACGCCGGCCGAGTTCATCTTCTCGACCTCGGCGGTACCGCCCTCGGGCGTCGACTGGGCATCGCCGAGGATGGGCTCGATCTTGCCGAGGCCCTTGATCCCGCCGGCGGCGTTCAGCTCCTCGACCGCAAGCGTCGCGCCGAGCCGGCCCTGGGTGCCCGAATAGGACAGCGCGCCGGTCACCGGGTGGAGGACGCCGAGCTTCACCCCGGCCCCCTGGGCGCGGACCACCGCAGGCATGGCGAGGCTTCCGGTCGCCGCGACGGCGGCGCCGAGCCCGGCGGTCGCGAGAAGCTCGCGGCGGCTCAACCGACCCTTCTCAGCCGACATGATGTCCCTCCCCTGTTGTTGTCCGGCCGCGGCGTTCTCGCCGCCGCGCAGGAATTCTTGGCCGGGCAGAATGACTGCTTGTCCATCGTATAAGACAAAGTGGCCGCGTCAAGTTATCGAGCGGCCGCGCTACCACGGTGGCGAGCCTTCGAGCGAGTGCTGGCCCGCCGGCCGAACCGCGCTTCGCTTGACAAGGCCGGGAACGCGTTCCAGCAATGCGACCGCGGCACCCACGGCGGCACAGTAATCGTCGCAAACGCAGGAGGATGTATTGGCCGAGCGAGATCTTCCCCGCAGGCGCGACGTGCTCAAGCTGGCCGGGGCCGGCGCCGCGACCGCCTTGTCCCTGACGCTGCTCGACCGCCACGCCGGCGCCGCGGAGCCGATCAAGGTCAACATCGTCAATACCTCGCCGAACTCGGCCTTCACCATCCAGGAACTGCTGAAGCAGAAGCATTGGCTAGAGGATTTCGGCCTCCAGCCGACCACGCTCAACGTCGCCGACGGCAGCAAGCTGATGGGCGCGCTGTTCAGCGGCTCGAGCGACATCTGCCTCTTGTCGGGCTTCAGCCAGGTGCTCACCGCCGACGCCAAGGGCGGCAAGATCAAGATGCTTGCCGGTGCGCAGTTGCTGCCGTCCTACGCGGTGTTCTCGAAGAAGCCCGAGATCAAGACCATCAAGGATCTCGAAGGCAAGACCGTCGCCACCGGCTCGGTCGGCGCCCTGCTCTACCAGTTGATGGCCGCGATCCTGCAGAAGAAGGGCGTCGACATCGGCAAGGTGAAGTTCGTCAACGCCGGCAGCAGCGCCAATGTCTTCCGCGCGGTCGCAGCCGGCACCGTGGACGCCGGGCCTTCGCTTTACGACGTCTATGAGCAGCAGGCGAAATACGGCGTCCATTCGCTCGAAGACGGCAATCTGTGGAGCGAGCTGCCGGAATACACCTACCAGGGCTCCTACGCCTCGGAGGACGCGATCGCGAAGAAGCGCGATGCGCTGGTGCGCGTGCTCGCCGCCTACTGCAAGGCCTATCGCTACATCCAGTCGCCGGACTCGCTGCACGACTACGTCGCCGCGCGCCAGGCGGCGCTCCACGGCGACCCCAAGCTCGCCGAGGCCGAGGCCAGCTCGGAGTGGCGCTTCAACGAGAAATTCAAGCCCTACGCGACCGGCCTCGTGCTCTCGAAGGAGCGCATCGACTACATGCAGAAGCTGAACATCAGCCTCGGCTCGCAGAAGGACATGCTGCCCTACGACAAGGTCGCCGACATGTCGCTCGCCCGCGATGCGCTGAAGCTACTCGGCTGAGCGCCGCAGGCCGCCCGCAGGAACGGCCGATGAAGGGCGCGGCCAAGCTCGCCGTCGAGGACGTATCGAAGAGCTTTCGCGTGCGCGGCAGCGGTGGCGCCGCGGCGACGCTGCTGCCGGTGCTGCGCCATGTCGGCTTCGAGGTCGCCGCCGGCGAGATCGTCTCCCTGATCGGCGAGAGCGGCTGCGGTAAGACCACGCTGCTCCGCATCGTCCAGGGCCTCGTCCGCCGCGACGCCGGCACCATCCGGGTCGACGGTGCCACGGTCGAAGGTGCGGGCCGCGACCGCGGCTTCGTGTTCCAGCAGCCGAGCCTGTTGCCGTGGCGCTCGGCGCGGCAGAACGTCGAGTTCGGCCTCGAGCTCCAGGGCGTCGACCGGGCCGAGCGGGCGCGCCGCGCCGATGCGCTCCTCGCCCTGGTCGGGCTCGCCGCCGCCGCCGGGCAATATCCGCACGAGCTGTCGGGCGGGATGCAGCAGCGCATCGGCCTCGCCCGGGCGCTCGCGATCGAGCCCGAGATCCTGCTGATGGACGAGCCGTTCAGCGCGCTCGACGCCCAGACCCGTGAGGTGCTGCAGGCCGAGCTCCTCCGCATCCAGGCCGAGACCGCCAAGACCATCCTGTTCGTCACCCACGACCTCGACGAGGCGATCTATCTCAGCGACCGGGTCGTCGTGATGGCGGCGCGGCCGGGGCGGGTGCGGACGATCATCGACATCCCGTTCGCAAAGCCGCGGCCCGCTCTGCCCCGCCTGCGCGGCGAGCCCGAGTTCCAGCGCATCCGCGAGGAGATGTGGAGCCTGATCCGCTCGACGCCCCCCGGCGCCGCCGTGGAGCCAGCCGCATGACCGCGCCCGAGCCCGCGCCCGACGACGACCGCCTCGCCGCGGCGGATGCCGGCATCGAGGAGCTGGAGGCGCCGGGCCGGCGGCGGCGCCAGCTCTGGCTGATCCGCATCGCCGCGATCGTCGTGGTGTTCGGCGGCTGGGAGATCCTCGGCCGCCAGGTCAGCCCGCTGTTCATGTCCTATCCGAGCGCGGTCGCGGTGGCGGCGGTGCGGCTGGTCCGAACCGGCGAGCTGTGGGTCGCGCTGCAGAGCAGCCTGACGCTCCTCGTCTCCGGCTTCGTCATCGCGGCGGTCATCGGCGTCGTCCTCGGCCTCCTGATCGGGCGCTACCGCGGGATGGAGGCGGCGACCGACTGGCTGGTCAACGCGCTCTACGCGACGCCGCTCGTCGCGATCATCCCGCTGGTGACGCTGTGGTTCGGGCTCGGCGCCTCGGCGAAGCTCTTCATCATCGTGATCCTCGCGGTGTTCCCGATCCTCATCAACACCGCCGCCGGGGTGCGCGACGTCTCCGCCGCGCTGATCGACGTCGGCACCGCGTTCGCCGCGAGCGAGCGGCAGATCTTCACCAAGATCATCCTGCCGGCGGCAGTGCCGTTCATGATGACCGGGCTCCGCCTCGGCGTCGGCCGCGCCATCATCGGCATGGTGGTCGCGGAGTTCTTCACCGCCATCACCGGCCTCGGCGCGCTGATCGTGAAATACGGCAACCAGTACGACACCGCCTCGATGTTCGTGCCGATCTTCGTGCTGATGCTGCTCGGCGTCGGGCTGACGCTGCTGCTGCGCCGCGCCGAGACCGCGGTCGCGCCGTGGCGCCGGATGGACGAGTGATCCCGCCCGCCGCCCTTCGCAATTCTCGCAGCCTTGAATATTGCTGGCCACCGGTGGCGGCGAGCCACGCCGTCGCCGCTGCGGCGCCGCGGCACGACGGCGCGGAATGACTTCGCCCTCGGTTTCCGTTAGGCCTGTCGCCGTCAGGAGCCGCACCATGCATCAGTCCATCGACAGGCCGGCCGGCACGGCGATCAGGCGCGCCCGGCGGGCGCAGGGCCGCCCCGCCGGCGAGAGCAGCATCGGCAAGGACGTCCTGATCCAGAAGGCGGCTGAATTGCTCAGGCACCTTCCGCCGGAGAAGCTGTCGATGACCGCCGTCGCGAAACACGCCGGCGTCCACCTGACGCTGGTCCGATATTACTTCAACGGACGCTCGCGGCTGCTCGCGTCCGTCGCACGCCATCTCACCATAGAGCTCGGCGATCGCGTCGCGGAGATGGAGCAGACGCAGACGGACGCGCGCGAGCGGCTGCGCATCCGCATCAATATTCTGGTCGATTTCTACCTTCAGAACCCGTTCTATCTCAGATTGATGCTGGAGGTCGTCAACATCGAGAAGGACGAATTCGTCGACGAGCTGATTGCGGTGTGGATGTCGAAGACGATGGACATCTACCGCGGCATCATCGAGCGGGGCGTAGCGGACGGCACCTTGCGGCCGATGGACGAGTTCTACACCTTCTTCGCGATCATGGGGCTGTGCGAGCAGTTCCGCCTCGGCATTCGTGCCTTCGAGCGGATCGGGGTGGGCCGGGCCGAAAGCACGGAGAAGGCCACCGCGCGCTACAAGGATTTTCTCTACGACTTCGTCATCAATGGCGTCGGCGCCCGTCCCGTCCTCGACGCCGGGCATTGATCCGACGCCCATGCCGCGCCGCGGCATGGCTGTCGCCCGCCCCTCCCCTTCCATTCGGTCCTCGCGTGCGTTCGGCGCCGCTTGGCTTACGCGAGCCGCACCGCGCCGGCCGGCGGCCTTTTAATTCTAGTCAACGAGAAATCCCGTTGCCCGCCGATTCACCCCGTGTTACGGCTGGGCGATCGTCGAGCGGAGCGCAACGCCGCCCGCCAGGAGACGGTTTGGGAGGATTGGAATGACGGACTCGGCCCTTCCCGACTTCGCCTACGAGGATCTTCCCAACCGCCGCGGGCTCGGGCGCCAGTACGGCCGCGACCACGACGGCACCTATTTCAAGAACTGGAACCCGCTGATGCTGAGCGGCGACCTCCCGGCGGGCCAGATCGTCGGCAAGGACTTTCTCGGCACACGCGTGATCGTCTACCGCGGCGGGGACGGGAAGCCGGTCGTGCAGAGCGCCTATTGCCCCCATGTCGGTACCGACCTCACGCTCGGCGCCCTCATCGACGGCACCGTGCGCTGCCCCTATCATTTCTGGAAATTCGCGACCGATGGCCGCTGCGTGGAAATCCCGGGCGGCGTACCGATTCCGAACGGCGCGAAGCTCTACAACTACCCCGCCGCCGAGCGCTGGGGCATCGTCTGGGCCTTCAACGGCGAGACGCCGCTCTACGGCCTGCCCGAGTTCCCCAATGTCGCCGAGGAGGACGTGGTCTTCCTCGCCGGACGGCACGGCCTCCGTCCGGTCGAAGGCTATATCGGGTCGTCGAACTTCGTCGATTTCCAGCACCTCGAATGGGTGCACGGGGTCAAGAACCCGCTGCCGGATTCGATCGTCTACGAAGACTATGTCGTGAAGGTCCACCAGACGAGCCCGGAGCGCTCCGGCGACTCCTGGCTCTACGGCTGCACCTGGCTGACGCTGAACTTCCACTATGCCGACGGCTCCGACCGCTACTTCATGGCCGGCAGCTCGCAGGTGGCGCCCGGGATCGGCGACTCGTTCTACGTCGTCGCGATCTCGCGCAGCGACGCCGAGAAGCTCGGCGAGCAGGGCACGCAGGAGACCCTGCAGAAGAAGATCGCCTACCTGAAGAAGCTCTACTCGGAAGACGAGCCGATCCTGTTTTCGATCCGGTTCCGCGGCCGCCAGGGCAAGCTCGTCGAGTCGGACGCCCATCTGGCGAGGGCGCTGCGCTATTTCGAGAGATATCCGCGTGCGGCGCCGTTCGACGTGTGACGCCGCCCTTTCGCTCGCGCCGCCGCCTCCGATGCGCGGCGGCGGTTACGGCATGGTCTTCGCGAGGTCCTGATGTCTGACAGGCACATCCGGCTGGGCGTGTTCGCCCCGCCGCACCATTCCAACCGCGAGAACGTCGCGCTCTGCATGAAGCGCGACATGGAGCTCGTCGAATGGCTCGACGATCTCGGCTATTCGGAGTTCTGGCTCGGCGAGCACCATTCCGGCGGCCTGCAGATCTACGGCTCGCCCGAGCTCTTCATCGCCGCCGCGGCCGAACGGACGACCCGGATCCGGCTCGGCGCCGGCGTCATCTCGCTGCCCTACCACAACCCGCTTCTGGTGGCCGACCGCATCGTCCAGCTCGACTACCAGACCCGTGGCCGCGCGATGTTCGGCTTCGGTCCCGGCGCGCTGTCGTCGGACGCCCACATGCTCGACGTGCCGATCTCCACGTCGCGCGCGCGCATGATCGAGGGCATCGACGTCATCGTCCGCCTGCTCGACGGCGAGATCGTCACCGAGAAGACGGACTGGTATTCGCTCCGCGACGCGCGCGTGCATTTGGAGCCGTTCACCTTGCCGCGGCCGCGGCTCGCCGTGGCGAGCTTCCGCACGCCGACCGGTGCGATCACGGCGGGCCGCTACGACATGGCGATGCTGTGCGCCAACGCGGCCGCGGTTCCGGACGCCTGGCGGCACGCCAACGACGCCGCAGCCAAGCAGGGCCGGACCTTCGAGCGCTCCGAGATCCGGGTCGTCGCCAGCTTCCATCTCGCCGAGAGCCGCGCCGAGGCGCTCAAGCAGATGGAGTTCGGCGCCGGCGACTGGCTCGACTATCTGAACGTGCTCCGCCCTCCCACGGGCAAGGACGGCGAGCGCGCCGGCGATCCGGTGGAGCAGGTGCTGGCGGCGCGGAACGGCATCGTCGGCACGCCGGACGATGCCGTCGCCGCGCTCGAGAAGCTGTGGGAGCAGACCGGCGGCTTCGGCTGCCTGCTCCTGTCCGGCACCAACTGGATGAATTTCGAGGCGACGAAGCGCTCCTACGAACTCTTCATGCGCTACGTGCTGCCGCGCTTCAACGGCCAGAACTGCCGCCGCGCCGCATCGCTGGAATGGATGCGGGACAACGCCGTCGCCTTCGGCGAAATCCGCGACAAGGCCGCCGAACAGGCCATGCGCGTCCCGCAGCCGAGCGGCGCGGGCTAGTCGACCGCGCCCGGGGGCGCACGCAACGACGCGAAGGCAGAAGCCTTCGGCGGAACGATCGGGGGAAGGAAACATGACTACGGCCAGGATATCGATCGACGACGTCATCGAACGCACCGAGCTCGGGCGATTCCGATGGGGGCTCTACATCGCCTGCGGCGTGTTCCTCATGCTCGAGGGCTACGACAGCTTCCTCATCGCCAACCTTGCGCCGACCATCGCCAAGGGCGTCGGCATTCCGATCCCGGCGATGGGCCGGGTGTTCTCGGCGCAGGCCGTCGGCTTCGCCATCGCCTACTACACGATCCCGATGGTCGCCGACTACGTCGGTCGGCGCGGCATCGTGCTCGCCACCTCGGTCCTGTTCGCGGTGTTCACCTGGCTCACCACCCAGGTCCACAGCCTCGACGGCCTGATCGCGATCCGCTTCCTCGTCTTCTTCGCGCTCGGCGGCGCGCTGCCGAACGTCATGGCGCTGATCTCGGAGCTGCTGCCCAAGCCGCGCCAGGGGTCGCTGCTGACGTCGCTCTACATCGCCTACGGCATCGGCGCCGCGCTGGCGGGATGGATCGGCACCTTCGTCGCGACGCTGTTCTCGTGGCAGGTCGCGTTCTGGACTGGCGCCATCGTGCTCCTGATCGCGATGCCGTTCTTCTATCTCTACCTGCCAGAGTCGCCGCGCTACCTCGTCCTGAAGAATGCGCGCGACCGCCGCATCGGCAAGACGCTGCAGGCCATCGACCCCGCCCTCCGCGTCGCCGAGGGCACGGAATACACGATGGCCGAGCGCGATGTGCCCGGCATCCCGCTGATCAACCTGTTCCGGGGCGGCCGGGCGCCGCAGACGCTCCTCCTGTGGCTGTCGTTCGCGGCGATCTCCTTTTCCGCCACGACGCTGGCGGTATGGCTGCCGAGCCTGTTCCACATCCTCGGCAGGCTCGATGCCACGACGGCGGCGAGGATGGTGTCGGTGTCGGCCATCGGCAGCATCTGCGGGCCGCTCCTGGTGACCTGGCTGCTCAACCGGGTCGGGTTGCCGATCGCGCTGGCGCTGATGGCGGCCGCGGCGGCGGTGGCGATGTGGGCGTGCAGCTTCCTCGCCCTCGCGCCGGCGCTGGGCTGGCTGTTCGGCTTCGCCTTCGGCCTCCTCACCATCGGCGCCCAGGCCGGGCTGAACGGCCTCGTGGCGATCACCTACCCGACGGCGATGCGCTCGACCGGGATCGGCTGGGCCACCGGATGCGGTCGCGTCACCGCGATCATCGGCCCCTCCGTCGCCGGCGCCATGCTGGCGGCGCACTGGTCGGCGCAGTCGATCTACGGCCTGCTCGCCGTGCCGCTCCTGATCGGCGCGGTGACGATCGCCCTGCTCCATTGGACGCGCGCGGAGCACGTCGCCCGTCCCGCCACGTAAGGCGCGGCAGGCCGAACCGGCGCCGCCGCTGGATTCCTGCCCGCGGCGGGTGCCCGGCTCCCGCTGGCGCAGGGCGTCGACGCCGCCGCACAAGCGGCATCTTTCGTCTTGCTTCCCGCAACCACACAGGACGCGCGCCTTCCATATTGCGAACTTTGGGTGCCATCACCGCCGGTGAGACGTGACGTCCCGCGCCGGCCCGATGCGTGGTCACTCCAGCCGCTCGACCTGCCTCAACGCCGGGAACAGCTTCATCCACAGGAGGGCGACGGCGATCGTGCCGAGGCCGCCCAGCGTGGCGGCCGGCACGGCGCCGAGCAGCGCCGCGGTGATGCCGCTCTCGAACTGGCCGAGCTGGCTCGAGGCGTTGACGAACAGGAAGTTGACGGCGCCGACCCGGCCGCGCATCGCGTCCGGGGTGCGCAGTTGCACCAGGGCAATGCGGATCACCATGCTGACCGTATCCGCTGCGCCCATGGCGGCGAGCGCAAGGAGCGACAGCCAGATCGCGTGCGACAGCGCAAACACGACCGTCGCCGCCCCGAACGCGATGACCGCCTGGAACATGCGCAGGCCGACCCGCCGCGCAACGGTGTGGCGCGCGAGGACGGCGGTCATGACCAGGGCGCCGACAGCCGGCGCCGCTCGCAGCAGGCCGAGGCCCCAGGCGCCGGTATGCAGGATGTCGTGCGCATAGATCGGCATCAGCGCGGTCGCGCCGCCGAGGAGCACGGCGAACAGATCGAGCGAGATGGTGCCGAGGATCGCCGGCTCGCGCCGCACGAAGCCGACGCCGGCGAACAGCGCACGCAGGCTCGGCGGCTCCTCGGCCCTGACCGGACGTTGCAGGCGGATGGCGCCGTTCAGCAGGCTCGCGAGCAGCCAGCATGCCGCCATCACCGCGTAGGGCAGGCCCGGTGCGGCGGCATAGGCGAGCCCACCGAGCGCCGGCCCGCTGATCATGGCGAGCTGGAAGGCCGCGGTCGCAAGCGCGGTCGCCTTCTGCAGCATGCCGGTCGGGGCGACGCCCGGCAGCAACGCGGCCGCCGCCGGGCTTTCAAAGGCTTCGGCGGCGCCGAGCACGGTCAGCGCCGCGAAGATTTGCGCCACCGTCAGCCAGCCGGCGAAGCTGCCCCAGGCCAGGAAGACGGCGGCCAAGCCTTCCACGGCCTGGCAGAGCTGCACCACCCGGCGCCGGTCGTATCGATCGGCGGCGTGGCCGGCGATGAAGGTCAGGAGCGCCGTCGGGACGAACTGCACGAGCCCGACCAGCCCGAGCGCGAAGGCGCTGCCGGTCAGTGCATAGACCTGCCAGCCCACCGCCACGGTCGCCATCTGCACCGCCAGTTCCGAGGCGGTGCGGGCGCCGAAATAGAGCACGAA
Organism: Hyphomicrobiales bacterium; assembly: GCA_035547055.1. Classification (GTDB taxonomy): domain Bacteria; phylum Pseudomonadota; class Alphaproteobacteria; order Rhizobiales; family Methylopilaceae; genus DASZVN01. Next base: position 10,088 of record DASZVN010000076.1, read on the forward strand.
CGGCGGATGGCGGAGCAGCCCCGCCGCCGACCCTGCCGCCGGCGGCCGGCGACCGCTCGGCGGCCGCCGCGTCCACAAGCTAGCGATCATCGGCCTTCCTGTGGACGGTGCCGGCGTGATGGGTGACCGCGATCAGGATAGCAGGCTCGCGCAGCAGCAGGCGATGCCAGGTGCCGGCCGGTACGATGAACGCGGTCTGCGCCGACATGCCGACCGCGCGGCTTCCCTCCGGCCCCTCGAGCTCGAGATCCAGCGCGCCGGAGGCGACGATGAGGAGCTCGTCGCCATCGGGATGCATCTCCCAGAGATCGGCATGCAGGTCGTGCGGGTCGCCGGCCTGGACGGAGCTCAGAACCCGCCCGCCCGCCAAGCGCGGATCCCCCATCATCCGCCGCCAGAAATCGGAGGTGACGGCGACGGGCCGCATTTGCGGTCCATCCTCCATGTGGATGCGGACGTCCGACAGCTTCAGTGGCGTTGCCGCGAGGTGCGTCATTGGTCTCTCCTTACGTGTGCCCGTGCGAGCCGATCCGGCCGGCTCGTTCCGCCCGGCTCCGGGCTGCGCCGAATTGCGGGAGCAGCAGCGGGACGATCGCGAATTTCAAGGCGAGCAGGAGCATCAGGCCCGCAAGCACCCAGAACGGCAGGGCCTTGTCCCAGGCATAGAGGGTCGTGCTGGCCGCCGGTCCGATGATGAAGCCGATGCCTTGCGACGCGGATACGAGTCCCGCTGCGACGCCCTGGCCGTCCTCGCCGACTGCGAGCGATGCCCCGGCCATCACCCCGGGCAGGAGGAAGCCCGACCCGAGGCCGAACAGCGCGTAGGCCAGGTAGCAGGACAAGGGATCCGCCGCCGACAGCAGCAGAAGCAGTCCCGCGATCCATGTGCCCGCGCCGGCGAGGACGAGGATGCGTGGCGCGAGGCGCAGCACCCTGACCTGGACGAATTGGACGGCGAACATCCCGATACCGACCAGGGTCAAGGCCAGCGACAGCATCCGGGCGGCCGCGCCGCCGTCGAGGCCGAGCCGATCCTGGAAGTAGAAGCCGGCGCTGATCTGCACCGTCGCGATCGCGATCCACAGCAGGATGCCGGCGACGAGCCATGGCTGGAGCGCCAGGGAGAACAGGCTCGCCTTGCGTGCCCGCACCGGCGCCTTGACCGGCGCGGCTTTCAGAAAGAGCAGCGCAACCGCTGCACCGAGCGCACAGAGCGCAATGGCAGCGAAGAGCGGCCAGGTGATGCCGCCTGTCACCAACAGGCCGCTGACGGCGGGGCCGGCAATCAGGCCGAGGCCCATGGCCGCGCCGATGATCGCCATGCCGCCGGCGCGGTCTCGTGCGGTCGTGCTGTCCGCCATCAGCGCCTGGGCGCCTGCCGGGACGGCAGAGAGGAAGACCCCGACGACGGCGCGCGAAGCGGTCAGCGCAAGGAAGACGGTGGCGGCGGTCAGGCCTCCGGAGAGGCCGACGATGACGACGAGCGTGTAGATCGCGTATCCGACGAGGACGCCGAGGAAGCCCGACACGATGACGGCCTTGCAGCCGTGGCGGTCGCTGACGGTGCCCCAGAACGGCGCGGCCGCCACCATGACCACCGAGCCGATGGAGACCATCAGCCCGCCCTGGCTGACGGAAAGGCCCAGCTCCCGGATCAGCGGTGCCAGGATGGGGAGGATCAGGGTTGTCGCCACGACCGACAGGCCGGTGCTGGCGGCGACGACGAGCTTCGTCCGGTTCATGGCGAGCCTCGCTTGATTGGCTCTCCCGAATATGTGAGGAATTAATCACATTTTGCATTCGCTTTCGGACAGGCGATCGGTGGCGTCACCCAAATGGATGTGAATCCACGCAAATTCCCCCGGCAGGCCCGCGCGCGAGCCACCGTCGAGGCGATCGTCGTCGCCACGGCTCAGCTTTTGACGGACCATGGGTTCGAAGCGCTGACCACGGCCGAGGTCGCCGAGCGCGCCGGGGTGAGCATCGGCTCGCTCTACCAGTATTTTCCCAACAAGCAGGCGCTCGCGGCCGCCGTCGTCGACCATTACGGCGAACAGTTCGCCGACGCGTTCGTCGAGGCCCTCGGGGCCCGCGCGCCGGCGACGCTCGCGGAGAGCGTGGACGCGATGATCCACGCGACGCTGGTCGCGCATCCGCACGAGCCCGCGCTGCACCGGGCGATGATCGAGCTCGCCCCACGCGTCGGTCGCGTCGAACGAACCCGCGAGGTCGCCAACCGGATCGCCGGGGAAATCACGGCGGAGCTGACCCGCCATCGCCGCGAAATTGCGCCCGACCTCGACCTTGCCGATGCGGCGGCGCTCATCCAGCTCGTGCTCGAGACGGTCAGCCACCGCGCGCTGCAGCACCATCCCGTCAGCCTCGCCGGGGAGGGAATGGTCCGGCAATGCCGCCGGCTGATCATCGCCTATCTCACGAGCCCGAGCATGGGATAGGCAGCGGCGCCACTAGACTAGTTGAGTGGAACACAAAACGTGGGACGAGGCCTTATGCCAGCCGACGCAGCCAGTGAGCAGCGTTCGCGTATCGTCCCACGGACGGGGGTGCCCATCCGGCACCGGGTCTCCACCACGATCAGAGTTCGACGGCCCCGGCGTTGTAGGTGAACAGCCAGTCGTAGCGATCGCTGATGCGGGCGCCGCTCCACTCCTGCTCGACATATTCGACCGCCCCCGTCGGATCGGCCAGGCGCGGGTTATGGAAGCGGATCACGTTCTCGGCGGAGCGCTCCACCACGCGATGGGTACGCTCGCGCCGCGCCTCCTCGTAGCGCGCGAGGCCCTCCTCGACAGCGCCGTCGCTCTGCTCCAGCGCCCGCGCCAGCACCAGTCCGTCCTCGAGCGCCATCACCGCCCCCTGGGCCAGATAGGGCATCATCGAGTGGCAGGCGTCGCCAAGCAGGGTGACGCGGCCAACCGTCCAGCGTTCGAGCGGGCGGCGGTGGAACAGCGCCCATTTGTGCGGGTTCGGCACGCACGAGAAGAGCGCATGCACGTCGTCGTGCCATCCCTTGAAGTCGTTCCGGCATTCCTCAGTCGTACCGCGCATGGTCCACGACTCGACCTGCCAGTCCGGCCGCTCGACGCAAGCGTTGAAATTCATGAGCTCGCCGCCCCGGAGCGGGTAATGCACGACGTGGCCGCCGGAGCCGATCCAGTTCACCCCGAATGAGCGTCGCAGCCGGTCCGGCAACTGTTCCATCGGCACGACGCCACGCCACGACATCACGCCGCTGAAGGTCGCCTCGTCATCACCGAACAGGATTTCGCGCACGCGCGAATGCACGCCGTCGGCGCCGATCAGCGCGGCGCCAACCACCTCCTCGCCGGTCTGCAGCTTCAGCCGAACCCCGTCGGCGTCTTGCTCGAGGCCGACGCAGCTCGACGAGAGATGGACGGCATTGGGCTTCATGCGCAGCACGGCGTCGGCGAGAACGCGGTGGAGATCGGCGCGGTGAAGCGTGAAGTAGGGCGAGCCGAAGCGCTCGATCGCGATCGTGCCGAGATCGAACAGCTTCCAGGTCTGGCCCGTGTTCCACAGCCGCACCTCCTTCCCCGCGGGAGTGAATGCCAGCTTCTCCAGCTCCTGGCCGACTCCGAGCTCGTACAGCACGCGAGTGCCGTTGGAGCTGATCTGCACGCCGGCGCCGACCTCGCCGAGCTTGCTCGCCTGCTCGAAGATCTCGACGTCGAAGCCCCGCCGGAGCAGGGCCAGGGCGGCGGAGAGGCCGCCGAGGCCGGCGCCGACGATCAGGATAGGCGGCGTGGCGGAGCGATCGGTCATGACGGGCCTTCGTAGGGATGGACTGAAGAAGCGGATTGCGGATTCGGCGCGGCTGCTCAGGCAACCCTCTGGTCGACGGCGACGACGTCGCCCGCCGCAGTCATCGGCTCGGAATCGAGCGAGACCGAGCAGCCGGCCATCGGGATGTCGACATGGCAGCGCGAGTTGTTGGCGCCGCCCGCCTCGGCGTTGGGGCCGGTCGAGAAGAGGAAGTTGCCGTAATAGGCGCGGGCATCCATGCCGAGGGACTGCGCCTTGTCGCGCATGCCGAGCGCCGTCCACTTCGCCTTGGGCTGGAGGCCCCAGCCGACATGGGAGACGGCAAAGGCGCCGGGATCGTCGTAGCTCTCGATGTGGCGACGCAGATAGGTCGCCTCGAAGCCGCCCTCGATGCTGCGGATGCAGCCGCCCTCGATCTCGAGCGTGATCGGCGATGACACGTACATCTTGAACGGAAACATCATGTCGCCCACGTCGATGACGACGCGGCCGTTGGCGCTGCCTTCATTGGGCCAGGTGCTGATGAAGCCGCTCGGCCAATGGTCCCAATGGCCGGGCTCATCGGTGAAGCCATATTCCGGCAGCGGTTCGAACTGCCCCAGGGCAAGCGTGAGGTCGGTCCCTGCATCCGAGGTCACCCGCATCTCGCGGGCGCGGCGCAGGCGGTTGTCGGCGGCCATGACGCGGCGCTTGTCATTGGCCTCCGGCATCATCTGCGCCAGGACCTCGGGCGGCTCCACGACCATCAGAATGCGCGTGCCGGAATCGAGAATTTCGCGCTGCTCTGGCGAGTGCAGCAGCCCCATCAGGTCGATCACAACGTCCGCGCTCTTCAGCAGCTCGACGCCCATGCGGTGGCCGGAGAGTGGCGTCACGCCGAGATAGGTCGTGCGGTCGCCGGCCACCGGCTTGCGGATCACGAGCGGCGGGAGTGTTGCCATCAGCGTCGTCGCGCCCAGCGCGAGCGAGGAGCGCATCGCGGCATCGATGTTGAGCGGATGGCTCGATTCCGACGTCAGCACGACGACGGATTCGCCCGCCTTCACCGCACAGAGGCCAAGCACCTCCTTCCACATCTCGACGCGGGAATCGTCAGCGATTGCCATGGCGTATCTTCCTGTCCCCCTGCCCTGCCGGCGCCGCGTCCTGGTCGGCCAGCCGGCGCAAACCCGCCAGCGCTTCGGCCTTGGTGATGATGTCCGCGTATTTCTTGCCGAGATCGAAGAGGCTGGCGCGGTGCGGCGCTTCGGCCCGATCGCCGACGCAATCGGCGACGACCATCGGGCGGAAGCCATGGCACATCGCGTCGAGAGTGCTTGCGCGTACGCAGCCGCTCGTCGTGCAGCCGGCAATCACGAGCGTGTCGACCCGGCGCCCCACCAGCATTCCGGCAAGGTCGGTGCCAAAAAACCCCGACGGCAGCCGCTTCTCGATGACGATCTCGCCCGCGCGCGGCACCAACCCGTCGGCAAATTCCGACAGCGGATTGTCGCGGGTCAACGTCTGCAGGCGCGGGACCTTGAGACAATGGATGTTGGCGTCGCTGCCGTCGGCCGCGTAAATGATCCGGGTATGCGCCACCGGAAGCTTCAGCCGCCGGGCCTCCTCCAGCAGCGAGACCGTATTGGCGGCCGCGGCTTCGATATTTCCGCCACCGAAAGCCATAGGATCGCAGAAGCCACGCGTAAAATCGATGACGAGCAGCGCAGCACTTCGGCCGAAACCCATAGGCTGGCCGAATTTCTGCAGATCGAAGATCGCCGTGTCGGATGCTTCGTCGGCGGATACCACCAACCCGGCCCCCGCTGAAATAACTGATCTTTGTGAATTTACGCGGGGGCGTGAGCGCGTCACAATCGCAAAATGTACATGCTTTCAGAAGCCTGACTTATGAATACGTCCATCCGCGAGTTGCGTGCCTTCCTCTACGTCGCCACGCTGCGGAGCTTCACCCGCTCTGCCGAGCGCCTCCACATCACCCAGGCCGGCCTCAGCGCCATGATCAAGGCGCTGGAAGCCCAGGCCGGCTCGCGCCTCTTCGACCGGACGACACGGGCGGTGTCGCTCACGGAAGCTGGAAAGACCCTGCTGCCCGTGGCGAGCCGCATCGTCGAGGAGATCGACGGCATCGGCACCAAGCTCGCCGAGATGTCGGCCGAGGGCCGCTCCACGCTGCGCATCGGCGCCACGCCGATCATCGCCTCGAAGCTCCTGCCCCTCACTTCGCAGCAATTCGAACGAGCACATCCCGGCGTCCACCTGCGAATCTTCGAGGCTCAACGCGACGCCGTTCAGTGGATGATACAGGACGGGGTGATCGACGTCGGGCTCGGCGTGTTCGTCGCCCCGATCGCTGGGGTCGAGCGGCGGATTTTGCAGAAATTCGAGCTGCTCTATGTGGCAGCGGCGGCCGGGGCACGCGATCTTCCAATCGGCCGTCGCGGCACGCTATCGTGGTCGGCCATCCCGCCGACGACCCCGCTCGTCGGCCTGCGGCTCGACAACCCGATCCAGACCCTCATCAACGGGAAGCTCGAACAATACGGAATTCTGCCGGGCGTCGCGCTGTCCTTCAACGATATCGGCCTGGAGACCCAGATCGCCATGGCCGCTTCGGCCATGGGCGCCGCGATTATCCCCTCCTTCGTGCTGCCGGCCATGAAGAACTACAAGGTGGTCGCCCTCCCCTTGAGGCCGCGGGTCGATGTCGAATTCTATTGGATGGTGCGGCGCGGTCGCGCCAGCCATCCGGCAGTGCCAGGCTTCATCGACGCCCTGCGCGCGATTCTCTCTCGCGACTTCAACGGCTCGCCGTCGCCGGAGCGGCATTGATCCCGCTCGCCTCGAGCGCGGCGGCAGCGCGCAGCACGAGCGCATCGGCGAGCACCGGGCCGACGATCTGCGCCCCGACCGGCCGCCCGTCCCGCGTCGTGCCGCAAGGCAGCGTCAGCGCCGGCTGGCCGGTGAGGTTGAACGGATAGGTGAACGGCGTCCAATCGAGCCAGTTGTCGGCGTCGTAGCCCTCGGGCGACAGGCGACCGACCGGGAACGGCGCCACCGCCGTCGTTGGCGTCACCAAGAGGTCGTAGCCGCCGTGGAAGATCCGTGCCTCGCGGCAGATGCGGATCTGGAACTCGTAGGCTTCGAGAAACGCGTCGCGGGTGATCGCGCCGCCACGCCGCGCCATGGCGGCGAGGCCGGGATCGAGCTTCTCGCGCTGCGCGGCGTCGTAGCGGCGCAGGAGATGCGACATGCCGGTCTCGAAATAAACGCGGAACGCCGCGCGCGCGTCGGGTAGCGGCGCGGTCACCTCCTCTACGGCCGCCCCGAGATCGGCGAGGCAATCGGCGACCGCAGCGACACGCCCCGCCACTTCCGGCTCGACGGCCGCGTGGCCGAAGGTCGGGCTGTAGGCGATCCTGAGGCCGCGAACCTCTGGCGCGATGACGGCATCCGCAAAGCGCTCGCCCGGCGGGGGCAGGGCATTCCAGTCGCGCAGATCCGGCCCCGAAAGGACGTCGAGGAGGAGAGCGCAGTCGCGCACGCTCGTCGTCAACGGGCCGGTATGGCCGAGCGTCCAGATCGCACTGGCCGGAAAGGCCGGGATGCGCCCGCGGGTCGCCTTCAGGCCGACCAGGCCGCAGAACGCCGCCGGGATCCGCACGGACCCCGCCGCATCGGTTCCGACCGCGGCCGCGACCATTCCGGCGGCGACCGCCGCCGCAGCGCCGCCGCTCGATCCGCCGGGGGTCAGAGCGGTGTCGTGCGGGTTGCGCGTGATGCCGGTAAGCCGGCCGTCGGTCACGCCCTTCCACCCGAACTCCGGCGTCGTGGTCTTGCCAACGATGAGCGCGCCGGCTTCCATCAGGCGGCAGACCGGGGGCGCATCGAAATCGCTCGGCTGCGTGGCGCTCGTGAGCGAGCCCGAGCGCGTCGGCCAGCGCGTCGTGCGCATATTGTCCTTGAGAGCCACCGGCACGCCGTCGAGCGGCCCGCGCGGCGCGCCGCCGGCCCACCGCGCCTCCGCCGCCCGTGCCTCGGCGAGAAGCTCTTCCTGCTCGGCGCGAACGACGAAGGCGTTCAGCGCCGGCTCGCACGCCTCGATCCGTCCCAGCGCCTCCTCGACCGCAGCGACTGGCGACGCCGTGCCGTCACGAAACGCCGCGACTAAGGCGACGACATCGCGGCGCGCGGCGGCCACGATCTTCTCCGCCACGGCGGTCAGAGAACCTTGGAGAGAAAGGAGCGGACCCGTTCGTCGCAGGCGGAGCCGAAGAACTCGCCGGGCGTGCCAACGGCCGCTACCGTGCCGGCCATCATGAAGACGATGCGATCGGCGACGCTGCGGGCAAAGCCCATCTCGTGCGTCACCACCACCATCGTGATGCCGGTGTGGGCGAGTTCCTTCATGACGTCGAGCACCTCCTTGACCATCTCTGGATCGAGCGCCGAGGTGGCCTCATCGAACAGCATGATCTTGGGTTCCATCGCCAGCGCCCGGGCGATGGCGACGCGCTGCTGCTGGCCGCCCGAGAGCTGGCCGGGGTGCTTGTCGATCTGGTCGCGGATGCCGACGCGCTCGAGGAGCTGCTCAGCCCGCGCATCGGCCTCCTCGCGCTTCAGCTTGCCTGTCGAGACCGGGCCGAGCATCAGGTTGCGGCGCACCGTCATGTGCGGAAAGAGGTTGAACGACTGGAACACCATGCCGACTTCGCGCCGCAGACGCCGCAGCTCCCCGCGGGTATTCGGCAAGGCAATGCCGTTCACCACAAGCGACCCGGTATCGAACGGCTCGAGCCCGTTGAACATCTTCAGCAGGGTCGACTTGCCGCCGCCCGATGGCCCGATGACGCAGACGACCTCCCCCGGCGAGACTGCCAGGGAGACGTCGCTCAACGCCGTGAAGCTTCCGTAGCGCTTGGTGAGCCCGCGGCACTCGATGGCCGGACGGGTCGCGCCGCGGTCGGTTGGCTCCTCAACTCGCATCGATCGCTTGTCCTACGTCCGCTGTGCCACGAACCGGGCATCGAGCCGGCGCGCGGCCAAGCTCGTCGGAAAGATGATGATGAAATAGACGATGCCGATGACCGTGAAGAACTCGAAGTAGCGGAACGAGTTCTCGCTGAGAATGGAGGCCTCGTAGACCAGCTCGCTGACCCCGATCGCCGAGAGCAGGCCCGACATCTTGACCAGGTCTGCCACCACCAGGATGAACGCCGGGATCATGAGGCGCAGCGCCTGAGGAAGAATGACGCTGTACCAGATCCGGAATTCCGAGAGGCCAAGCGACTTCGCCGCCTGGATCTGGCCGAGCGGGACGGCCTCGATGCCGGCGCGGAACACCTCCGCCAGCACCGCGCCCGCGAACAGCGACAGGGCCACGATGCCCGACCCCGTGGGGGACAGCGACAGGTCGAAGGCAAAGGGGAAGCAATAGTAGATCCAGAAGATGGTGACCATCTCCGGCAGCGTCCGGAATAGCTCGACATAGCCCGTGCTGATCCACGACAGCAGCCCCCCGCCGAGGAGCCGGCCGAAGCACGCGACAAGGCCGATAATGGTGCCGACGATGAGCGAGGAGATCGTCAGCATCACCGTCCATTCCGCACCGTGAAGGAGCAGCGGCAGGTTTTTCAGGACGATGCTGAAATCGAGGTTCATGCTAGCGCCCAGGCGCGGCCGTGCGCCGCTCCAGCCGCCGCGTCACGGCGCCGAGCGCGCCGCCGAGGACGACGTAGACGAGGCCGACGAAGGAAATGACCTCGATCGGCTTGAACGAGTAGTCGCTGATCCGCGCCGCGGTCGACATCAACTCGCCCACCGAGAGCACCGACAGGATGGCACTGACCTTGATGAAGGAGATGAAGACGTTGGCCAGGGCCGGCAGCACGATCTTGATCGCCTGCGGCAGGACGACGTGCCGCCACTTGGTCCAGGACGACAGGCCGACGGCGTCGGCCGCATGCCACTGGCCGAGCGGAACCGCGGCGATGCCGGTGCGGGCGATGTCGGTGAGATAGGCGCTCGACTGCAGCGACATGGCGATGATGCCGCTCACCGGCGCGCTGGTCGAAATGCCGAGCAGCGGCGGCAGGCCGAAATGCACCCAGAACAGCAGAACGATGATCGGCACGTTCCGCCAGATCTCGACATAGGTCGAGATTGCCCAGTGCAGTGGCGTCGAGCGGACCTGAAGAAGGATCGCCAGTACGAGGCCCAGCAGCGAGCCGACGGCGACCGAGACCGCGGTGACCTCGACGGTGGTAGCGGCGCCCCGAAGGAGCGCGGCGCGGTATTCCCAGATGACGCTGAAATCGAGAGAGCCGATGAAGCTCCATTTGATCATGGAGCCGATCAGGCCGAGAACAACAAGGCCACCGACGGTCGAGACGATGGTCCTCGTGAAATGCTGCCCGCGCAGGGACCGCAACGCCCCCGCGGATCGCGATGTGGTCGGCGCCGCCCCTGCGATCGTAGCCGCCGGCGCGGCGCCCGGCACGTTCATTTGGCCGTCAGCCATTTCGCCTTGAGCACCTTCGCCTCGTCCGAGCTTTCGAACTGGTGCAGCCAGATGCCGACATATTGCTGCAGATGGTACTCGCCCAGCGGCACCATCCAGGCGGCCTCGGTCGGAAACAGCGGTTCCTTGTTGAGCTTGCGCAGCTTGACGTTGGGATTCTTGGCAATGAATTGCATCGTCGGCGCGAGCGCGGTGAACGCGGCATCGGCGCGGTGGCTGGCGACTTCGAGCAGCGGGGTCGCGTGGCGATCGGTCACGAGGACCTTCACCGTCGCCTTCGGAAACAGCTTCTTGGCCTGGTTCTCCTCGGCCGCACCTGCGATGACGGCAATGGTCTTGCCGGGCTGATTGAGGTCCGCGATCGAGGCCATCGGGTCATCAGATCGCACGAAGGCGGCCTGCGAATTGGACGAGATCGGGTCGGTGAACAGGACCTGCAAAGCCCGCGCCGGGGTTACGAAGGTCTCAGCGATCGACATGTCGCACTTGCCGGCCTTGAGCAACTCGACGATCGTGCTCCAGCTCGCATCCACCGGAGTCAGCTTCACGCCGAGCGATGCGGCGAGGTTGCCGGCCATCGAATAGAAGTACCCGGTCCACTCGTTGGTCTTCGGGTCCTTGCTGTTCATCGGCGCCGACTCGGCGACGCAGACCCGCAGGGCGCCGTTGCTCTTGATCCTGACCAAGGCGTCATCGGCCGCGGAGGACGGCGTCGCCGCGAATGCAACAAACGCCGCGCAGATTCCCAATGCCAACAGCTTGTGCATGATCTCGAACTCCCCCGGATACGACGCTATCGCAGCCGTCGACGTGGCAGGAGTTTCGAAAACTCGCGCAAGCGGAACAATCGACAAATTGCCATGAATTGACAAGGTAGGCTTTTCAATCGCTGCCCACAGGCAGTGGCAGCCCGTCCGCGGAATGAGCCCCGGTCAAGACCATTGTCCTCGTCCGCGACGCCTAGACGAATAGCTCGAGTTGGAGCACGGTTGAGTCCAACGCCCGCCGGGCACGCCAAGCCAGCGGCGACTTTCGCCTCTTGAAGCCCCGAAGTAGGTCGAGTTGGCGTCGCTGTGCCCGCTGGCCGTTGATGCCCCACGACATCGACGACGTTGTCCAGCTCAAACGCGGTGCCGACGCTCCCCATCGCGACTGGAGAAGATTTCCACGGCTTCCGCGAGCGCGTCGAGCGCCGTGCCGTCGCCGTGCTGCAGCCCGACATCCGCTGCTTCGGCGGCCGCAGCGAGGCCCTGAAGGTCCATACTATCGGCGAGGCTACCGGGCTTTCGACGTTCCCGCATTCCAGCGCCGGCCTGCCATTGGGCCAGCGTTTTCCATTTCGCGCTGCCGGAGCGCAACCGGCCGAATACTGGCTCGGCTCCGATCACGGATCCCGGAGTCCCAGTTCCGGTATACAGCTACGTCAAGCCCTCGATGCGTTCGGGTTCGGCATCGCCATCCGCGAGGACCAACTTGCGGTCGTAGCGCGACGGCACCGAGCAGCCCTTCCCGGACCCGCCGGCGACAGTAGAGCAGACCTGACCGCGTAGATAACCCGCGCTAACATCCCGGCGGTGTCTGTCGCGAGGGAACTAAGGCGTTGACTTTGCGGGAGATCCAGTCCTTCCAGTCGCTTACCGGAAGGATGGTGGAGCCGAGGGGATTCGAACCCCTGACCTCTGCAGTGCGATTGCAGCGCTCTCCCAACTGAGCTACGGCCCCCGAGGGTGCGCCATCTATTGCGGCGTCTCTCGCCTTGTCAAGGAAGCCGCGGATGAGCGGCGCGGGCGTTTCGGCGCGTTCGCCGCCATCCCCTCGCGTTCCCGTTTTGATCTGGTATCATTGCCGGCCCGCGCCCGCCCGGGGGACGCGCACCACAGGGAGATGGGGATGAGCCTCGACCATATCGGCCTCGGCGTCGGCGACTATGCCCGCGCCAAGGCGTTCTTCAGCGCCGCGCTGGCCCCGCTCGGCATCGGCGTGATCGTCGAGTTCGGCGGCGACAAGCCGGGCGATCCGGCGGCCGCCGGTCTCGGCCGCGACGGGCGCCCCGATTTCTGGATTTCGGGCCAGGGCGCCAACCGGCCGCCGCTCCATGTCGCCTTCACCGCCCGGAGCCGCCCCGAGGTCGACGCGTTCCATGCCGCAGCGCTCAAGGCCGGCGCCCGCGACAACGGCGGGCCGGGCCTCCGGCCGCACTACCATCCGAACTACTATGCCGCCTTCGTCCACGACGCCGACGGCAACAACATCGAGGCGGTCTGCCACAGCCCGGCATGAGCGAGGCGGAACTCTTCGACGGCGATGCCGGGCCGGCGGGCGCGACGGCGCGGGTGCGGCGGGTGGAGGTGCTGCTGCCGGTCGCGCTCGACCGCAGCTTCACCTACGCGCTACCGCGGGGGCTCGACGCCCAGCCCGGCGCGCTGGTGCGGGTGCCGCTCGGCGGCCGCGACGCCTTCGGCGTGGTGTGGGACGGCGCCGGCGACGCGCTGCCCGCGGCGCGGCTGAAGCCGGTCGCGGCGGTCCTCGACCATCCGCCGCTGCCGGCGGAGCTCCGCACCTTCGTCGACTGGGTCGCGCGCTACACGCTGACGCCGCTCGGCCTCGTGCTGCGGATGGCGCTGCGCGGCACCGGGGAGGTCGGCTTCACCCCGCCGCCGCGGATCGGCGTCGCCGCAACCGGCATGTTGCCGCCGCGCATGACGGCGGCGCGGCAGCGGGTGCTCGATGCCGCCGGCCCGCCGGCACGCGGCTGGGCCAAGGGCGACCTCGCCCGCGCCGCCGGCGTGTCGCCGGGGGTGATCGAGGGCCTCCTCGCCGCGCGCGCGTTCACCGAGATCGCCCTCCCCGTCCCGCCGCCGCCCGGCAGCGGGCTCGATCCCGACCACGCCCCGCCGCGGCTGAACCGCGAGCAGGCCGAAGTGGCGCGTGCACTCGCGGCGGCGGTCTCGGAGGGCGGCTTCTCGACCCACCTCGTCGAGGGCGTGACCGGCGCCGGCAAGACCGAGGTCTATCTCGAAGCGGTCGCCGCGGCTCTCCGCGCCCGCCGCCAGGTGCTGGTGCTGCTGCCCGAAATCGCGCTGACGAAGGCGGTGTTCGACCGCCTCGCGGCGCGTTTCGGCGCCGCGCCGGCGGAGTGGCATTCCGCGCTTTCGGCGCGCCAGCGGGCGCGCACCTGGGAGGCGGTGGCAAGCGGGGAGGCCAAGGTCGTCGTCGGCGCCCGCTCGGCATTGTTCCTGCCGTTTTCGGCGCTCGGCGCGATCGTGGTTGACGAGGAGCACGATGCCGGCTTCAAGCAGGAGGACATGCCGGTCTACCACGCCCGCGACATGGCGGTGGTCAGGGCGCGCTCGGCCGGCGTGCCGGCGATCCTGGTGTCGGCGACGCCCTCGCTGGAGAGCCGGATCAATGCCGAGGCCGGGCGCTACCGGCGCCACCTCCTGCCGCGCCGCCACGGCGGGCAGAGCCTGCCGGCGATCGAGATCGTCGACCTCCTGAAGGCGCCGCCGCCGCGCGGGCGCTTCATCGCCCCGGCGCTCGAGGAGGCGACCCGGGCCGCGCTCGGCCGTGGCGAGCAGGCCCTGCTGTTCCTCAACCGCCGCGGCTATGCCCCGCTGACGCTCTGCCGCGCCTGCGGCCATCGCCTGCAATGCCCCAACTGCACCGCCTGGCTGGTCGAGCACCGGCTGCGCCGCGTCCTGGCCTGCCACCATTGCGGCCATGGCGAGCCGGTACCGGAGGCCTGCCCGCAATGCGGTGCGGTCGGCACGCTGACGCCGGTCGGCCCGGGCGTCGAGCGCATCGTCGACGAGGCGCGGGCGGTGTTCCCCGACGCACGGCTCGCGGTTCTGTCGAGCGATCTCACCACCGGGGCCGAGCGGCTCCGCGAGGAGCTCCACGGCATCGCCGAGCACCGGGTCGACCTCGTGGTCGGCACCCAGCTCGTCACCAAGGGGCACCATTTCCCCGACCTCACATTGGTCGGGGTGGTCGACGCCGATCTCGGCCTTTCGACAGCCGATCCACGCGCCGCCGAGCGCACCTTCCAGCTTCTCGACCAGGTCACCGGCCGCGCCGGCCGCGGCGCCCGGCCGGGCCGCGGCCTGGTGCAGACCTACGACGCGCAGCACCCGGTGATGCAGGCGCTCAAGGCCGGCCGGCGCGACGAATTCTACGCCGCCGAGGCCGAGGCCCGCGCCGACGCGGCGCTGCCGCCGTTCGGCCGCCTCGCCTCGATCGTCGTTTCCGCGCCGGAGCGGACCGAGGCCGAGAGCCACGCCCGCGCGCTGGCCCGGGCCTTCCCGGAGGCCGAGGGTATCCGCCTGCTCGGCCCGGCCGAGGCGCCGCTCGCCCTCCTCCGCGGCCGTCATCGCCAGCGCCTGATCGTGAAGGCGCCGCGGAACTGCGACCTCTCCGGCCTGATCCGCGCCTGGCTCGGCGCCGCCCCTGCGCCGCGCGGCGGGACCCTGGTCGCGATCGACGTCGACCCGATGAGCTTCCTCTGACCATGCGGTTGCGAACGGTCGCGCCCGGCCCCTAAACTGACCGGCGCCGCCCAAGGGAGCCGCCATGAAAGCCGCGTTGTTCGCCACGTGCTCCTATCCGGGCGAGGTCGCGCCGAGCAATTGGCCGATCCCGGTGACGGTCTACTCCGCCGAGACGGCCGAGCGCACCTTCGCGACCGCGCTGGAGCAATGCCGCCTCGCCGACGAAGTCGGCTTCGACTGGATCAGCGCCGCCGAGCATCACTACGCGCCATTCTGCATCACGCCGAACCCGATGGTGTTCGCGGGCGCCCTGACCCAGGTGGTGAAGCGGGCGAAGATCGCCCTCCTCGGCGCCGACATCCCGATCCAGAACCCGGTTCGCGTGGCGGAAGAGTTCGCCATGCTCGACACCATGACCGGCGGGCGCATCGTCGCCGGCATGCTGCGCGGCACCCCGAACGAATACATCACCTACAACGTCAACCCGTCCGAATCGCGCGCCCGCTTCGCCGAGGCGCTGACGCTGATCCGCATGGCATGGAGCGAGCCCGAGCCGTTCGGCTGGCAGGGCCGCTACTACGAGTACAGGGCCATCTCGATCTGGCCGCGGCCGGTTCAGGACCCGCATCCGCCGATCTACATGTCGGGCTCGAGCCCCGAGTCCGGCGAATTCGCCGCGAAGAACCGGGTCGGCCTCGGCTTCGCCGTCACCACGCTGCCGCTCGCGACCAAGGCGTCGAAACACTATCGTGACCACGCCCATCTCGCGGGATGGGACCCGACGCCCGACGACATCATCTACCGCATGAACTTCTATGTCGCCGACAGCGACGAGCAGGCGATGGCGGACATGCTGGAGTTCACCGCCCACATGGGCCCGGGCCGCACCCTGCAACTCGAGCGCCAGACCGAGAGCGCGATCGCCGGCGCCGGCTATTACGGCCGCGACGCCGAGCAGCGCATGCGCACCACCTCGGCCCGCGCCGGCGACATCCAGGCGCACATCGACAACGGCACCCTCCTCGTCGGCAGCCCCAAGAGCGTGATCGAGCAGATCCGGCGCATCCGCGAGGAGGTCGGCGCGGGGATCCTCGACCTCATTCCCGGGCCGGCCAACGGCGAGCGCGCGCTCGCCTCGATCGCACGGTTCGGTGCCGAGGTGCTGCCCGCGATCAGGGCGATGTGACAATGGCCGGGACAGGGGGGAGATGATGGCGAGCGTTGCCGAAGCGGATCGTCCGGCCGAAGCCCTGCTGGGCTTCCGCGAGAACGTCGTCGAGGCCGACGGCTTTCGCATCCGCTATCTCGAGGCCGGCGCCGGCGATGCGGTGGTGATGCTGCATTCGGCGATCGGCCTCTACGTCACGGAGGCGCATCGCCTGCTGTCCGCGAAGCACCGCGTCATCCTGTTCGAGGTGCCCGGCTTCGGCCGGTCGCCGGCCAACGAGCGCTCGCAGACGATGCCGGATCTGGCACGGACCATGCTGGCCGCGACGGACGCGCTCGGCCTGAAGCGCTTCAACGTCACCGGCCATTCGTTCGGCGGGCGGCTGGCGCTGTGGATGGCGATCGAGCGGCCCGACGCGGTCGCGAGCGTCAGCCTGATCGCCGCGGCGGTGATCCCGAGCGGACGGCCGCCCCCGCCCGCGACGGATCCGGTGATGGCCAAACAGATGGCGCTGCTCCGCCGCGTCATGGGTGGACCGGGCCGTGACCCGGTGCTCGAAGCCGAGATGAAGAAGCTCGACGTGCCGGTGCTGGCGTTGTTCGGCACCAACGACGAGATCATCCCGCCGAGCCACGGCCGCGAGTACCGCAAGCTCCTGAAGCACTGCAACGTCGTGATGATCTACGACGCCGGCCACGCTCTCGACCGCGACCGCCCCGAGGCGCTGGCGTCGGTGATCGCCGACTTCGTCGAAAAGCCCGACGGCTTCCTGGTCAACCGCAAGGACGGCGCGATCAATCCGTAAAAGCGCCGTAGGGTGGGCATGCGCAAATGCCCACGTGCGACGCCGCCGTGGGCAGCGCAGTGCCTCTCAATTCGCGAAGCGGAAGTGCATGACGTCGCCGTCCTGCACCACGTAATCCTTGCCTTCGAGGCGGAGGCGCCCGGCGTCGCGCGCGCCGGCCTCGCCGCTGAGCGCGACATAGTCGGCGTAGGCGATGGTCTCGGCGCGGATGAAGCCCTTCTCGAAATCGGTGTGGATGACGCCCGCGGCCTGCGGCGCGCGGGTGCCCTTCGCGATGGTCCAGGCCTTGGATTCCTTCGGCCCGGCGGTGAAATAGGTGATGAGGCCGAGGAGGTCGTAGCCAGCGCGGATCAGGCGGTCGAGGCCGGGCTCCTTGAGCCCCAGCGCCTCGAGGTATTCGGCGCGCTCGCCGGGCGGCAGCACCGCGATCTCGCTCTCGATCTTTGCGGAGATCGTGACCACGGCGGCGCCCTCGGCCCGGGCACGCTCCTCGACCCGCCGCGAATAGGCGTTGCCGATTGCGGCCGCCGCCTCCTCGACATTGGCGACGTAGAGCACCGGCTTGGCCGTCAGCAGGTTCAAGGCGGCGAAGGCGCGCCGCTCCTCGTCGGCCACCTGGGCGTGGCGCGCCGGCTTGCCCTCGCGCAGCAGCGCCAGCGCCCGCTCGGCGAGGGCCAGGCTCTCCCTCGCTTCCTTGTCGCCGCCCTTGGCGCGCTTCTCCAGCGCACCCGTCCGGCGCTCCAGGCTGTCGAGGTCGGCCAGCATCAGCTCGGTCTCGACGGTGTCGGCATCGGCCAGCGGGTCGATCCGGCCCTCGACATGGGTCACGTCGGGATCGTCGAAGCAGCGCAGGACGTAGGCGATGGCGTCGACCTCGCGGATATGGGCGAGGAACTGGTTGCCGAGCCCCTCCCCCTTCGAGGCGCCGCGGACGAGCCCGGCAATGTCGACGAAGGTCAGCCGCGTCGGCACGATCTCGGCCGACTTCGCGATGTCGGCCAGCCTGTCGAGGCGCGGATCGGGCACCGCGACCTCGCCGACATTCGGCTCGATGGTGCAGAACGGATAGTTCGCCGCCTGCGCCGCCGCGGTCTCGGTCAGCGCGTTGAAGAGCGTCGACTTGCCGACATTCGGCAGGCCGACGATGCCGCATTTGAAGCCCATGGCCGAGGCTACCCTTCCTTCGCCGCCGCTCCGGGCTTGGCCGGGGCGGCGAAGCCGGCGGCTTCGAGGGCGAGGTGGACGCGGTTCTGGAAGGTGGCGTCGTCGCCCGCCGCGAGGAGCGGCGCATTGTCCGCCACGGCGCCGACCAGGACCTCTACCCAGCCGCGCTCCGACTTGGCAAAATCATTCAGCACGTAGTTGTAGACCATTGATTTGTCGCCAGGATGGCCGATGCCGAGCCGCACCCGCTTGTAGTCGTTGCCGAGATGGGCGGTCAGCGAGCGGAGGCCGTTATGGCCGGCGTTGCCGCCGCCGACCTTGACCCTGACCTTGCCCGGCGCGAGGTCGAGCTCGTCGTGGATCGCGATCACGTCAGCGAGCGGCACCTTGTAGAAGCGCATCGCCTCGGCAGCCGCACGGCCGGAATCGTTCATGTAGGTGGTCGGCTTCAGCAGCACGATTTTCTCGCCGCCGAGCGTACCCTCCGCCGCCTCGCCCTGGAAGCGCCGGCGCCAGGGCGAGAAACCCCAGCGCCGGGCCAGCGCGTCGGCAGCCATGAAGCCGATATTGTGGCGGTTGCCGGCATGCTCCGCCCCGGGATTGCCGAGGCCGACGACGATCCGCACGCCGCGCCTATTCGGCCTTCGACTCTTCCGCCGGCGCGGCCGCGCCCTCGGCGCCTTCCTCGGCCGGCTTGGCCTCTTCCTCGGCCGCCATCACCGTCGGCGCCGCGACGGTCGCGATGGTGAAGTCGCGCTCGTGGATTACCGGACGGGCGCCCTCGGGCAGCTTGGCGGCGGAGATGTGGACCGAGTCGTTGATGTCGAGCTCGGAGACGTCGATCTCGATGAACTCGGGGATGGCGTCGGCCCGCACATGGAGCTCGACGCGGTGGCGCACGATGTTCAGCACGCCGCCGCGCTTGATGCCGGGCGAGCGGTCCTGGCCGACGAAGTGCACCGGCACCTCGACGTCGATCACCGCGTCCTTGCCCAGGCGCAGGAAGTCGACGTGCATCAGGGTCTCGCGCACCGGGTCGAGCTGGAAGTCGCGCGGGATGACGCGCTCGGCCGGGCGGTCGCCGACCTTCAGCTCGAACAGCGTCGTCATGAAGCCGCCGCCGCGCACCAGGAGGGTCATCTGGTTGCGGTCGAGCGCGACGCCGGCCGGCGCCTGCCTGTCGCCGTAGATCACGGCGGGAATCTTGCCTTCGCGGCGCAACGCCCGGGCGGCCCCCTTGCCGACCCGATCGCGCGCCTCGGCTTCGAGCACCTTGGTCGCGGTCATGTCATCTCTCCAAACGCAAGCGGGCCGGCGCACCTCCAGGGGTGTCGGACGCCGGCCGCGCCGCTCTCATAGCCGCATGCGCCCGCGCGCGCAACGCGGCAGCGCTCGCCGGCCTCGGGCCGAACAACGGCCACACGGCCCAAGGTGATCGCAAGTCGCACGGTGCATTGCACTTGCGTTCATCAACTCGCAAATCACCGTCCCGTGTGTCGCATCCGTCCGGATTCCTGTTGCCACCGCGGCGACCGGATGGCCTAATCGCGCCAACGGCAAGGATCGGAGCCGCATCGCGCCCGCCTTATGCCGGCTCGTCGCACCGCAAAGCGACAACTGGGAGGATTCGAACGATGTGGTCTTCAGGGAAACTTGCCCTCGGCGTCGCGACGCTCGGCGCGGCGATCGCGCTGGCCGCGCCGGCCTTCGCCCTCAACCTGGAAGTCAACAAGCACGGCACGGTCGCGGACTTCCAGCCCATCACCAAATATTGCGGCACCAAGCCGATCAAGGTCGCCCTGTCGGACGGCTGGGGCGGCAACTACTGGCGCCACATCATGCGCGGCGAGTTCGAGGCCGAGGCCGCCAAGTGCAAGAACATCACCGAGGTCCGCTACACCGACGGCGAGGGCAAGCCCGAGAAGCAGATCGCCGACATCGAGGGCCTCGTCGCCCAGCATTTCGACGTGATCCTGGTCTATCCTGACGCCGGCGCCGCCATCGACAAGGCCGAGCGCGACGCCACCAAGGCCGGCGTCAAGGTGGTGGTGTTCGACGACGGCAACCCCTCGACCACGGAGCCCGGCAAGGTCGGCCGCGACTACATCACCCGCGCGACCGAGGACCAGGTCGAGGTCGGCCGCCAGTTCGCGACCTGGCTCGCCGAGACGCTGAACGGCAAGGGCAACATCATCATCTACGGCGGCACCCCCGGCAATCCGCAGACCGCAGCCCAGGCGATCGGCTGGAAGGAAGTGCTGAAGAAATACCCGAACATCAAGGTGCTGGAAGGCCAGCCTATCGTCACCAACTGGGACCCCGCCCTGGCGCAGCAGAAGACCGCGGCGCTGATCGCCAAGTATCCGCAGATCGACGGCATGTATAGCGAGACCACCGGCCCGATCCGCGCCTTCCTCGCCGCCGGCAAGCCGATCCCGACCTATGTCGGCCAGTCGCTGATGGACCTGAGCTGCCTCTATGCCGACCATCCGAACTTCAAGATGATGTCGATGGACGCGCACACCTGGATGGTCCGCCTCGGCTTGCGCAAGGCGGTGGCAGCAGCCCAGGGCATCGACGAGACCGAGCCGAGCCTGATCACCCTGCCCTTCACCGAGGACACTACCTCGAACGACCCCAAGCTCGCGGTGAAGTGCGACAAGTCGATGCCGATGGACTCGATCCCGTCGTCGCACCTGACCAAGGCCGAGCAGATCAAGGCGCTGGGCGGCAAGTAAGCCCCCCGGCGTCCCCAACCGAGAACGCTGCCCGAGTCCCGGCATGCCAGGTGACCGCAAGTCGCGCCTGCGCGTGCCGGGGTTCGGCGGCGATTTCGCCGACCTGCCGCTCGCCGCGAAGGCGCTGATCGCGACGGCAGTGCTGGTCGTCATCGGCGGCATTCTCGCGCCCTCGACGGTGACCTCGGCGGCGATCCTCTCCACCTTGCCCTATTTCGCCATCCTGGCGGTGCCGTCGATCGGCCAGCACCTCGTCATCCAGCAGCACGGGCTCGACCTCTCGGTCGCCGGCATCATGTCGTTCACCGCGGTCGTGGTGACGAAGCTCCCGAACGGCAGCACCGACCTTGGGGTGGTGCTGTTCTTCATTCTCCTCGCCCTCGTGATCGGCGCCCTGGTCGGCGCCTTCAGCGGGCTCATCGTGACCTTTCTCGGCGTGCCGCCGCTCGTCACCACCATCGGCGTCAACGCGGTGTTCTACGGCCTGACCTACTGGGTCTCGACCGGCGCCTCGGTGCAGGCGCCGCCGATGCTGACGCGCTTCTTCGTCGCCCGCTTCCTCGGCGTGCCGACCACCGTGTGGGTTCTCCTGATCGTCGCCGCCGCGGTGATCTTCGTGCTGACCCGGAGCGCGGCCGGCCGCCGCTTCATCGCGGTCAGCGTCAATCCGGCGGCGGCGCATGCCGTCGGCATCCCGCTCAAGGCCTACGGCGTCGCGACCTACGCGCTGGCCGGCCTCACCTACGCCATCGGCGCGGTGATGCTGTCGGGCTATCTGGTGTCGCCGACGGTGCTGTGCGGCCTGCCCTATCTCCTCGGCACCATCGCGGCGGTCGTGGTCGGCGGCAACCCGATCGGCGGCACCACCAAGGGCAGCGTGGTCGCGACCGTGGTCGGCGCCTTCTTCCTGACCTATCTGGTCCAGCTCGTCACCGCGCTCGGCTTCAGCGGCTCGGCCGAGTATCTTGCCCAGGCGATCATCGTCATCGGCGGCGTCTCGCTGCCCGAGGTCGCGCGGCGGCTGCGCCATGCATGAGACGCTCGACAGGCCGGCGCCGGCGGAAGCCGCATCGCGCCCGCCGGCGATGGAGCTGAGCGGCATCCGCAAATCGTTCGGCCCGGTCCAGGCGCTGAAGGGGGTCGACCTCGCCATCGTGCCGGGCGAGGTCCACGCCGTCGTCGGCGAGAACGGCGCCGGCAAGTCCACCCTGATCGGCATCGCCGCCGGCGTGCTCGCCGCCGATGCCGGGACCATCACCCTCGCCGGCGCGCCGGTGACGCGGCCCGACCCGCGGCGCCTCCGCGAGGCCGGCGTCTCGGTGGTCTACCAGCACCCGGCGCTGGCGCTCGACCTCACCGTGCTGGAGAACCTCCAGCTCGCCGCCCCCGCCCTCGGCGCGGCCGACGGCGCGGCGGCGGCGGAACGCCTGCTGGCGCGGGTCGCGACCGGGCCGCTCCTCATGCCGGTCGGCCAGCGCGTTGCCGAGCTGACGCTGGCGCAGCGCCACGTCGTAGAGATCGCCCGCGCGCTCGCGACCAATCCCCGCGTGCTGTTCCTCGACGAGCCGACCGAGCCGCTGCAGCAGGCCGACGTCCGCCACCTCTTCGCGCTGATCGGCGAGCTGAAGGCAGCCGGCGTCGCCATCGTCTACGTCTCGCACCGCCTGCACGAGGTCGACGAGCTCGCCGACCGCATCTCGGTGATGCGCGACGGCGAGATCATCGACCGCCGCCTCGCCGGCAGCATTACCGCAGCCGAGATCGTCACCCTGATCGCCGGCCGCCCGCTCGGCCAGATCTTCCCGAACAAGACGTCCGATCGGGGCGCTGCCCTGTTCGAGACCCGCGGGCTCTCCGGCCGCGGTTTCGACCAGGTCGACCTCGCCGCCCGCGCGGGCGAGATCGTCGGCCTCGCCGGGGTCGAGGGCGAGGGCCAGCGCGAGTTCCTCCGTGCTGCGGCGGGCATCGATCCCAGGCTCGGCGGCGCGGTCGCGGTCGGCGGCCAGGTGGTCGGCGGCGCCAGCCCCGGCGCCTTTCGCCGCGCCGGCATCGGCTTCATCTCCGACGACCGCCATCGCGAGGGCGTCTTTCTCAGCCTGGGCCTCCGCGAAAATCTCGGCCTCGGCTTCCAGGCCGCCGTCAAGCGCTTCGGCCTGATCGACCGCGCCGCCGAGGCCCGCCGCGCCGAGGAGATCGCGACCGGGCTCGCGATCCGCGCCGCCTCGATCGAGGCGCAGCTCTCGCAGCTCTCCGGCGGCAACCAGCAGAAGGCGCTGTTCGGCCGCGAGATTGCGGCCGAGCCGACCGTGCTCCTGGTCGACGAGCCGACCAAGGGCGTCGACATCGGCGCCCGCAGCGAGATCTACCAGCGCCTGCGCGCCTTTGCCGAGCGCGGCCTCGCGGTCGTGGTGTCGTCCTCCGACGGCATCGAGCTCGAGGGCCTGTGCGACCGCGTGCTGATCTTCGCCCGCGGCCGCGTCGTGCAGGAGCTCGACGGCGCCGCGGTGAGCGATGCCGCGATCACCGAAGCCAACCTCACCGCCACCGTGTCGCGGACGGCGGCGGATGGCGGGCCGGCGCGGCGGGGCGGCGGCTGGCACGCGCTTCTCTCGGGCGATCATTTCCCCGCCATCGTGCTGGCGGTGCTGACCGCGCTGATCCTCGGCCTCACCCAGGCCTTCAACCCCTATTTCCTATCGGCGTTCAACGTCCACAACATGCTGTTCTTCCTGGCGATCCTGACCTTCCTGTCGATCGCCCAGCTCGCCACCATCCTGGTTGGCGCGATCGACCTCTCGGTCGGCGCGCTGGCCGGACTCTGCGTGGTCGCCGCCTCGTTCCTCGCCCCCGACGGCGCGGGCGATCTCGCGGTCGCCGGCGGCTCGATCGCAGTCGTCCTCGGCGCGGTGGCGTTCGGCGCCTTGCAGGGCGTCGTCATCACCTATCTCCGCCTGCCGGCGATCGTGGTGACGATCGCGACCTTCATCGGCCTGCAAGGGGTCTCGCTGCTGCTCCGCCCGACGGCGGCCGGCGACATTGCGGAGGTCATCTCCGACGCCGCCCAAGCGCCGGTGCTGTTCCTGCCGGCCTCGATGTGGCTGACGATCGCGGTGGTCGTAGCGCTCGAGTTCCTGCTGTTCCGCACGGGGATCGGCCGGCGCTACCGCGCCGTCGGCTCGAATCCGCTGGCGAGCCTCCGCCTCGGCATCGACGCCCGGCGGCTGACCCTTCTCGCCTTCGCGCTGTCGGGCCTGTTCAGCGGCATCGGCGGGATGCTGCTCGCGGGCCAGGTCGCGATCGGCTCGCCCTCGGTCGGCACCGACTACACGCTGATGAGCATCACCGTAGTGGTGCTGGGCGGCGCCAGCGTCGCCGGCGGCCGCGGCTCGATCCTCGCGACGCTGCTCGGCGCGGCGCTGGTGCAGGCGACGTCCAGCGCCTCGTCCTTCATCGACGCCAACTCGGCCGTGCACTACGCCGTCATCGGCACGCTGACGATCCTTGCCGCGATCTTCTTCAGCCTCGCCCGTCGCCACCGCACCGCCGCCCCCCGCGCCGCGGCCGCATGAGAGCCATCACGAACTAGTAACGGTGCGCCGTGGTCGAAGGTCACGGTCACACGGCACCCCGCCTCGGCATTGAAATGGCCGATCAGAGCGTCCGTGAATTGCCGGAGACTTCTCAAGCCAGCGGCGTTCGCCGGCTCACGGCTTGGGTACACCCGCGCCCATCGACGTCCCGTCTCCCTCGCCGCCGAGCGCAGCCTGGGCGGTGGTTTCCTGCCAGCGGACGAACTCGCTGTGGTCGCGGGCCGCGGGGAAGGCGAGGCGCGCGGCGGCGACGATCTCGCGGGCGAGGCGGGACAGCGGCGCCGGCGTGCCGTCGCGGCCGGCGATCGTGAGCGCCGCATCCATGTCGGCGATGAGCTGGTCGAGCCGATAGCCGGACTCGAAGCGGCGCGGCAGCACCTCGGCGGCCAGCGCGGGCGGCGGCGCGCCGACCTCGGCCGCGAGGACGCCGATGGCCTCCGCGGTCGCGGCGGGCTCGATGCCGAAGCGGCGCCCGATCAGGAGCGCTTCGGCCGCCGCCGCGAGGTTGGCCGCGCCGTAGAGCCGGGCGATCGACTGCACCGCCCGCGCCGCGCCCGGCGTGTCGCCGGCGCGGACGATGCGCTGGGCAAGCGCCCGCAGCACCGGCTCGCAGCGGTCGAGCGCGTCGGCGCGGCCGCTGCAGAAGATGGTGAGGCGGCCCGCCTCGGCATCCTCGGCGGTGCCGCTCAGGGGTGCGTCGACGATGGTCGCGCCGTTCGGCACCAACGCCCGGCCGATCGCGCGGGTGAGGCCCGGATCGGCGCTCGCCATGTCGACCACCACCGCGCCGGGCCTGACATGGGGCACGAAGCCGGTCGGGCCGAGCGCGATGTCGCGGACGGCGGCATCGTCGTCCATCGCGACGAGGAGGATGTCGCAGCTCTGCGCGACGACGGCCGCGCTCGCCATCACGCCGGTGCCGCCGCGGATCAGGTGGTGACGCGCCATGTGCTGGAGCGGCTCGAACACCTGGGGGTCGAGCCCCTGCTCCTGCAACCGCATCGCCACCGGGTGGCCGAGCAGGCCGAGGCCGAAGACGCCGACCGCAATCGCATCCGCCATCGCCCGCCTCCCGCAGCTCAGACGGTGCCGCCGGGATGGACGATGCCGTCGACCAGGAAGAGGTCGGTCAGGAGCGCCCGGACATGGATCGAGGCGTTGAGGTTGTCGACCGTCTGCGACGAGATCGACCCGAGCGAAAACACCAGGCGGAACGCCGCGGCAGCCTTGGCGGCGTCCGCCGAAAGCACGTCGAGAAACGCGCCGAGCGCCGCGGCGGCGCCGTCGGCTGCCGCTGCCTCGGCGCCGCAGGCCTCGGCCAGGCCGTCGAGCGCGGCGATGGCGCGGCGAAGCTGCTCGCGCACCTCGTCGGAAGCCGCGCCGTCGCCACGCCGCCCCTGGGCAGCGTAGGCCAGCATGAACTCGTAGGCGGATTCGATCGCATCGATTCGGTCGGCAAGCGCCATGGGCGTGTCCTGGATGAAGGGTGGTGGGGGGGCGCGGGCATGCTATTCGGCCGGGCCGGAGGCGAGGCCGGAGCGTCCCGGCGCCGCCTCGCCCTCGCCCGTCGCCGGCCAGCGTGCGGGGTCGAAATGGGCATCGTAGTCGCCGCGGCTGATCCAGCCCACGACCATCGAGCGCAGATACCACCACTTGTCGGGCCGGACCGCGAAGTAGATGTGCACCATGATCACGGTGATCAGCGACATCGCGACGTAGCCGTGGATGAGATAGACGACGCCCCAGCTCTCGACCGGCAGCCAATACGGATTGCGCTGCCAGAACGGCGTGTCGAGCTTGGTCATCATCATGATGCCGGTGACGATCATGGTGAGGAGCGCGAGCGCGATATAGGCGTGGTAGGCACGCTGGGCGAGAAGGTATTTGCCGCCCCTGCCGGGCGCCGGGCCGCCGCGGCCGAAGAGGCGGCGCGCCCGCCGCCAGACGTCGACGAGGTCGGCCCGGCCGACGCCCATGGCGCGAACGTCGAGCCAGCCCAGCGCCCGCACCACGTGGAAGAGAACCGCGGCGGCGAGCACCAGCCCCGCCACCCAATGGATCGTGTCCCACTCGAACTTGATGCCGAGAATGGGGAGGAAGGCCGTCCCCATCAGGGTCAGCACCGCCGCGACGATCAGCCAGTGATAGAGGCGGTCCGCCAGGCGGTGCCGCACGATACGCCCCTGCACGTCCCCCTCCGCTACTCCTCAGCCCGCAGCGCCGTCACTCCGGCGCCGCGCCCCGCTTCCGCCGGCCGATCACGTCGACCGCGAGGATATGCAGCACGATGATCGCCGCCCCGAGCACCGCGAACCACGGCAGCACGTCCCAGGCCGCGCCGACGATGGTCGACTGGCCGTAGATGCCCTGGGACATGCGGACGAATTCCATGACGGATACTCGTTGTCTTTAATCCGAAAGCCAGTCGCTCCTCCTTCATGCCCGGACTAGGTCCGGGCATGAAGGAGTTTGCAGCGCCCCTGAACGAGATGGCCGGGACAAGCCCGGCATGACGGAGGCGGCTCCCTCTAGGCGGCGTCGCGGACGGCGCGCATGACCAGATTCTGCATCAGCGGCACCTTGAAGTGATTGTAGTTCAGCGTGTGGTAGCCGCGGGTCGAGACCTCGCCGGCGACCTTGGCCACCGCGGCATCCACCTTCTGGCCCTTAACAGCGTCCTCGGCGGCATGGACGCGATAGGGCGTCGCCGCGACGCCGTTCACGACCACCCGCGCATCCTCCACCTTGCCGTCGGCCCCGACCTTCAGGGCGGCGGCGACGTTCACGAGCGGGAAGTCCCACGCGTTCCGGTCGGTCGCCTTTTCGAAATAGAACTTGGCGCCAGCCCAGGTCTTGGGCAGCCGGATCGCCGTCAGGACGTCGCCCGGCTGGAGGATGTTGAGGTGGGTGATGTCGACCGAGGGACCGATGAAATATTTGTCGGCGTCGACCACCTTCTCGCCGCTGGCGTTGTGGATGACCATCTTGGCCTCCAGCGCCACCATCGCCGGCGCAGTGTCCGACGGCGACACCGCCACGCAGCGGTCGGCGTTGAACAGGGCGTGCTCGCGGTTCATGCCGGTCGGCGTGTCGGAGAAGCAGGTGTTGCCGCCGGCGCGGTAGCACGGCAGACCGTAGCGATAGTACCAGCAGCGGGCATCCTGGCTGACATTGCCGCCGACGGTGCCGGAGTTGCGGATCTGCGGGCTCGCGACCCGGCTCGCGGCGTCCGCCAGCAGGCGGTACTTGCCGCGGACGATCGGGTTGGTCGACAGCTCGGTCAGCGTCGTCAGCGCCCCGATCTCGACGCCGTCGGCGGTCTCGCGGACCCCCTTCATCTCGTCGATGCCGGTGAGATCGATGACGACCTTGGGCCGCTTGATGCGGTCCTTGAACCAATCGAGGCTGTCGTTGCCGCCCGCTATCTTCCAGGCGTCCTTGCCGTGCTGGCCCGCGAGGGCGACCGCGTCGGCGACCGTCTTCGGCTGGTAGAGCTCGAAGCTCGGCATCACGTCCTTGATGATCATGGCCGCCTCCCCCTCACATCGTGCTGACTTCGAGCGGCTTGTAGGATTGTGGCCGCTTCGCCAGCGCATTGACGATGTAGTCGCGGACGATCGGCGTCCGGTTGAAGTAGTGGCCGCCGAGCGCGTCGGCGACCGCCGAGAGATAGGCCGCCGCGGCGCAGCCCTCGACCGGCTCGCCGATGCCCTTGGCGCCCATCGGGTTCGCCGTGTCGGGCTTCTCGACGGCGGCAGTCTTGATGTCGAGCGGGATGTCGAGCCAGGTCGCAGGCTTGGCCTGGTCGAAGCCGACATTGGCCGGGATGCCGAGCTTGGGGTCGTAGACCAGGTGCTCGAACTTGGCCATGCCGATGCCCTGGATGGCACCGCTCGCGGTCTGCGCGGCGAGGCCGCGCGGATGGACCGTGACGCCGCAATCGGCGATGCCGACATAGTCGAGGACATCGACCGCGCCGGTCTCGACGTCGACCGCCACCTTCATGAAGCCGACGGCAAGGCCCGGCACCGAGCCGCCCTGCGGCAGCGCGTCCTTGGCGACGCCGACGAGGCCCTGGCCGGCGACGCCCGCGAGCGCCGCCTTGGTCAGCGGGTTGATGCCGTTGGGAGCGGCCTTGCCGCTGAACTTGTCGCCGAGCGCGATGGCGCGCTTGGCGGCGTCGGCAAAGCTCATCGCCTTCGACGGGTCGGCCTTCGAGACCACGCGCTCGTTCTTGAGCTCGTAGTCGTCGGGCTTGCCGCCGAGGTCCTTGGCCGCGATCTCC
This sequence comes from Hyphomicrobiales bacterium, assembly GCA_035547055.1. Taxonomy (GTDB): domain Bacteria; phylum Pseudomonadota; class Alphaproteobacteria; order Rhizobiales; family Methylopilaceae; genus DASZVN01. Next base: position 38,649 of record DASZVN010000076.1, read on the forward strand.
AGCAGCTTGGCCTTGGCGTCCATGCCGGCGGCGTAGTTGCCGCGTCCGGTGGTGTAGATCGTGTTGGAGGAGAACTGGCCGAGCGTCCACGGCAGGTGCCGGTCGGAATCGCCGCGAACGATCTCGCAGTTCTTCCAGTCGTAGCCCAGCACCTCGGCGGCGAAGCGCGCGGTCGCGGCGTAGGAGAAGGTGCCGAGATTGCCGACCCCGGTGTGGATGTAGAGCTTGCCGTCTGGCTTGATCACCACCATGCCGTCGAAGCCGGGATAGCCGGCGACGTGGTGGGCCTGGCCGATGCCGACGCCAATCACCTTGGTGCCCTGGCGGGTGCGGCTGAGCTTGCTCTGCTCCGCCCACTTGAACATCTCGGCGCCCTTGTCGAGCGCATCCTTGAGATAGGCCGAGGTGACCGGGTCGCGCTTGGCGCCCATCTTGGCGGAATTGTCGGGCGCGTTGATGCGCCGGAGCGCGACGCGGTCGATCTTCAGCGCCTCGGCCGCCTTGTCCATCAGCGGCTCGAGCGCCATCGCCACCTGGTTGGTGCCGGGGCCGCGCTGCGAGGTGCGCATCGCGGTGTTGGTGAGCACCGAGATGCCGCGGAAGCGCATCGCCTCGGGCGTGTAGACCAGCGACACCGAGTCGGCGCCGTCGGTGTAGTCCCAGAAACCGGCGTTCGGCCCGTTGTCGTGGACGATGTAGAGGTCGAGCGCGGTGATGCGCCCGTCGGCGGCGAAGCCGATCTTGGCGCGGCCCTGGAAGCCGGGGCGGGCGCCGAGGCCATGCTCCTCTTCGCGGGTGACGCGCAGCATCACCGGGCGGCCGGCCTTCTTCGCGAGATAGCCGGGGATGGCCATCAGCGGGTAGGCGCCGGCCTTGGCGCCGAAACCGCCGCCGCAATATTCGGCGATCACCACCAGCTTGTCGGGCGTGATGCCGAGATACTGGGCGAGGAACGGGAAGGTGAAGGCCTGGCTCTGCGTCGACACGTGCATGAAGCAGCGGCCGTTCTGCCAGTAGGCCATCGCCGAGCGCGGCTCCATCGCGTGGTGCGACAGGCCGGCGGTGACGAAGGTCTCGTCGACGACGACCTTGGCCTTGGCGAAGCCGGCATCGAGGTCGCCATAGGTCCACTGGTCGGTCGGCTTGCCTTCCGGCAGCTTGCCCTCGTCGACGCCGACGAAGTCCGACGCCGTCCATTTCACCGTCTGCAGCGGCAGCTTGATGTTGGCGACGTTGCCCTTGACGCGGGCGTTCGGCCCGTTGGGATAGAGGCTGTCGAGGGGATCGACCGTGAAGGGAAGCTGCTCGAGGTCGACCCGGATCGCCTCGACCGCGTTGGCCGCGATCTCCTCGCTCACCGCAGCGACCGCGAGGATCGCGTCGCCGGCATAGGCCGGCTCGTTGGTCAGGATCGGGTCCTGCGGCGCCGGCAGCGCCGGCACCTCGTCCGCCGTGAGGATGGCGACGACACCCTTCATCGCCTTGGCGGCGGAGACGTCGACGTGGCGCACGCGGGCGTGCGGCATCGGGCTCCGCAGCACCTTGGCGAACAGCATGCCCTCGGCGCGGTAGTCCTCGGCGTACTTGGCCTTGCCGGTGACCTTGGCGATCACGTCCGGAGGGGTGAAGTCCTTGCCGATCAGATTGTTGGCCATGGTCACGCCTCCCCTGCCGCGCGCACGATGCCCTTGAGGTAGTACTCATAGGCGCCGCAGCGGCACAGATTGCCGGACATCGCGAGCTTGATCTCGTCGACGCTCGGGTGCGGGTTGTGCTTGAGCAGCGAAACCGCCGAGACCACCTGGCCCGGCGTGCAGAAGCCGCATTGCGGCCCGAGCTCGTCGATGAAGGCTTGTTGCACCGGGTGGAGCTCGCCGTTCGGCCCGCCGACGCCCTCGACGGTGGTGATCTCGCGAGCGCCGACGGTGTGGGTCAGCGTGGTGCAGGAATAGTGGGTGACGCCGTCCAGCATCACGGTGCAGGCGCCGCATTCGCCGCGGTCGCAGCCGAGCTTGGTGCCGGTGAGGCCGAGCTTGTAGCGCAGCGTCATCGCCAGCTCCTCGTTCGGGAGCACGTCGACGCGGCGCATCTGGCCGTTGACCTTGAGCGTGATCAGGCGCTCGACCGCGCCGGAGGCCGGCGTCGCCGCCTCGGCCGGCGTCACCGCGCCGCCGCCGCGGAACATGTAGCCCATGCTCGCCACGGTCGCGCCGGAGGCGATCACGCCCTTGATGAAATCGCGCCGCGAGGCGCGGAGCGCCGCGAGCCCGCCGGTCGAAGAACCGGCTCCGGTCTCGGCGGGAACTGAGGTGTCGTCGCCGCGCCCGGCGTCGACAGACGTGCGCCCATCGTCACGCATGTCCGTTTCCTTCCCTGATGAAGATGTGGCCCATCGGGCCGCGCCGGCCGACCGGCGATGCCCTTGTTGGGGGCTAGGCTCGTTCCTCTCCGCTGGGCCGCGCTGGAATCGCCGACCTTCCCTTGCTTGGATATCTTCTAATGCCAAAGTCGCCGGCGCCGCAATGAGCGCGTCACAACCTCAGGCTTGCATCGCCGGCTCTGCCGCCCCCGGGTTCGCGATTGAATTCCGGCGCCCGGCCGCCTTTGATGCCAACCGCCGGAAAGGCGGCGGAGGCGATGCCCGTGGCCGCGCCGCTCACGCGGTTTTGTTCCGCCTGCCGAGAGGAGAAAGCCGCCGTGAGCGACGCCGAGATCACCCCCGAGCTCCTGGAGCGCCTCGCTCAGCTCGATACGCCGACCGTGTGCAACGCGCTCGAGATCGTCGCGCCGGAGCGGCGCGCCATCGGCTTCACCACCGAGCCGCTCATCTGCCTCTATCCGGCGCTGAAGCCGATCGTCGGCTTCGCCCGCACCGCGACCCTGCGCTCGATGCAGCCCTACGCGGTGCCCGAGAAGGCGCGGGCACGGCAGCTCGACTACTACGACTACATCGCCGACGGCGGCCCCCGCCCCTCGATCTGCCTGATCCAGGATCTCGATGGCGCCCGCGCCGGCTTCGGCTCGTTCTGGGGCGAGGTCAACTCGCACATCCACCGCGGCCTCGGCGCGCTCGGCGTCGTCACCGACGGCAGCATCCGCGACGTCGACGCCAACGCCGCAGGCTTCCAGATGCTGTGCCGGATGACGGCGCCCTCGCACGGGCATTTCCACGTCGTCGATTACGGCAACACCGTCAACGTCGCCGGCATGTACGTCGACTCCGGCGACCTCGTGCACGCCGACCGCCATGGCGCGGTGGTCATCCCGAAGGCGGTGGCGGCGCGCATCCCCGCCGCGGCAGCGCTCCTGATGCGGCGCGAGGCGATCGTCATCGCCGCCGCCAAGGCGCCCGGCTTCGACACCACGCGCCTGCGTGCGGCCCTCGCCGAGGCCGCCGCGATCGAGTGAAGCGCCGCGGGGTGTGCGTCGGCGAAGCCGATGCGCACCAATCGGGCGCCGGCCGGTGCGCATGCTGCGCATGCACACCCTACGATGCCGTGCCCCGCCAGCTTCACGATCCACTGATCGCGCCCCGGCCCGTTCCTCGACATCTGTAGGGCTCTGGACGCTCGGGCGGATTTGCCCCTACGCTGACGGGGAGACCTCGGCCGCGCGTCACGCGGAGGCTGCGGATGGCGCGTGGACGCCGCCATCCGGCTCGGGTTCGATGGGAGGATTGGAATGCTCAGCAGTATGGACCGCATCGTCACCACGCACACCGGCAGCCTGCCGCGCGGCGAGCCGCTCGGCTCGATGCTGATCGAGCAGGAGCTCGGCCACCCGGTCGACGAGGCCAAGCTGAAAGCGGCGATCGAGGAGCGCGTCACCCACGTCCTGAAGAAGCAGGCCGAGGTCGGGATCGATTCCGCCAACGACGGCGAGCAGGGCCGCGTCGGCTTCCAGACCTACCTGCCGCAGCGCATGTCGGGCTTCGACGGCGTCTCGAACCGGCCCTACGGGCAGGACTGGATCGCCTTCCCGCAGTTCAACGAGCGCTTCTTCCAGCGCCTGCCGCCGAAGGTCGGCAAGGTGTTCGGCGCACCGCAGGCGGTGGCCGACATCAAGTACCAGGGCCAGGCGATCATCGCCGAGGAGACCGCGCGGCTGAAGCGCCTCTCGGCCGCGGTGAAGAACGAGATCCCTGAGTTCTTCATGAACTCGGCCTCGCCCGGCATCATCGCCGCGACCATGCTGAACGCCTATTACGACAGCTACGAGGCCTATCTCGACGCCATCGCCCGCGAGATGCGGGTCGAATACGAGGCGGTCGTCAACGCCGGCTTCGTCCTGCAGATCGACGCGCCCGACCTCGCGATGGAGCGGACGCTGCTGTTCCAGGACAAGAGCGATGCCGAATACGCCAAGGTGGTCGAGGCCAACATCACCGCCCTCAACAAGGCGCTGGTCAACATTCCGCCTGACCGGGTGCGTCTCCATGTGTGCTGGGGCAACTGGGAGGGGCCGCACGTCTACGACGTCGCGATGGAGGTGATCCTGCCGGGGCTCTACCAGGCCAAGGTCGGCGCGCTCGGGCTCGAATTCGGCAACTCGCGCCGCCAGCACGAGACCGCCGCGCTCCGCAAGCTCCGCATGCCCGACAACATGGCGCTGATCGCCGGCGTGATCGACTCGAAGAGCAACATGGTCGAGCACCCCGAGGTGGTGGCGCAGCGGCTCGAGGCGGTGGTTGCCGCGGTCGGCGACCGCGAGCGGGTGATCGCCGGCGTCGATTGCGGCTTCGGCACCTTCGTCGGCTGGGAATGGGTCACCGAGGACGTGGTCTGGGCCAAGCTCGCGACGCTCCGCGAAGGCGCCGACCGCGCCTCCTCCCGCCTCTGGGGCAAGAAGGTGGCGTAACCCGATCAGCCGCCGTAACCCCTCACCCGGATCGCCGTGCTGCGCACGGCGATCCGACCTCTCCCCCCAGGAGAGGTGTGACGGCGCCACGGCCTCTTCGCCTCTCCCCGGCGGGGGAGAGGTCGAGTCGCGCGAAGCGCGACCGGGTGAGGGGCAATGGCGCCAACCAGTTACCCTCGCGCCCGCGCCTCCTGGATCGCCTTCCACACCACGTCGGGCGTCGCGGGCATGTCGAGGTGGTGGACACCGAGGTCCCGGACGGCGTCGAGCACCGCGTTCATCACCGAAACCAGCGCCCCGGCGCAGCCGGCTTCGCCGCAGCCCTTGGTGCCGAGCGGGTTGGTCTTGGCCGGCACCGGGTGGCTGGTGAACGAGAACCGCGCCCCGATGTTGTCTGCGCGGGGCAGCGCGTAGTCCGTGAACGAGCCTGTCAGGAGCTGGCCGCTCTCGTCGTAGACCGTGCGCTCCATCAGCGCCTGGCCGATGCCCTGCACCACGCCGCCATGGACCTGCCCCTCGACCAGCATCGGGTTCACGATCACGCCGAAGTCGTTGACCGAGGCGTGGCGCACCACCTCAACGATGCCGGTCTCGGGATCGATCTCGACCTCGACGGCGTGGCAGCCGTTGGGAAAGGCCGAGGGGATCGGGTCGGTCGTGGTGCGGACGTCGAGGCTCGGCGGCACTTCTTCCGGCATCTTCGCGCCGTCGCGGAGGCGCTGCGCCATCTCCAGGATGCCGATGCCGCGCCCGGTACCGGCGATGGTGAAGCGTCCGTCGGCGAACTCGATGTCGGCCGCCGATGCTTCCAGGATGGCGCCGGCGATCGCCCTGCCCCGCTCGATCACCTCGTCCGAGGCCTTGACGATGGCGGCCCCGCTCGCGGTGATCGAGCGCGAGCCGCCCGAGCCGCCGCCCGCGATCAGCTCGTCGCTGTCGCCCTGGAGCAGCCGGACTTTCTCCATCGGGATGCCAAGCCGGTCGCTCAGGACCTGCGCGAACGGGGCGGCATGGCCCTGGCCGTAGTCGAACGTGCCGGTGATGATGGTCACCGCGCCGTCGGGCTCGAAGCGGATGCCGCCCATCTCCTTGTTGGGCGGCGCGGTGACTTCGAGATAGCTGCCGACGGCAAGGCCGCGCAGCTTGCCGCGCTTCGCGCTCTCGGCCTTGCGCGCCGGAAAGCCGGCGATGTCGGCCTTCGCCACCGTCTCGTTCAGCACGGCGGTGAAGTCGCCGCTGTCGTAGACCATGCCGGAGGCCGCGCTGAACGGCATCTCGTCGGGACGGATGTGGTTCCGGCGGCGCAGCTCGATCCGGTCGATGCCGGTCTCGCGGGCGGCGGCGTCGACCAGCCGCTCCATATAGTAGTTCGCCTCCGGCCGCCCGGCGCCGCGATAGGCCCCGACCGGCGAGGAATTGGTGAAGACGCACTTCGCCGACACCTCGACCAGCGGGGTGCGGTACACGCTGACGACGTTCTTCACGATGTTGAACGACGGCATCAGCGGCGCGACCGAGGAGAGATAGGCGCCCATGTTGCCGAAGCCGGTGATGCGGATGGCAAGGAAGCGACCCTCGCGATCGAGCGCCAGCTCGGCCCTCACCTGGTGGCCGCGGCCATGGTGGTCGGACAGGAACGAGCCGGAGCGGTCGTCGGTCCATTTCACCGGCCGGCCGAGCTCGCGCGCAGCGTGGAGCACCGGGAGATATTCGGGATAGGGGCTCGTCTTCATGCCGAACGAGCCGCCGACATTTCCGGTCAGCACCCGCACCCGGTCCTGCGGCACGCCGAGGAGATCGGCGATGCCGTTGCGCAGCCCGAACACGCCCTGCGAGCAGACATGGAGCGTGAAATGCTCCTCGGCCGCGTCGTAGACCGCCAGCGCCGAGCGCGGCTCCATCGGGTTGATGACGAGGCGATTGTTGACGAGCTCGAGCCGGGTGACGTGGGCCGCCCTGGCGAAGGCCTCGGCGACCTTCTCGGCGTCGCCATAGTGGTAGTCGAGGCAGATGTTGTTCGGGACGTCGTCGTAGAGCTGCGGCGCGCCGGCGGCGGTAGCGGCAGCGGCGTCGGTCACCGCCGGCAGCGGCTCGATGTCGGGCACCACCGCCTCTGCGGCGTCGCGCGCCTGCTCGCGGGTCTCGGCGACGACGCAGGCGATGGGATCGCCGACATAGCGGACCTTGTCCTCGGCGAGCGGGCGCTTGGCGGGCTTCCTGATCGGCGAGCCGTCGCGGTTGTTGAGGCCGACCGGCGATTTCAGCCCGCCATAGGCCTTCAGATCCGCCGCGGTGTAGACGGCGAGGACGCCGGGCATCGCCTTGGCGGCTTCGGTATCGATGCCGCGGATCACACCGTGGGCGACCGCGCTGCGGACGATGACGGCGTAGGCCTGGCCCTCGACCTGGACGTCGTCGGTGTAGCGGCCGAGGCCCCGCACCAGCGTCGCATCCTCGAAGCGGCGGATCGGCCGCCCGATCATCGGCTCCCGCGCGGGCGCCTCCACGTCCATGATCGCCATGATCATTCCCTGTCGTCTCGATCTCGGCCGGAGGGATAACGCGCGAGGCGTCGGCCGGCAAAGGCCTTCGCCATCATCCCTGCCCTGCCGGGGGTGACGGCAGCCGATGGAGGTGCGGTTCGAGCCATTCCAATCAATGGAGGTGCGGTTCGAGCCATTCCATCAATGTGTTGGCCTTTTCGGCTCGGAATCCCATATTGTGCGCGATGCCGCGGGCGTGAACCCCGGCAATCTCTCCTCCCAGTTGTGGGAAGGCCCGGAATGAACGTGATGCCCCAGGCGCCGCTCAAGGCGCCCGACCTGATCGACCCGTTCGGGCGCGGCATCACCTATCTGCGCGTCTCGGTGACGGACCGCTGCGACCTCCGTTGCGTCTATTGCATGGCGGAGGACATGACCTTCCTGCCGAAGCGCGACCTGCTGACGCTGGAGGAGCTGGATCGCCTCTGCAGCGCCTTCGTCGCCCGCGGCGTGCGGAAGCTTCGCCTCACCGGCGGCGAGCCGCTGGTGCGGCGCGACCTGATGACGCTGGTGCGCTCGCTCGGCCGGCACCTCGGGACCGGCGCGCTCGACGAGCTGACGCTGACCACGAACGGCACCCAACTGGCGCGCTTCGCCGATCAGCTTCGCGAGGCCGGCGTCCGCCGCATCAACGTCTCGCTCGACACGCTCGATCCCGAGCGCTTCCGCCGCATCACCCGCTGGGGCGACATTGGCAAGACGCTCGACGGCATCGCCGCCGCCAAGGCCGCCGGCCTCAAGGTCAAGCTCAACGCCGTGGCGCTGAAGGGCGAGAACGAGGACGAGCTGGAGAGCCTGGTCGACTGGGCCCACGGCAACGGCCACGACATCACTTTCATCGAGACGATGCCGCTCGGCGACATCGACGGCGACCGCACCGACCAATACCTGCCGCTGTCGCTGGTCCGCGCCCGCCTCGCGCGGCGCTTCACCATGACCGACCTTGCCGAATCGACCGGCGGGCCGGCGCGCTATGTCCGCGTCGCCGAGACTGGCGGCAAGATCGGCTTCATCACCCCGCTGACCCACAATTTCTGCGAAAGCTGCAACCGCGTGCGCGTCACCTGCACCGGCACGCTCTTCATGTGCCTCGGCCAGGAGGATGCCGCCGACCTCCGCGCCCCGCTCCGCGCCTCACCCGACGACGCCCCGCTCCAGGCCGCGATCGAGGAAGCGATCTCGCGCAAGCCCAAGGGCCACGACTTCGTCATCGACCGCCGCTCCAAGCGCCCCGCCGTCGGCCGCCACATGTCGGTGACGGGGGGCTGAGCCCTTTCGCTCGGCCTTGCACCTATGATCCGGCCGTCCGAGGTCCTCGCCTATTTCCGCGCGCGCGGCCCAGGCTGGTCCACCCGTATCGACAACGTCCTGAAAGACTTCGTTCGCCGGCAGCACGGCTAGGGAGCGTCACGCTTCCGGCCCGGCGCGGGCGATCGCCTCGGCGTCACTGCCAGTGAGCGCGCCGAGACCCGCAGGCGGCGCGGCCGTGAGGAGCGCGCGCTTCATCGCGCCGATCAATGCCGGGCCCGCGAAGACGAGGCCGGTATAGAGCTGCACCAGCGTCGCCCCGGCGCGAAGCTTGGTCACCGCGTCCTCGCCCCTGGTGATGCCGCCGATCCCGACCAGGGGGATGCGGCCGCCGAGCCTCAGATAGGCCTCGGCCAGCATCCAGTTGGCGCGGCGGAACAGCGGGCCACCCGAGAGGCCGCCGGCCTCGCTTGCGGCCGGGCCGAGCCCGGCGGGGCGCGCCAGCGTCGTGTTCCCGACCATCAATCCATCGACGCCGCGCCGCAGCGCCACTTCGGCCACATCGTCCAGGTCGCCGAGGGCGAGGTCGGGCGCGATCTTGAGCAGCACCGGGCGCCGGGGCGCACCGCCGTCGACATATGTGTCCCGGGCCGCGATCACGCGGAGGAGGAGATCGTCCAGCGCGGCTCGGGCCTGGAGATCGCGGAGGCCCGGCGTGTTCGGCGACGAGATGTTCACAGCGAGATAGTCGGCGAACTCGGCGAAGACGATGACGCCGCCGACATAGTCGTCGATGCGGTCGGCGCTGTCCTTGTTGGCCCCGATGTTCACCCCGACGATCCCCGGCCGACCACGTCGCGCAATGAGGCGCCGGCGCGCCGCCGCGTGGCCGCCGCTGTTGAAGCCGAGGCGGTTGATCGTGCCGCGCGCATCCGGCAGGCGGAACACGCGGGGGCGCGGGTTGCCCGGCTGCGGCCGCGGCGTCACGGTGCCGACCTCGGTGAAGCCGAAGCCGAGCCGGAGCATGGCGTCCGGCACCCTGGCGTCCTTGTCGAAGCCGGCGGCCAGCCCGACCGGGTTGGGGAAGCGGAGGCCGAAGGCTTCGACCGCGAGACGCGGGTCGTCCGGCCGCGGCGGCGGCAGCGGCGCCCGTTCGAGCAGCGTCAGGGTCAATTGATGAGCGCGCTCGGGATCGAGCCGGGAGAAGGCCGCATCGAGGAGCGGCCACGCGGCACCGATCACGCGCCGAGCTCCGGAAAGACGTGGCGGCCGTCGGCGCCGAGGGGCAGCGGCCGCACCCAGCGCACCGCCGTGAGCGGCAGCGGCCCGTAGACATGCGGAAACAGCGCGCCGCCGCGCGACGGCTCCCAGCGCAGCGCGGGGCCGAGCGCCTCGCAATCGACCGCGACCAGGACAAGCTCGCCCTGTCCGGCGAAATGCTTCGCTGCCGTCTCGGCCACCTGCCCTGCCGTCGAGAGGTGGATGAACCCGTCGGCGCGGTCGACTGCGGCGCCATCGTATCGGCCGGCGGCCTCGGCGGCACGCCACTCCGCGGCGGTCGCGATCTTGTAGGCGAGAGTCATGACAGGGCCGGTGGGATGGGCGCCGGCATCGCCGACGCCCAGGGTGGGCAAGCCTCGCTTGCCCACCCTAAGAAAATGCCGGTAGGCGCATCATGCCGCCGCGGTAGCAGCGCCGGCATGGTCGGCGATGCGGGTCGCGACGTCGTCCGGCGCCTCGTAGGGCAGCATGTGCGCGGCGCCCTCGATGACGGCGGTCTCGCAGCGCGGGATGCCGGCGGCGAGGTCGGCGGCATAGCGTGGCGAGATGATGCCGTCGCCCTCCCCGAACAGGCCGAGCGTCGGCGCGGCGATGCGCGGCAGCCGCTTCTTCAGGCCCTTGTCCGGGATCGGCCAGACGAACTTGGTCATCGCGGTGAGGCCCTGGATGCGCTTCAGCGTCGCCTCGATGCCCTCGGCGCTCTTGGGGTCGGGCGCGCGCTGGGCGAAGCGGCGCTGGGCCGCGTCGTCGACCCAGAGCAGCGCCTGGAGGTCGGGCTGGCGCTGGGCGAAGATGTCGGCGACCGGATAGGCGTCGTTCCACAGGCCGAACGGCGCCATCAGCACCAGGCGGCCGACCCGGCGCGGCACATGGGCGGCGATCTCGGCCGCGACCATGGCGCCGAAGGAATGGCCGACCAGCGCCACCCCTTCGAGCCCGAGCGCCTCGAACAGGTCGTCATAGGCAAGCGCGAGGTCGTGGACGTCGTCGATCTCGGCGAGGTCGGCGAGACTGGCGAAGCCGGGCGCGACCGGCGCGCTGACGCGGAAGCGCCGAGCCAGCAGATCGAGCGTCGGGTCTTCGGTATCGAGCCCGTTCAGGCCGTGCAGCCACACCAGGGCCGGCCCGGCGCCGGCCTCGTAGACCGGCCAGGTCCGGCCGTCACGCAGCCGGACGTCTCTCACACCCGCCATGTCACCCTCGTTCGCTGCCGCTCACGCGACCGCTGCCACCGGCGCCGGCGTGGCGCGCTGCTGCAGCGTATCGCGGGGCCACCAGCGGTCTTCCCACTCGTCGAAGCGATGCCTGAGCCGAGGCATCACCTCGCGGGCCAGCCGCTCGGTATTGTAGAGCGTCGTATCCTTCGGCATGTCGCCATATTGGCACAAGACCATCAGATGTCCTACGCGCAGTTTGTCGGCCAGCGCGTTGAGCCGATCGACCACGGTGTCGACGCTGCCGGCAATGACGTAGCCGCGCTCGACGATGTCCTTCCACTTCAGCTCGCTTTGACTTTGCATGGCCGCGAGCGTGACCTGACTCTCCAGCCCTTTACGGACGGTTGCGAGGGTGGAGTAGCCAGGCACGTCGGTAAACGGCGGATAAAGGTGGAGGCAGCGATTGTAGAAGTACTCCGCATGGCGGGCGTAGAGCCGCTCCGCCTCGGCATCGCTGTCGGCCACGCCGACGAATTGCAGGAAGCCGGCGCGATAGGGGTTGGGGTCGGCGCCGAGGCGGTCGACCGCCTCCCAATAGCCGGTGATGTTCTTGGCGGCGCGCTCGTAGCCGAAATAGGACAGGTTGGCGTAGAGGAAGTCGTTCTCGACGCACCAGTCCCAGGTCTCGATGCTGCCGCCGCCCGGCACCCAGACCGGCGGATGTGGCTGCTGCAGCGGCCGCGGCCATAGGTTGACGTAGCGAAGCTGGGTAAACTTGCCGTTGAAGGCAAACGGCTCACGCTCGGTCCAGGCGCGCATGATGAGCTGCACGCCCTCGCGATATTTGTCGCGCAGCGTCGCCGGCGACTGGCCGTAGCAGAAGGTCGTGTCCATCGCGGTGCCGACCGGGAAGCCGGCGACGAGGCGGCCGCCCGAGATCACGTCGAGCATCGCCATCTCCTCGGCGACGCGGGTCGGCGGATTGTAGAGGGCGACGGAATTGCCCATCAGCACCAGCTTGGCGTTGCTGGTCCGCCGCGCCAGCGAGGCCGCGATCAGGTTCGGCGACGGCATCAGCCCGTAGCCGTTCTGGTGGTGCTCGTTGACGCAGATGCCGTCGAAGCCGACCGCGTCGGCGAACTCCAGCTCGTCGAGATACTCGTTGTAGACGGCGTGGCCGCGCTTCGGGTCGAACAGCGTCGAGGGGATGTCCACCCACACCGAATGCGTCCGCTGCCGGAAGTCCTCCGGCAGGTCGGGATAGGGCATCAGGTGGAACCAGTGGAACTTCATGCCAATCCCTCCCCGCGAGTGGCCGTGCCGGCGACCTTCGGCGTCGCGCGCGCGTTCGCGATATTGGCCGAGGCCGGCCGGAAGGGAAACAGGCAAAGTCGCACGATCCGGCATCGCGACGCGGCATTCCGGGATTTGCCGCGAGGCATTCCGGAAATTCATTGTGGACCGGGCCGTTGGCGTGGCTACTGTCGCCCGAGACGGGCGCAACGAGGAATCATGACGGCCGACGCCGAAGACAGGCTTGCCGGCCCGCGGGGCCGCACGACGCTCGTCACCTCCCTCCTCGTCGCCGGCATCGTCCTCCTCGCGATGAGCCTGCGCGCGCCCTATACCGGGGTCGGCGCGCTGCTTCCGCGCATCCGCGACGACTACGCGCTGACGGCCGTCGCCGCGGGCGTCCTCGCGAGCCTGCCGCTGCTGGCGTTCGGCCTGGTGTCGCCGCTCGCCGTCCCGATCAGCCGCCGCCTCGGCATGGAGCGCACGCTGTTCGTCGTGCTCGTGGTGATCGCGGCAGGCGTCGCGCTCCGTTTCCTGCCGCAGGCCTGGGCGCTCTTCGTCGGCACCGCGATGCTCGGGGGCGCCATCGCCGTCGCCAATGTCCTCCTGCCGAGCCTCGTCAAGCGCGACTTTCCCGGCCACGTCACCACGGTGACGAGCCTCTACGTCACCGGCATGTCGTTCCTCGGCGCGCTGGCTGCCGGCGTCGCCGTGCCGATCGCCGACGTGGCGCCCGGCGGCTGGCGCACCTCGATCGGCTGCTGGGGCATCCTGACCGTGATCGCGCTCGCGGTGTGGGCGCCGCAGCTCGCCCGCGCGACGGCCACTGCCATCGCCGAGCGGCGCGCCGCGGAGGCCGCGCCCGCCGGGCCGCCGGTATGGCGCTCCCTGACCGCATGGAAGGTGACGGCCTATATGGGCCTGCAATCCTTTTCCTTCTATGTCGTCATCTCGTGGGAGCCGACGGTTCTCCTGCAATACGGCGTCAGCGCCGAGGACGCCGGCTGGCTCATCTTCATCCTGCAGGGCCTCGGCCTGCCGGCCGGCTTCATGGTGCCGCTGTTCGTGCGCTATCTCGGCAGCCCGCGCCTGCTCGCGGTGCTGTGCTCGCTCGGCGTCCTGATCGGGTATACCGGCCTCGCGCTGTGGCCGCGGCTCGCCCTGCTCTGGGTGATCGTGGTGGGGCCGTGCAGCGGCGGCTGCTTCATGCTGGCGCTGGCCTTCCTCAGCCTCCGCGCCGGCGGCGCGCGCGAGGCGGCCGCGCTGTCCGGCATGGCGCAGAGCCTCGGCTATCTCCTCGCAGGTGCCGGGCCGGTGCTGTTCGGCCTGCTCCACGACATGACCGGGGCCTGGGTCGCGAGTTTCGTGCTGCTCCTGGTGATGACGGCGCTCCAGTGCGTCGCGGCCTACGCCGCCGGCGGCCCCGGCGAGGTCGGCCGGAGCTAGGCGACCCCTGCGGCAACGATGCCTCCGTCGTGAAATGCATTTGCAACCCGGCGGGGCCATCATGCCGGACCGGTCCGCTTTAGGACCGCGACGAGGGAGGGCTTGTCATGGACGCTCCGGGGGGGCCTGGCATCCGGCCGACCTGGACCAGCAGCGCCAAGGACATGGTCGGCACCGCGCTCGGTCCGTCGCGGCTGTGGTTCACCGTCGGCTTCGGCATCCTGAACGAGATCTACTATCCCCGGGTCGACCTGCCGCAGACCCGCGACCTCGGCTTCATCGTCGCCGACGGCAAGGGCTTCTGGTGCGAGGTCAAGCGCAACAACGACTACACCCTTTCGACCCCGGCGCCCGGCGTCCCCGCGGTCCAGCTCCTGCACCGCCATCCCCGCTTCGAGCTCAACATCCGCATCGCGCCCGATCCCGAGCGCGACGTGCTCCTGATCGAGGCGGTGCTGACCGGCGACCCCGACCTTCGCACCTACGTCCTCCTCGCTCCCCATCTCGGCCAGACCGGCTACGACAATGCCGCCGAGGTGTTCATGGACCGCGGCCGCATCGCCCTCTGCGCCGAACAGGCGTCATCGGCGCTCGCGCTCTGTGCGGTCGGCCCTGAGAAGGAGGAAGGCTGGTTGCGCGCCAGCGCCGGCTATGTCGGCACGAGCGACGGCTGGCAGGACTTTTCCCGCAACGGCCGCATGGCCTGGACCTACGACCGCGCCGGTCCGGGCAACGTCGCCTTGACCGGCGAGCTGCCGCGCCACGCCACGCTGGCGCTCGGCTTCGGCAGCGACAAGCAGGCGGCAACGACGCTCGCGCTCTCGGCGCTGAACCAGCGCTTCGACACGGTCTGGCACCGCCACACCGAGGCCTGGCAGCAATGGCAGGACGAGCGGGTCGACGCCGACCGCTTCCCGGTCGAGTTCCGCGACCAGCTCGCGGTCTCGGCAATGGTGCTGAAGACGCACCAGGACAAGACCTATCCCGGCGCGATGGTCGCGAGCCTGTCGATCCCGTGGGGCAGCCGCTCCGACGACATCGGCGGCTATCACCTGATGTGGCCGCGCGACCTCGTGGAAAGCGCCGGCGCCCTGGTCGAGCTCCGCGCCTTCCATGAGGCGCGCGACATCCTGCGCTACCTGATCGCGACCCAGCTCCATGACGGCCACTGGTTCCAGAACCAGTGGCTCGGCGGCATGCCGCGCTGGAGCGGCGTGCAGCTCGACGAGGCGGCGTTCCCGATCCTCCTCGCGGCCGCGCTCGCCGACGAAGACCAGCTCGACGGCATCGAGGCCGGCGGGATGGTGCGCCGGGCGCTGGCCTTCATCGTCAAGAACGGCCCGTCGACCGACCAGGACCGCTGGGAGGAGACCGCAGGGCTCAACGCCTTCACGCTCGCGGTCGCGATCGCGGCGCTGGTCTCGGGCGCCGAGCTGATCGGCTCCCAGGAAGAGCGCGACCTCCTCGCCCTCGCCGACGACTGGAATGCACGGATCGAGGAATGGTGCGTCGTCCATGGCAGCGCGCTCTCGGCCCGCTACGGCGTCGGGCCGCACTATGTCCATGTCGCGCCCGACGCGGTGATGTCGGACCCGAAGGCCTTCGCAACCATCGTGCCGATCCGGAACCGTGACCCCGCCCCCGCCCTGCCCGCCTCCGAGCAGGTTTCGACCGACTATCTCCAGCTCGTCCGCTTCGGCCTCCGCCGGGCCGACGACCCCTTCGTCCTGAACACGCTCGCGCTCCAGGACAAGCTGCTCAAGACCGACACGCCGAACGGCCCGTCCTGGCACCGCTACAACGAGGACGGCTATGGCGAGCACGACGACGGCGGGCCCTATGACGGTACCGGCAGGGGGCGGCTGTGGCCGCTCCTCACCGGCGAGCGCGGCCACTACGCGCTCTTGGCCGGCGAGGATGCGCGGCCCTATCTCCGCGCCATGATGCGCATGGCCGGCAAAGGCAGCCTGCTGCCCGAGCAGGTGTGGGATGCCGAGCCGATCCCGCCGCGCTTCCTGTTCCCCGGCCGCCCATCGGGCTCGGCGATGCCGCTGGTGTGGGCCCACGCCGAGTTCATCAAGCTCGCGGCCTCGATCCGGCGCGGCTACCCGGTCGACCGGCCGGCCGCAGTGTGGCTGCGCTACCAGGGCGAGACGCCACGGCCGACCCGCGCGCACTGGACCCGCGCGGCGCGGGTCGGCCGCATCGCCCAAGGCCAGTCGCTCCGCATCGTGCTTGAGGCGCCGAGCACCGTGCGCTGGAGCCACGACGGCTGGGCCAGTTCCTCCGACATCGAGACCCGCCCCGGCATGCTCGGCCTCCAGGTCGCCGACATCGCGAGCGAATCGCTCGCCGCGGGCTGCACGATCCGCTTCGCCGTCCAGACGATCGGAGGCGACTGGGACAGCGAGGATTATGCAATTACAATCTTCGAGCGGGCGGCGTCGGAAACGACGGGGGCGAAGACGTCCGAGCCTGCGCCAGCCTGACCCTTTATAGGGTGGGCAACGGCAAAGCTGTCACCCCCCTCCGAAAGTCACGCCGGCTCGGGCACGCGGGACTCGACCTGGCGGGCACGCTCCGCGATTTCCGGGACAACGCTCCGGCCGTTCGGCACGTTCAGCCACAGCCGGAGCAGCAGCCGCGTGTGCTCGGGCGTGTCGCGGAACTCGGTCCGGGCGTGAAGCTGGGTGAAGTTGTTCCAGAACAGCATCTCACCCGGCTCCAGCATGAACTGGAGCAGGATCTCCGGCCGCTGCGACACCTCGCTGAAGAACGCCAGCGCCTCCTGCAGATCGGCCGGCAGCGCCTCGCCGCGGCGCTCGGCGGCGACGCGCATGAAGAAGGTGTTGCACATGCAACTGACCTTGCCGTCGGCGAGGCTGAACACCGGCACCTTCTTCGCCGACATCGGAAGCGCCGACTTCGCCTGCGGCTGCATGCCGTAATAGTAGCCCTCGTAGAGCGGCCTCAGCAGGTCGGGCCGCTCGCGCTGGATGGCGTTGTGGACGGCGAGCGAGCTTGCGATGCCGCTGACGCCCCCCTCCTCCGCCGACGTCACGCCGCCGAGCGACATGATCTCGTGGAAATCGGTGTGCGGACGCAGCTCGACATTCGAGGTGTAGCCGCGCTGCGGCTCGTTCGGCGCGTTGCGGACATGGCCGATGCGGTCGCCCTTCGCGCTCTGCACCGCCCCGGTGCCGAGATGGGCGCCGAGGCCCCAGTAGATCCGCTCGTAGTCCTCGAGCGAATGGCGCTCGAGGTCGTAGGCCGAAATCACCGCGGCGCCGCGCCCGTCGAGGACCTCGCGGCGGACCTCGTCCATCAGCCGGTCGATCACCGGGTGGCTGAACTCGCTCCTCGTCACGGCAAGCTTGGGCAGATGCGCGGTCGCCGCCAGCACCTCGTCGAGGGCGTCATGCTCCCGTGGCGTGAGCGTGCGGGTCAGCCCTCCCCGGCCGCCGAGCTCGGCGACGGTCCAGGCCATCGGATGGTCGATCGGGCGGTCAAAAATCGCAGTCATGGCGGCGTGCTCCTCGCCGTCGGCGTCGACACCGCCGGCAGACGTTGAGGGGTCATCATTCCCGCCAAAGTGAACCGCCCGGCGCCGCAGCGCAAGGGCACCAGCTAGCGACCGATCAAGGCGCGAGCATCCTTGAGCAGCACGAACAGGTGCAACGGATCCGCGTGCGACGGCACGAAATCGAAATGCTCGTAAAAGCCCTTCGCTTCATCGTCCTTCGCGTGGACCGCGAAAGCCCGCAGCCCGGCGATCTCGGCAGCGCCAAGGGTCCGCGTCAACGCATCCTTCAGAAGGCCAAACCGATTCGCCTGCGACCCCAGGAAGTCGCAATCGCGAGTCGCGCCAAGATCATAATAGGGATCGGACGTCGCGCGAGCCCCTTCCGCAACCGCCCGGGCGCATCATCGTATTCGACGCTGCCAAAGACCAGGGTGTAGTAGCCGATGACCTCGGTAGCCTCCGACAAGGCGACGTACGTTTGTGAGGCGATCGAGAACTGGCTTTGAAGAGCGAAGCGGGCCAGAAAGTGGTTCAGCGCTTCCTTGCCACAGTCGAAGCTTTCGATGCAATGATCCCGTCGCAGTTTCTCAATGCGAAGGACCATCGCCTATTAGACGGGATCGAACGGGCTTGGCTCGTTCAGAAGTCGCCGAAGCCGCGGCATCGGCCGCGGCGGTGCGTCGAGGGCGGCGAGGAATGCTTCCCAGCGTTCAGCATCGAGGCCGAAGCGCCGCCGGTCCGGCAATGCTTCCTCTGCGCGCGCCAGTGCGCTTTCAAGCACGAACTCGCTAACCGACCGCTGTGCGGCCCGCGCCGCCGCGCTCAGCATTCGCTTCGCCTCCGGTGTAAGACGGAGGTCAAGCTTTTCCGACCGCACTGCAGTGGTCATGAGTGTCTCCTCGCCCGATATAGCCTCGGCTCGAGGATTTGTCACGACATTGTCGGGCGCATCACCGCAGCACCACCACCTCGTCGCCGACCTTGACGCGGTTGTAGAGGTCGATGACGTCGTCGTTGGTCATGCGGATGCAGCCGGACGAGACGGCCTGGCCGATGGTCCAGGGCTCGTTCGAGCCATGGATGCGGTAGAGCGTCGCGCCGATATACATCGCCCGGGCGCCGAGCGGGTTCTTCGGCCCGCCCTCCATGTAGCGGGGCAGTTCCGGCTGGCGCTTCAGCATCTCCGGTGGCGGGGTCCAGCCCGGCCATTCGCGCTTGGCGGTGACGGCATGGACGCCGCCCCACTGGAAGCCGTCGCGGCCGACGCCGACGCCATAGCGCTCGGCCTTGCCGTCGCCGAGGACGAAGTAGAGCCGCCGCTCCTTGGTGTTCACGACGATGGTGCCGGCGTGATAGGGGCCGTCATAGGCGACCGTCTCGCGCGGAACCGGCGAGGCCATCGAGCGGCTGGCGTTGACGACCAGCGGCAGGCCCGTCATCGGGTCGTATTGGGTGGTCGCCGCTGCCGGCGACGCCGCCATCGCGACGGCCGCAGCCGTCGCAAGCAACGCGAGCTGACGAAACATGTTGTCCTCGGAAAAGAGTCCCAGCGAGGACCAGTTAAGCCAGCAAGGCTGAAGAATTGCTTAGTGCCGCAACCGGGGGCCGCGGCACCAAGCCGGTTCAGGTCACGGGCACGGGTGCAGGCGCCCGTCGTAGCCCACATAGGTCCCGGTGCTGGGGTCGTAGGACCGGTAGTGGGCCTCGCACCATGCGACCGAGCGCGCCGGGACTGCGGCCCCGGCGGCGATTGCTCCGGCGGCAAGACCGATCACGCCGGCGGCCGCGACCGCGCCCCAGGGATCGTAGCCCCAGCCGTAGCCGTAATAGCGGCGGCCGCCGTGCCAGTAATAGTGACGCGGGCCGTAATAGTGGCGCGGGCCGCGATAGTGGCCGGCGTAGTGACGGCCGGGGTAGCCATGATAGCCGTGATAGCCACGGCCACTGAAATGCGCGGCATGACCGCCTCTTGCCCCATGATGCCAGCGCTGCGCGGCGGCCGGCGTTGCCGCCGCGGCCACGCTCGCGACCGCAAAGAGCGCCGCCACGGCGCCCGAATGCCATTTGCGAAAGATCATCGCGTTCTCCTGCTGAAACCGTCTTTGCTTCATCAACGGCCGCAGCATGGCGTCGTTCCCCTCCCAGGCAAAGTCCGCTATCGCTCCGGGGCGGGCGGCCGGCGGGCGCGGAACGCGCTTGGCCGCTCGCCGGTGCGGGCGAGGAAGAAGCGCGAGAAATAGGCCGGGTCCTTGAAGCCAAGCGTGTAGGCGACCTCGCTCGCGGTCATCATCGAATAGCGCAAGAGGCGCTTGGCCTCGGTGAGGCGCCGGGCATGGACGGTCGCGAGCGCCGAGGAACGGGTGACGCGGCGGCAGGCGGCGTTGAGACGGCCCGGCGTGACCGCGAGCGCCCGGGCGTAGTCCGCGACCGTCCACGGCCCGGCGTAGCGTTCCTCGACGAGGTGGCGGAAATCGGTGAAGAGCCGGCTCGGGCCGTCGGCCGGGGCCGCCTCGCCCTGCTCGGCGCGAAGCCGGGCGACCAGGACGAACAGCGCCGCCATGTCGGCGGTCATCGCAGTGAGGCGGGCGACGCGGGGCCAGCGATATTCCTGCTCGACCCGGGCGAACGCCGCCGTAGCCTCCGCCGTCAGCGGACCGGCCGGGGCGAGGTGGATCAGTTGCGGCACGTCGAGCACGCCCGCGATCGCGGGCTCGACCACCGCGGCGATCTCATGGTGGAAGGCCTCGGCGACCGTGATGACGGGCCCGCCGGTCCCTTCCTCGAGGCGGAAGCCGTGGACCACCCGCGGCGGCATCACGATCAGGATGGGCGCGACGAAGGGATGCCAGCGCTCCTCGATCAGGAGTTCGCCGCGCCCGCGCTGCATCATCATGACCTGGTGGAGATCGCGGTGGACGTGGGGGCGCACGTTCCAATGGTGCACCTCGAGGCGCTCCTCGATCGCCTCGACATGGAGGAAGTGCTCCTCGATCTCGCGCTCGGCGAGACCGTAGAGGAAGAAGGCGTGGACGCCGATCGTCTGGTCCACCGACG
Organism: Hyphomicrobiales bacterium; assembly: GCA_035547055.1. Classification (GTDB taxonomy): domain Bacteria; phylum Pseudomonadota; class Alphaproteobacteria; order Rhizobiales; family Methylopilaceae; genus DASZVN01. The sequence continues at coordinate 59,051 of DASZVN010000076.1, forward strand.
GGGCTCCGCGGCACCCGCGGCGGCACGGGCGCGACGCGCGAAAAGTACAATCTTTTTCCGATCTCTTCCATGGGCGCGCCGGCCGCCGCCGCCTAGGCTGCCCGCTCCTGAGAGACAGCCCGCGGGAGGAAGCCATGCGGCCCGAAGACATGCGCGCGGACAAGAAGCGTCCCTTCACCGGGGCGGAATATCTGGAGAGCCTGCGCTCGCCCCGCGAGGTCTACATCGACGGCGAGCGGGTCGCCGACGTCACCACGCACCCCGCCTTCCGCAACTCGGCGCGCTCGATCGCTCGCCTCTATGACGCGCTGCACGATCCGGCCCGCCGGGACGAATTGACGATCGAGACCGATACCGGCAGCGGCGGCTACACCCATCGCTATTTCCGCCCGGCACGCTCGCGCGAGGAGATGATCGGCCAGCAGAAGGCGATCGCCGGCTGGTCGCGCCTCTCCTATGGCTGGATGGGCCGCACGCCGGACTACAAGGCGTCGCTGATGAACACGCTCGGCGCCAATGCGGAATGGTACGGCAAGTTCGCCGACAATGCCCGGGCCTGGTACAAGCGCGCCCAGGAGCCGGTGCTGTTCATGAACCACGCGATCGTGAACCCGCCGGTCGATCGCGGCCGTCCGACCAGCGAGGTCAAGGACGTCTACGTCACCATCCAGAAGGAGACGGACGCCGGGATCTACGTCTCCGGCGCCAAGGTGGTGGCGACCTCGGCCGCGCTCACCCACTACAATTTCCTCGGCCAGAACGCCGCCACCGCGACCGACGACCTCGACTTTGCGGTGATGTTCATCCTGCCGATGGACGCGCCGGGGGTGAAGCTGTTCTGCCGCACCTCCTACGAGCGGATCGCCACCGAGCGCGGCACCCCGTTCGACTACCCGCTGTCGAGCCGCTTCGACGAAAACGACGCCGTGTTCGTCCTCGACAACGTCTTCGTCCCCTGGGAGGACGTGCTGGTCCACCGCGACGTCGAGCGCATCCGCAGCTTCCAGGGCGGCTCGGGCTTCCTCCACGGCTTCTGCTTCCAGGGCTGCACCCGCTTCGCGGTGAAGCTCGACTTCTTCGGCGGCCTCGTCGCCAAGGCGCTCCACGCCGCCGGCACCGACGTCTTCCGCGGCAACCAGGCGCTCCTCGGCGAGATCGTGGCGTGGCGGAACCTGTTCTGGTCGCTGTCGGACGCGATGTGCTGCAACCCGGAGGCCTGGACCAACGGGACGCTGCTGCCGAACCTCCATTCGGCCACCGCCTACCGGGTGTTCGCACCGGACGCCTATGGCAAGATCAAGGAGATCATCGAGAAGATCGTCGCCTCTGCGCTGATCTACCTGCCGTCCTCGGCGAAGGACTTCGCCAATCCGGACATCGACCGCTATCTCGCGCGCTACATCCGCGGCTCCAACGGCATCGGCCACCGCGAGCGCATCAAGATCAGGAAGCTGCTGTGGGACGCGATCGGCCCCGAGTTCGGCGGCCGCCACGAGCTCTACGAGAGGAACTACGCCGGCAACCACGAGGACATCCGGCTGCAGACCCTGTTCTGGATGCGCGCCGACGGCACCGCCAAGGGCATGACCGATCTCGTCGACGCCTGCATGGCTGACTACGACGAGCGCGGCTGGCTGAGCGACACCTGGCTCGACCCCGACGAGGACGCGCGGAAGGCGGCGGAGTAGCGTGGCAGGGTGGAGCGGCGATATCCCCCGGGAGAAGCGCCGCGTCCTTCATCTCGCCCCGCTCCGCCCTGCTTCGCATGGTCACCCTCCCCCGTCTGCCACGGGGGAGGAACAAGGCCGCGGGGTTGATCCTCCCCCGTGAAACGGGGGAGGTGGCGAGCGAATCGAGCCGGAGGGGGCCGTAAATTCGGGCCTGCGTGGCGCCTCTGCCCGACGTGGGCATCGGTGCCGCCGATGCCCACCCTGCCCGGCGTTAGCCGGTGATGATCGTGACGATCTCGTAGGTCGCCGGGTCGACCACCACGATGCGGCCGTCGGGCAGGACGAAGAACTCGTAGCCTTGATAGGCTGGAACGATCTCGACGATCCGGGGCGGCAGCGGGTGCAGTACGAGCGTCCGCGGGACGGCGACGCCGACACGGACCGAGAAGTGCACGTTGCGCACCGGCGCGACGTGGCTGCTGACGATGGTCCGGCGGATCGTCGTGCGCTGCTGCGTCGTGATGTTGACGTGGCGCCCGCCGCGCTGGCCGGCTGCGCCGCCACGGCCGCCTTCGGCGCCGGCACCGCGCCGACGTTCGTTGGGGGCGTTGGCGCCGGCTCCGTTGCGCTCCATGCGATTGCGGTTGCGCTCGCCCGCGCCGGGCCGCTGCTCGGGTTGGGGCGCCTGGGCGTTCGTGCCGGCGCCGGCGTTGCCGCGCTCCATCGCACCACCCTGGCCGCCGGCGCCACGCTGCTCCATCGCGCCGCCACCCTGGGCACGGTTCCGCTCCATCGCGCCACCCGCCCCGCCGGTGCCGCGCCGCTCCATGGTGCCGCCTTGGGCGCCACCGCGCTGCATCGCGCCACCGCCGCCGCCCGTGCCGCGCTCGCGGCGTTCGGTGCCACCACCCGCGCCACCGCCCGACGGTGCGTTCATCTGCTGGTCGCCGCCTCCACCCGCCGGGGGTGTCTGCGCGCTCGCAACCGTCACGCCGGCGATCAGGGCGAGGCCCGCCGCCGTGCCGAGGAGAAAGCTCTTCATGATCCGGGTCCTTTCCGAGGAGGTGTCACCCCCCGCCGAAAGGCAACTCTTCGAGAACAGCGCGGCTCGCGAAGGGTTCCCGAACCCGGCATGCGGCGCGGGCACCGGTTCGGCCGGCGCCCGCGCCGATTTTCAGCCGGCGCGGCGCACCGGCTCGGCGGCAGCGGCGGGGGCGACCTCGCGGACGAAGCGCACCAGGGCACGGCCGAGATAGTCCTCGCCGCTGCCGAAATGGAGATCGGAGGTGAAGTGGTTTTGCCCCATCAGGCGGACGAAGCGCGGCATGTCGCCGGTTTTCGCGAACAGCGCGTTCACCAGCTTCAGCGCCTGGCCCTGGAACCGCGGCGGATCGTATTCCGAGACCGTGATCATCAGGGGAATGTCGGTCTTCACCAGCCCCGGCAGGCTGGAGAATTTTTCCAGCTCCTTCCCCTTGGCGTTGAAATAAGCGTGCTCGCGCTCGTCGACATCGCCCGAGAGGTCGTAGATGCCCGACATCACCACCGCGCCGGCAACGCCCTTGTCGCCCGCGCCGCGGTGCTCGGGGAACGCGACATAGGTCGCGACATGCACGGCGCCGGCCGAGATGCCCATCAGCACGATCGCATCGGGGTCGCCGCCATATTCGGCGACATGGGCGCGGAGCCAGGCGACGACGCGGCCGAGATCCTCGACGCCGGCCGGCCAGCGGTGCTGCGGCGCGAGGCGGTAGGTGACGGTGACGCCGATCAGGCCCTGCCCGGCCGCCCACAGGCCGATATTCGAGTAGAACGGCGAGCCGTCGCTGTGCTTGTCGCCGCGGACGAAGCCGCCGCCATGGACGAACACGATCACCGGGCGCGGCGCGGCGGCCTTCTCCTTGGGCTGGAACAGGTCGAGCCGGTTGCGCGGGTCGGGCCCGTAGGAAATGTCGCGGGTGACGGTGGCGCGGCTCGCGGCGGTCTGGTCGATCAGCGGGCCGTAGATGTCGCGCGATTTCACGGCGCCGTCGGGCGTGATCTCGCGTCCAAGCTCGCGAACGCGGTCGGCGATGGCGATGAAGTCGGTCATGGCGTCTCCCCTATGGTCGGCGCGGAGCCTAGCGCCGGCGGCCCGGCGGCGGAAGCGCCGCTGATCCTCTTCCGTGAAACGGGGCGGTGGCGAGCGCAGCGCGCCGGAGGGGCCCCTCCGGTGCGCCAATGGCCCCACCACGCTTCGCACGGTCCTCCTCCCCCGTGAAACGGGGGAGGATCAGGCATCGCCCTTCAGCAGCGCCTCCAAATGCTCCAGACGATCGGCCTCGCGGGGCGGCTTGTCCCAGCGG
>DASZVN010000077.1:0-23710 GCA_035547055.1 Hyphomicrobiales bacterium
CCCGCGCTTTCCCGAGCGCATTCGCGAGCAGGGCGGCGACTGCTTCGCCGCCATCAAGCAGAAGGACATCATCGTCCACCACCCCTACGAGTCCTTCGACGTGGTGGTGCAGTTCCTCCAGCAGGCCGCGCGCGACCCCAATGTCGTCGCCATCAAGCAGACGCTCTACCGTACCTCGCCCGACAGCCCGATCGTGAAGGCGCTGGCCGAGGCGGCCGATGCCGGCAAGTCGGTCACGGCGCTGGTCGAGCTCAAGGCCCGCTTCGACGAGGAGGCCAATATCCGCTGGGCGCGCGACCTCGAGCGCGCCGGCGTGCAGGTGGTGTTCGGCTTCATCGAGCTAAAGACCCATGCCAAGCTGTCGCTCGTCGTGCGTCGCGAGGCCGGGCAACTGGCCTCCTACTGCCATGTCGGCACCGGCAACTACCACCCGGTGACCGCCAAGATTTACACGGATCTTTCCTTCTTCACCGCCGATCCCGTCATCGCTCGCGACGTCGCCCGCATCTTCAATTTCATCACCGGCTACGCCCAGCCGGCCGAGCTGGAGCTGGTGGCGGCCTCGCCGTTCTCGCTCCGCAAGGTGCTGCTCGACCACATCGCCGAGGAGGTCGGCCACGCCCGTGCCGGCCGGCCCGGCGCGATCTGGGCCAAGCTCAACGCGCTCGTCGATCCCATCGTCATCGACGCGCTCTACGACGCCAGCGAGGCGGGGGTGAAGATCGACCTCGTGGTGCGCGGCATCTGCTGCCTCCGCCCCGGCGTGCCCGGCCTGTCGGAGAACATCCGCGTCAAGTCGATCGTCGGCCGGTTCCTCGAGCATTCGCGCATCGTCTGCTTCGGCCGCGGCCACGGCCTTCCCAGCGCCGAGGCTGCGGTCTACATCTCCTCGGCCGACTGGATGCCGCGGAACCTCGATCGCCGGGTCGAGGTTCTGGTGCCGATCCTGAACCGCACCGTCCACGAGCAGGTGCTGAACCAGATCATGGTCGCGAACCTGATGGACAACCAGCAGAGCTGGGAGGTGCTGCCGGACGGTGGCTCGCTCCGCATCCAGCCCGGGCCCGACGACGAGCCGTTCAACGCCCACCGTTATTTCATGACCAATCCCAGCCTCAGCGGGCGCGGCAGCTCGGTGAAGAAGAGCCCGCCGCGCCGGCTCCGGCGGCGGCGCTGAGCATGCCGGCCACGCCGGGACATCCGCTCGCGGTCGTCGACATCGGCTCCAACTCGGTGCGCCTGGTGGTCTACGAGCGCCTGGCGCGGAGCCCGACGCCGCAGTTCAACGAGAAGGTCCTGTGCGGCCTCGCCAGCGTGGTCGCGACCGAGGGGCGCATCACCGAGGGCGCCGCCGGCCGCGTGCTGGCGACGCTCGCCCGCTATCGCCTGCTGTGCGACAACATGGGCGTCGACGACGTCTTCGTGCTTGCGACCGCCGCCGTCCGCGAGGCGAAGAACGGCACGGAGTTCCTGGCCCGTGCCGAAGCCGTCATGGGCCGGCCGGTCCGGCTGCTCTCGGGCGCCGAGGAAGCCGAGCTGTCGGCCTACGGCGTCGTCTGCGGCATCCACCGGCCGCTCGGCGTGGTCGGCGACCTCGGCGGCGGATCGCTGGAACTCGTGGCCGTCGACGAAGACCGTGCCGGCGCGGGCGTGACGCTGCCGCTCGGCGGTCTCGTGCTCCGCATCGCCGCCCGCGAGTCCGTCGCGGCGGCGGCCGAGCTGGTGCGCGCCGCGCTGAAGGAGGCGCCGCCGCTTACCGCCGCCAAGGGGCGCTCCTTCTATGCCGTCGGCGGCACCTGGCGCGCGCTCGCCCATCTGCACATGGAGGAGCGGCGCTATCCGCTCCGGGTGATGCACGGCTATCGCCTGCCGGCAGCCGAGGCGCTGGCATTCGCCGAGCGCGTCGCCGGCCTCGCGCCGGACGATCTCGCGGCGCTGCCGGGCGTTTCGCCGGGGCGTCGGCCGCTCCTCGCCTATGGCGCGCTGGTGCTGGCCGCGATCGTCCGCCGGATGGAGCCGAGCCAGGTGGTGATCTCGGCGCTCGGCGTCCGCGAGGGCCATCTCTTCCGCCTGCTCGACCCGGCGGCCCGCCATGCCGACCCCCTGATCAGCGCCGCCGCCGAGCTCGGCGCGCTCCGCGCCCGCTCGCCGCTGCACGGCCCCGAGCTGACGGCCTGGACCGACCGCCTGTTCCAGGCCCTGGTGCCCGACGAGAGCTCGGCCGAGCGCCGGCTCCGCCACGCCGCCTGCCACCTCGCCGACATCGGCTGGCGCGCCCATCCCGACTATCGCGGCGAGCAGAGCTTCGACCTCGTCGCCAACGCTGCCTTCGTCGGCGTCGACCATCCCGGCCGCGCCTTCCTCGCGCTGTCGATCTATTTCCGCCACGAGGGCTTCGGCAACGACCGCGTGCCGGCGCCGCTGGCGGACATCGCCGGATCGCGGCTGGTGCAGCACGCCCGCCTGGTCGGCGCCGCATTCCGGGTCGCGTTCCTCCTGACCGGGGGGATGCCCGGCGTGCTGCCGCGCGTGCCGCTGACCGCGGAGCGCAAGCGCCTGGTGCTGCGGGTGCCGGCGCTGCTCGCCGCGCTGCCGTCGGAGCGCGTCGCCGGCCGCCTGAAGCAGCTCGCCAAGCTCGCCGGCCGCGACGCCACGGTGGACATCGAGGGCCGCGTGTCGGCGGCCTCGTAAGGCCCCTCCGGCTCGCTGCGCTCGTCACCTCTCCCGTTTCACGGGGGAGGATTGCCCTCCGCGCGATAGCCGGATCCTCCCCGTCGCAGACGGGGGAGGGGGACGATGCCAAGCATGGTGGAGAGGGCGTTTCCCAGCCGCCCGGGACGAAAAATGCCTCAGTCGGCCTCGGTCTCGACTGCGACAACGCGGCCGCGGCGGACGGCAAGGGCCAGGCGGCCGTGCTTCAGCGCCAGCGCCTTGTCGCCGAACAGCTCGCGGCGCCAGCCATGCAGCGCCCCGACTTCGGCCTGGTCGTCGGCGGCGATGCGCTCGAGGTCGTCGACCGTCGCCAGGACCTTGCTCGCGACGCCCTCGTGCTCGGCGACCATCTTCAGCAGCACCTTGAGCAGTTCGACCGTCGCCCCGGTGCCGTTCGGAAGCTGCGGCGGCGCCTCGATCGGGGGGAGCGTCGCCGGATCGCGCTCGAGCCCGCGCTTGACCGCGGCCAGGATGTCGGCGCCGACGCGCGAGCGCTCGAGCCCGTTCGGCACCGCGCGGAGATGGCCGAGCGCCTCGACGGTGGTCGGCGCGCGGAGCGCGATTTCGCCGAGCGCGTCGTCCTTGAGGATGCGCCCGCGCGGCACGTCGCGGCCCTGGGCCTCGCGCTCGCGCCAGGCCGCGAGCTCCATCAGCACCGCGAGGTCGCGCGGCTTCTTGGCCCGGATACGGATGCGCCGCCACGCTTCGCCGGGGTCCTGGCGATAGGTGTCGGGCGAGGTCAGGACGGCCATCTCCTCGGCGAGCCAGTCGGCGCGGCGGCGCTTGGCGAGTTGCTGGGCGAGCTTGCGGTAGACCGGGCGGAGGTGGGTCACGTCGGCCGCGGCGTAGGCGAGCTGCGCCTCCGAGAGCGGCCGGCGGCTCCAGTCGGTGAAGCGCGAGGACTTGTCGATCTGGACCCCGGCGAGCCGCTGCACGATCTGCTCGTAGGAGACCGAGTCGCCGTGGCCGAGCACCATCGCCGCGACCTGGGTGTCGAACACCGGGTGCGGCACGATGCCGGCGAGGTGCCAGACGATCTCGATGTCCTGCCGGCCGGAATGGAACACCTTCAGCACGCCGGGGTCGGCCATCAGCGCCCACAGCGGGGCGAGGTCGAGGCCGTCGGCCAGCGCGTCGACCAGCACCGGCCCCTCGTCGTCGGCGAGCTGGACGACGCAGAGCTTCGGCCAGAACGTGGTTTCGCGCAGAAACTCGGTGTCGACGGTGACGAACTCGGCCTGGCGCAGCCGCGTGCAGGCGGCGGCCAGCTCATCGGTCGTGGCGATCATCGCGAGGTGGGCGGCGTCCAGGGTGTCGGTCACGGCCGGCGTCCCTTGACGCGCGGCATGAAGATGAACTCCCACGGGCTCGGCAGCGGCCCGACCGGCACCTCGATCAGGCTGGGCCCGTCGCGGCGGGAGAAGGCGCGGCCGAGCGCGGCCTTCAGCGCTTCCGGCGTCTCGGCGCGCTCGGCGGCGGCGCCGAAGCTCTCGGCGAAGCGGACGAAATCGGGATTGGTGAGGTCGCTCGCGATGGTGCGGCCGCCGAAATTCTGCTCCTGGATTCGCTTGACGTTGCCGAAGGCGCCGTCGGCGAAGACGACCGTGACAAGCGGGATGCGGTGGTGGACAGCCGTCGCCATCTCGGTCGCGGTGAAGAGAAAACCGCCGTCGCCCGAGATCGCGACCACCGGCACGTCCGGCCGGGCGCACTGGGCGCCGAGCGCGGTCGCGAAGCCCCAGCCGAGCCCGTCCTGGTAGCCCGGCGAGAGGAAGGTGCGCGGCCCATAGACTGGGAGGGCGAGCCGGGCGGCAAAGCCCATCTGCGTCACCTCGTCGACGAAGATGCCGTCCTCCGGCAGCGCGGCGCGGATGGCGTCGAGGAAGGCGAGCTGCGGGCCGATCTTGGCGCGCATGCGCTTCGCCATCGCGGCATGGCGCTCCTCCATCTCGGCGCGCCGCGAAGGGCGCTTCGCATTGTGCGCCGGCACGAGGTCGACGAGGCGGGCGACGATGCGCCGGGCGTCGCCGATCAGCTTGAGCGCGGGCTTCCCCAGCCGGTCGGGCTCGTCGGGGTCGGAATCGATCCGGATGATGGCGAGGTCGTCGTCGCCGCCCCACCCTGGCATCTGCATCTGGAGGCGGGTGCCGATGCCGATGACGACGTCGGCCTCTGCCCACAGCGCGTGGCCGAGGGGCAGCGTGACCGAGAGCGGGTTGCGGTCGTCGACGACCCCGCGGCCGCGGCGGAACGCCACCACCGGCGCCTGCAGCATCTCGGCCAGCGCCGTCACCTCGGCCGAGGCGTCGAGCGCCCCGCCCCCGGCCACGATCAGCGGATGCTTCGCCGCGCCAAGCCGCTTGGCCGCGTCGGCTAGCGCGTCCTCGTCGAGCGGCGCTTCGAGCGGGGGCAGGGGGGCCATGGCCGCGACCGGCCCTTTCCGGCCCCACTGGTCGATCGCGCATTCGACCGCCGCCGGCCCGCGCCGGCCGCTCGCCATGGCCTGGGAGGCCTCGGCGATCGCGGCCGGCGCCTCGTAGGGCGCGCGGATGCGGCCGGTGTGGTCGACCAGCCGCTGGAGGATGCCGGTCTGGTCACGGATCTCGTGGAGGAAGCCGAAGCTGCGGCCGACCATGGCCTGCGGGATGGTACCGATCAGCGCCAGCACTTCGGCATTGGTGCCGAAGGCGGTGAGGAGGGCGCTCGCCGCGTTCAGCATGCCCGGCCCCGGCACGACGGCATAGGCCTGCGGCTTGCCGGTCGCGAGGGCGGCGCCGAGCGCCATGTAGCCGGCGCCCTGCTCATGGCGGGTGTGGATGGTGCGGAGCCGGTTCTTCGCGGCATAGAGCGCGTCGAACAGGGGATCGTTGTGGACGCCGGGGAGGGCGTAGAGGGTATCGAGGCCGTGGGCGAGGAGGGATGCGACCACCGCCTCGGCGGTGGTCATCGTCGGTGTCACATCAGGCATCAGCTACGGCAATCGTTGGCGGCTAAAGGCTTTTCCGCACACTGCCGCGCCGCGGCTGCGCTGTCGAGGGGTTCAACTCCGTCATTGCGAGGAGCGGAGCGACGAAGCAATCCAGGGGCCGCAGGCGCAGCGCCGGTTGCCCTAGATTGCTTCGCTTCGCTCGCAATGACGGCGAAACCCTCCGTCATGGCAGGGCTCGTCCCGGCCATCCACGGCTTCCTTCTGAGAGGAACGCTGAAAACTCGTGGATGCCCGGCCCGAGGCCGGGCACGACGTGCTCCGTTCAGCCCATCACCTCCTGCAGCCGCTCGACCGGGCGGCAGAGGCGCACGCCCTCGTCGGTCACGACGATCGGGCGCTCGATCAGGATCGGGTGCCTCACCATCAGGTCGATCAGCTCGGCGTCGGTCCATTTCGGGTCGTCGAGGCCGAGCTCCTCATAGGGCGTGCCCTTCTTCCGCAGCACCTGGCGCGGGGTCAGCCCGGCGCGGCGGATGAGGTCGGCCAGCGTCGCGCGGTCGGGCGGCGTCTTGAGATATTCGATCACCTTCGGCTCGGTGCCGCCGTCGCGGATCATCCCGAGCACCTTGCGCGAGGTCGAGCAGTTCGGGTTGTGGTAGATGGTGACGGGCATCGGGCCTCACGGGTGGGGGTGGGTCGGGTCGACCCAGTAGATCTCTTCGGGGTCCTCGGCCGGCTCGACATTCGGGATGTTGATCGCGACCGCCTCGTTGTCCGAGCGGACCAGGACGCAGTCGAGCGGCTCGGACGGATCGGCGTTGATCTCCTGGTGCGGTACGTAGGGCGGCACGTAGATGAAGTCGCCCGGCCCGGCCTCGGCGACATATTCGAGGTGGTCGCCCCAGCGCATCCGCGCCCGACCGCGCACTACGTAGATCACGCTTTCCAGATGGCCGTGGTGGTGCACGCCGGTCTTGGCGTTGGGCTGGATCGAAACGGTGCCGGCCCAGAGCTTCTGCGCTCCGACGCGGGCGTAGTTGATCGCCGCCTGACGGAACATGCCGGGCGTCTGCGCGGTGTTGGGATCGAGCCGGTCGCCGGGGACGACGCGGACGCCGTCGTGCTTCCAGCGCTCGGCGTCGTGGTCGTGATCGTGATCGTGCGCCATGACGAGGAGGATGGGGCAGGGCACCGGCGGACGCAACGGGAACCGGCCATCATTTTATCCGGGTATATTGTCGGCCTGATTTAATCCGGGTAAAATGGGAAATTCTCGTTGGAGCTTGTTGCCACGTCGTCGCCGCCGTCCTGCACCGCCTTCGCCGGAACCCGGCGTCTCGCCTCCGGATCCGGCGAGGAGGTCGCTCCGGTCGTGGCGGCGACGCTGGCCACGGATCCGGCCGCGCAGGTGCTGGTCTTCGACGATGCCACCGGCCGGCAGATCGACCTCGACCTCGGGCCGGTGCGGCCGCAGCCCACGGCGGAGCCGCGGCGCGGGCCGGGGCGGCCGCGGCTCGGCGTCGTCGCTCGCGAGGTGACGCTCCTGCCGCGCCACTGGGAATGGCTGAACGGCCAGCCCGGCGGCGCCTCGGTCGCCCTGCGCAGGCTGGTGGACGAGGCGCGGAAGACGCGCGCCGCCGCCGACCGGCTGCGCCAGGCTCGCGCGGCGGCCGACCGCTTCATGATGGCGCTGGCCGGCGACCGGCCCGGCTACGAGGAGGCGGCGCGCGCGCTCTATGCCGGCGACGGCGCCCGGTTCGCGCGCCTCACCGCCGATTGGCCGGCCGACGTGCGCGACCACGCCCGCAGTCTCGCCGCGCCCGCCTTCGTCACCCTGCCTTGACAAGGCGGACCTTGCGTGCGTTGTCCGCGCACGCAATTCCCCGAGGTCCGTCCATGCATCGCTATCGCAGCCACACCTGCGGCGCGCTCCGCCCGTCCGACATCGGCCAGACGGTGCGCCTGTCCGGCTGGGTGCATCGCGTGCGCGACCACGGCGGCCTCCTCTTCATCGACCTCCGCGACCATTACGGCCTGACCCAGTGCGTCGCCGACCCGGATTCGCCCGCGTTCAAGCAGGCCGAGGAGCTGCGCTCGGAATGGGTCGTCAGGATCGACGGCACCGTGCGCCAGCGCCCCGCCGGCACCGAGAACCCGGAGCTCCCGACCGGCGCGGTCGAGGTCTTCATCGCCGAGATCGAGGTGCTGGGACCGGCGGGCGAGCTGCCGATGCCGGTGTTCGGCGACCAGGAATACCCCGAGGAGACGCGGCTGAAATACCGCTTCCTCGACCTCCGCCGCGATCGGCTGCACCGCAACATCATGCTGCGCGGCCAGGTCATCGACAGCCTGCGCCGGCGGATGAAGGAGGGCGGCTTCTTCGAGTTCCAGACCCCGATCCTGACCGCGTCCTCGCCCGAGGGGGCGCGCGACTATCTCGTGCCGTCGCGGGTCCATCCCGGCAAGTTCTACGCGCTGCCGCAGGCGCCGCAGCAGTTCAAGCAGCTCATCATGGTGGCGGGCTTCGACCGCTATTTCCAGATCGCGCCCTGTTTTCGCGACGAGGATGCCCGCGCCGACCGTGCGCCCGGCGAGTTCTACCAGCTCGACGTCGAGATGAGCTTCGTCACCCAGGAGGACGTCTTCGCCGCCATCGAGCCGGTGCTGCGCGGCGTCTTCGAGGAATTCGGCGGCGGGCTTCCGGTGACGCCGAAGTTCCCGATGATCCCGTACCGGGAAGCGATGCTGAAATACGGTTCGGACAAGCCGGACCTGCGCAACCCCATCGTCATCGCCGACGTGACCGCGGCGTTCGCCGATCCGGCCGTGAGCTTCAAGGCGTTCAAGGGCAAGACGGTGCGCGCCATCCCGGCGCCGGGCGCCGCCGCCCAGCCGCGTTCGTTCTTCGACAAGCTGAACGACTGGGCCCGCGGCGAGGGCGCGCCCGGCCTCGGCTACATCGTGTTCGAGGACGAGAGCGGGCAGCTCGCCGGCAAGGGGCCGATCGCGAAGTTCGTGCCGCCGGAGGTTCAGGCGCGGCTGGTCGCGGCCGCCGGCATCAAGCCGGGCGACGCCCTGTTCTTCTCCGCCGGCGAGGAGGCCGCGGCGGCTAGGCTCGCCGGCCTCGCCCGCACACGGATCGGCCAGGAGCTCGGGCTGATCGACGAGAAGCGCTTCGACTTCTGCTGGATCGTCGATTTCCCGATGTACGAGTGGAACGAGGACGAGAAGCGGATCGACTTCTCGCACAACCCGTTCTCGATGCCGCAGGGCGGCCTCGAGGCGCTGGAGACGCAGGAGCCGCTGTCGATCCTGGCTTACCAATACGACATCGTCTGCAACGGCGTGGAGCTGTCGTCCGGCGCGATCCGGAACCACCGGCCCGACGTCATGAGACGAGCCTTCGCCATCGCCGGCTACGACGAGGGCGTACTGGAGGCGAAGTTCGGCGGCATGCTGCACGCCTTCGGCCTCGGCACCCCGCCGCACGGCGGCATCGCGCCCGGCGTCGACCGCATCGTGATGCTGCTCGCGGGCGAGGAGAACCTCCGCGAGGTCGTGCTGTTCCCGATGAACCAGCGCGCCGAGGACCTGATGATGGGCGCCCCCTCCGAGGCGACTCCGAAGCAGCTCCGCGAGCTCCACATCCGCCTCGCTTTGCCGGAGAAGAAGGCGGAGTAGGGGGCCTCTCGGCGGTCATGCCCGGGCGTGGGCCGGGCATCCACGAGGTGGTGTCCCGCTGTAGGTAGTCGTGGTTAGCCGGGACAAGCCCGGCCATGACGGGAGCGTTGACACCATCCGCATCGTCCGCTTGTAAACCGGCGGCCGGCGACGCGGCGCGAGACTTAAGCGATGATGGAGAAGACCTACCAGCCCGGCGAAATCGAGGCGCGCATCGCCGATGCGTGGGACGACGCGCGCGCGTTCCGCGCCGGCGCCGGCAGGCGGCCGGGCGGCGAGAGCTTTTCCGTCGTCATTCCGCCGCCGAACGTCACCGGCTCGCTCCACATGGGCCACGCCCTCAACAACACGCTCCAGGACATCCTGGTCCGCGTGGCGCGGATGCAGGGCAGGGACGTGCTGTGGCAGCCCGGCATGGACCATGCCGGAATCGCGACCCAGATGGTGGTCGAGCGCCAGCTCATGGAGCGGCAGGAGCCCGGCCGCCGCGAGATGGGCCGCGAGAAGTTCGTCGAGCGCGTCTGGCAGTGGAAGGAGGAGTCCGGCGGCACCATCGGGCGCCAGCTCCGCCGTCTCGGCGCCTCCTGCGACTGGAGCCGCGAGCGCTTCACCATGGACGAGGGCCTCTCGCGCGCAGTGCGCAAGGTGTTCGTCCAGCTCTATCGCGAGGGGCTGATCTATCGCGACAAGCGCCTCGTCAACTGGGACCCGAAGCTGCTGACGGCGATCTCCGACCTCGAGGTCCAGCAGGTCGAGGTCAAGGGCCACCTCTGGCACCTGCGCTACCCGATCGAGGGCAAGGCGTTCGATGCGGCCGACCCCTCGACCTACATCGTCGTCGCCACCACTCGCCCCGAGACCATGCTCGGCGACACCGCTGTCGCGGTGAACCCGAAGGACGAGCGCTACGCGGCGTATGTCGCTGCGTATCAGGCCGGGAAGCCGATCAACGTGGTGCTGCCGCTGGTCGGCCGCCTGATCCCGATCGTTGCCGACGACTATTCCGACCCGGAGAAGGGCTCCGGCGCGGTCAAGATCACGCCGGCGCATGACTTCAACGACTTCGAGGTCGGGCGGCGGCATGACCTGCCGATGATGAATGTCCTCTCGAAGGAAGCTCTGATCCTGCAAGAAATGCAGGTATTTGACAGTGCGGGTCGCGCCGTCGATACGAAGCCATCGCCGCAGGAATTTGCCGGACTGGAGCGCTTCGCCGCGCGCAAGATGATCGTCGCGGCGCTGGAAGCGACTGCGCTCGTGGAGAAGATCGAACCCTATACGCACACCGTCCCGCACGGCGATCGTTCGGGCGAGGTCATCGAGCCGTTCCTGACCGACCAGTGGTATGTCGACGCCAAGACGCTGGCGCAGCCGGCGCTTCAGGCGGTCCGCGATGGGCGGACCAAATTCGTCCCGCAGAACTGGGAGAAGACCTATTTCGAGTGGCTGGAGAACATCCAGCCCTGGTGCATCTCCCGCCAGCTCTGGTGGGGCCACCAGATCCCGGCCTGGTTTGGTCTGCGATTGCCCCAGGACGCGGGGCAAGGGCTACGAACGTTCGTTGCGACAGATGAACGAGAGATGTTAGAGGAAGCGCGGGCGTACTACGGTCAGGACGTAGAGATTTCCATTGCTTCTGCCCCGACGCCGGGTCTCTCCGGGCCGGCCAATAGGCCAGCCGGGGTTACCCTTTATCAGGACGAGGACGTACTCGACACTTGGTTCTCCTCGGCGCTGTGGCCGTTCTCCACCCTCGGCTGGCCGGACGCGACGCCGGAGCTCGCCCGCTACTACCCGACATCGGTCCTCGTCACCGGCTTCGACATCATCTTCTTCTGGGTCGCCCGGATGATGATGATGGGGCTGCACTTCATGCCCGACGTGCCGTTTCGCGACGTCTACATCCACGCCCTCGTCCGCGACGAGAAGGGCGCCAAGATGTCGAAGTCGAAGGGCAACGTCATCGACCCGCTGGCCCTGATCGACGAACTCGGTGCCGATGCGCTGCGCCTCACGCTCGCGGCGATGGCGGCGCAGGGGCGGGACATCAAGCTCGCCCGCTCCCGCGTCGAGGGCTACCGCAACTTCGCGACCAAGCTCTGGAACGCCTGCCGCTTCGCCGAAATCAACGAATGCACCACCGTTGCCGGCTTCGACCCGGCCACGGCGACGCTCATGCTCAACCGCTGGATCGTCGGCGAGGCCGAGAAGGCCGCCGCGGAGACGACGGCCGCCATCGCCGCCTATCGCTTCAACGATGCCGCGGCGGCGGTCTACCGCTTCGTCTGGAGCGTGTTCTGCGATTGGTATCTCGAGCTGGCCAAGCCCGTGCTGCAGGGCGGCGAGGGCGGCGCCGACCGGGACGAGACGCGCGCGACCGTCGCCTGGGCGCGCGACCTCATCCTGGCGCTGCTCCACCCCTTCATGCCCTTCGTGACGGAGGAGCTGTGGGCGGTGACGGCGCCCGCCGAAGGGCGCCCCGCGCTGCTTGCGCTGAGCCCGTGGCCGGCGCTCGGCGGCCTGGAGAATGCCGAGGCCGAGGCCGAGATCGGCTGGCTGGTCGATCTGGTTTCCGCCATCCGCTCGGTCCGTACCGAGACCAGCGTACCCGCGGCGGCGCAGATCCCGCTGCTCCTGGTCGGTGCCTCGGCCGCCACGCGCGAGCGCGCCGGCCGCTACGACGAGACCATCCGACGCCTCGCCCGGCTCTCCACGGTCGGCTTTGCCGACCAGGCGCCGGCGGGCGCGGTGCAGATGGTGGTGCGGGGCGAGGTCGCGGCGCTGCCGATCGCCGAGGTGGTCGACCTCGCCGCCGAGCGCACCCGCCTCGCCAAGGAGATCGAGCGGATCGGCGCCGACATCGACAAGATCGACAGGAAGCTCGGCAACGCCGACTTCGTCGCCCGCGCACCCGAGGAGGTGGTCGAGGAGCAGCAGGAGCGCCGGGACGAGGCCGCCGCCCGCCGCCAGAAGCTGGAGGAAGCCCTGGCGCGCCTGTCTGCCGTCTCGGCCTAGGGGCGCGCCTCGATAGGCGAGCGCTGCCTCCGAAGGTCTGCGACGCGGGCAAGCCAGGCGGCTCAGCCGCGCCGGGCCGCCTCGATCGCGGCGACGTCGATCTTCTTCATCTCCATCATCGCCTCAAATGCGCGTTTCGCTTCGCCTCCGCCGGCGGCCATCGCCTCGGTCAGCACCCGCGGCGTGATCTGCCAGGAGATGCCCCACCGGTCCCTGCACCAGCCGCATACGTTCTCCTCGCCGCCATTGCCGACGATGGCGTTCCAGTAGCGGTCGGTCTCGGCTTGATCGTCGGTGGCGATCTGGAACGAGAACGCCTCGTTGTGCTTGACCTGGGGCCCGCCATTGAGGCCGAGGCAGGGGATGCCGGCGACGGTGAACTCGACCGTCAGCACATCGCCCGCCTTGCCGGACGGGTAGTCGCCGGGAGCACGATGGACAGCGCTCACAGCGCTGTTGGGAAAGGTCTCGGCATAGAAGCGGGCGGCGGCTTCGGCGTCCCGGTCGTACCACAGGCAGATCGTGTTCTTCGCGATGGCCATCGGCTATCCTCTCGCTCTCGGAGCCTGGTCCGGCGTGATGTCCTGCCGCTAAACGCCTGAGGCGCTCACGGCGGCGTCGAGCCCCGGATTCTCGACGCCTCTAGCCCCACGGCGCCGGAGCCAGATGTACCGCGAGCCAGACGGTCGGCACCGCCGGGTCCGTCATCGCCACGCGGTGGCGGCGGTGGGCGGGGATCAGCATATAGTCTCCCGGCCCGAGCCGGCACGGCTCCGCGCCGTCGGCGAAGGCGAGCTCGGCCCGGCCGGCGAGCACCATCACCCATTCCGTCTCGTCCTGGTCGTACCAGAAGCCGGGCGGACTCGCATGGCCGAAGGAGACGATGCGCTCGACCCGGGCTCCCGGCCCGACGGCGAGCGTCTCCACCAACTCGCCCGCCATCGTCTCCGCGGACGCTGGCTGGCCCGCCAGGATATTGCTGTTCGTCGGCATGATTTCCCCTCCCACCTATCTGTGGCAATTGCGCAACGGCGTGGCAAGAATACGTCGCTTCACCCCGCCGCAGCGGCTCCTCGCCGCAATTGCGCCACAAGGGTAGGGCCTTCCTGGATGCCAGCTAAGGCGCTGCTTATGCAGGGCTTTTTCCTAACGATTGCAGACGCCGGCTGCCACCGGGGGGCGGCAGCCGGCGTCGGAGAAGCAGGGATGGTCTCCGGGCTCGCGGACGGGGGGCTGATCGAACGGGACGCCGGGCGCAGGCGCGCTCGTGCCGGCTCTGCCCCGGTCCTCGATTCGGCGGAGCAGCCATTCGCTTTCGCCCCTGCCACCTCCTTCCGGCGGCCGTCTTCGGCCCCCGTTCCGCAGCCGGCCAGCCGCGATCTTGCCAAAGAGGCGATCGAAGCTCGGATGCGGCGGTGGCGGTCGGCGGCGTCCCTCGTCATTCGGATATCGGGCGGTCCGACGATGCGCCCGGCGCGCGAGGCTGGCGCGGCGTGGTGCGGGCTGTCCGGGTGCGGTGCATGAAGCGCGTAGCGATGCGGATGTCCGCCGAGGTCTGGTTCGGGCTCGTTCTCGCCGGTGGGCTTGTCGCCAGCCCGGCGCTGGCGTTCGACGGCTCGGCTGCCGCCAAGGCCGCGGCGCCGGTGCCCTCCGCGGCAGCCGACGCCACCACCATGGCGGTCAGCAAGAAGGCCAAGGCGCCGCTGACCGCGCTCGAGGCGTTCGAGTCGGCGCGCATTGCCTATCATGACGGCGACAAGGCCGCCGCGCTCACCTCGCTCGAGTTCGCCGCGACCCACGGCCATGCCGGCGCGCAGTGGATGCTCGGCCGCATGTATGCCGAGGGCGACGGCGTCGCTCACGACGACGTCAAGGCGTTCGACTATTTCCGCGACGTGGTGCGGCGCTCCAGTTCGGCCGATTTCCAGGACACGCGCGAGGCCGCCGCCGATGCGCCCTACGTCTCGAGCGCGCTGGTCTGGCTCGGCTCCTATTATCTCGAGGGCATTCCCGGCAGCGACGTGAAGCCCAACCCGAAGATCGCGCTGCACCTCTTCACCGACGCCGCCTACAATTACGGCGACCCCAACGCCGAGTACAATCTCGCGCGCATGTACCTGGACGGCACCGACGTCCAGAAGAACACCACGGTCGCAGTACGCTGGCTGAATCTCGCCGCCGCCAAGGGCCATGCCCCGTCGCGGGCGCTGCTCGGCCATATCCTGTTCAAGGGCGAGATCGTGCCGCGCCAGCCCGAGCGTGGGCTGATGCTGATGATGCTGGCACGCCGGCAGGCCGAGAAGTCCGGCCTCGCCTCCGACAAGTGGATGATCGACCTCCACGAGAAGGCCCTGGCCGAAGCCACCGCCGACCAGCGCTCCGGCGCGCTCAGCTTCCTCGACCGCTGGCTGAAGGCCCGGGCGGAGAAGTAGGCCATTGCAGGGTGGGCATCGGCAACGCCGATGCCCACGACGTGGGCACGCAGAGCTTGCCCACCCTACGATCGGCTTTCCGCCGAGGGGCAGCCTCACTCCCCGGCCAGGAACCGCTCCAGCCAGTGGATGTCGTAGGCGCCGTTGGCGATGGCGGGGTTGCGGACCAGCGTGCGGAACAGCGGCAGCGTGGTCTCGATGCCGTCGACCACGAACTCGTCGAGCGAGCGGCGAAGCCGCATCAGGCATTCGGTGCGGCTGGCACCGTGGACGATCAGCTTGCCGACCAGGCTGTCGTAGAACGGTGGGATCGAATAGCCCTGGTACGCTGCCGAATCGACCCGCACCCCGAGGCCGCCCGGAACGTGCCATTGCGTGATCCGGCCGGGAGAGGGGCGGAAGGTCGTCGGGTTCTCGGCGTTGACGCGGCACTCGATGGCGTGGCCGCGGAACTGCACGTCCTTCTGACGGAACGACAGCCCGGCGCCTCCCGCGATGCGGATCTGCTCGTTCACGAGGTCGATGCCGGTGACCGCCTCCGTCACCGGGTGCTCGACCTGGATGCGGGTGTTCATCTCGATGAAGTAGAAGCGCCCGTTCTCGTAGAGGAACTCGATCGTGCCGACGCCGAGATAGCCGAGCTGGGCCATCGCGCGGGCGACCACGCCGCCGATCTCCTCGCGCTCCTCGACGTTGAGCGCCGGCGAGCCGGCTTCCTCCCAGACCTTCTGGTGGCGGCGCTGCAGCGAGCAGTCGCGCTCGCCGAGATGGACGGCGTTGCCGCGGCCGTCGCCGATCACCTGGATCTCGATGTGGCGGGGCCGCTCCAGGTATTTTTCGAGATAGACGGAGTCGTCGCCGAAGGCGGCCTTGGCCTCGGCGCGCGCGGTCTGGATCGCCTGGCCGAGCTCGCCCTCGTCGCGGGCGACCTTCATGCCGCGGCCGCCGCCGCCGGCTGCGGCCTTCACCAGCACCGGATAGCCGATCTCCCTGGCGACGCGGCGTCCCTCGGCCTCGTTGGCGACGCCGCCTTCGGAGCCCGGCACCACCGGAATGCCGAGCTTCACCGCGGTCCGCTTGGCGGCGATCTTGTCGCCCATGGTGCGGATGTGCTCGGCCTTGGGGCCGATGAAGGTGATGCCGTGCTCGGTCAGGACGTCGGCGAAGCTCGCGTTCTCCGACAGGAAGCCGTAGCCGGGATGCACCGCCTCCGCGCCGGTGATCTCGCAGGCGGCGAGGATCTGCGGCATCGCGAGGTAGCTTTCCCGCGCCGGCGGCGGCCCGATGCAGACGCTCTCGTCGGCGAGCTTGACGTGCATCGCCTCGGCGTCGGCGGTCGAATGCACCGCGACGGTCGCGATGCCGAGCTCCTTGCAGGCACGCAGCACCCGCAGCGCGATCTCGCCGCGGTTCGCGATCAGGACCTTGTCGAACATCGTGCCGGCCGCGCTCAGTCGATCACGAGCAGCGGCTCGCCATATTCGACCGGCTGCCCGTCCTCGACCATGACCTCGCGCACGGTGCCGCCCTTCGGCGCCGGGATGGCGTTCATCGTCTTCATCGCCTCGACGATCAGGACCGTCTGGCCCTGCCGCACCTGGCTGCCGACCTCGACGAACGGCTTGGCGCCGGGCTCGGGCGCGAGATAGGCGGTGCCGACCATCGGCGACAGCACGGCGCCCGGATGCTTGGCGGCGTCGGCCGGCGCGGCGGGCGACGCGGCCTGGGTCACGGGAGCCGCGAGCGGCGCGGCCGCGACCTGCACCGCGGCCGGCGCCGGGGCGAGATTGCGGGCGACGCGGATGCGCAGGTCGTCCTGCTCGATCTCGATCTCCGACAGGTCGGTCTCGCGGAGCAGCGAGGCCAGCTCGCGGATGAGGTCGTGGTCGAACGGGCGGTCCTTCGCCATTCCGGTCTGTTCTCCTAAGTCTTGGCGCCGGCGCCGACCAGCCGCGCCAGGCCGTCGAGCGCCAGCTCATAGCCCTGCGCACCGAAGCCGATCACGATGCCGCGTGCCACCGGCGATATATAGGAACGGTGGCGGAATTCCTCCCGGGCGTGAACGTTCGAGAGGTGCACCTCGATGCACGGCACCGTCACCGCCTTCAGCACGTCGTGGAGCGCGATCGACGAGTGGCCATAGGCGCCGGGATTCAGGATGATGCCGGCGGCGGCGCTCCGCCCGGCCTCCTGCACCCAGTCGACCAGGACGCCCTCGTGGTTCGATTGGCGCATGTCGATGGCGAGGCCGAGCGGGGTTGCCCGCGCCGTCAGCCGCGCCTCGATGTCGGCGAGGGTGTCGCGGCCATAGACCTCGGGCTCGCGCGTGCCGAGCATGTTCAAGGTCGGGCCGTTCAGGACGAAGACGGTCGCGGGCATCGGCGCTCAGATTCGGTCGCGGCCGTTATAGGGGGGCACCCGAGTCAAGGGAAGCGGTGGCGCCGATCGCCGGCGCCAAGTTGCCGCTGACGTATGGCAGGTATATATATAGAGAGTATCTACAAGAGGCGCCTAAGCGATGAAACGCGTAGCGACGGCGAAGCTCTTCAAGCACGGCGGCAGCCAAGCTGTCCGCCTGCCGTTGGAATTTCGCCTGCCGGGAACCGAGGTGCGTGTTCGCCGCCTCGGCCGCGGCGTGCTGCTGGAGCCATTGGAACAGACAAAGGATGACTTGGACGCGATCTTTGCCGAGCTCGAGCGCTATCGTGACGTGCCCTTCATGGAAGAGGGGCGGGAGCAGCCCCCCATGCCTCCCGGCGACGAAATTTCCTTCGATTGATGATCTGTCTCGACACGAACGTCGTAGTCGCCTACCTCCGCAGGCAGGATCGCGGGCTTGTCGAACACTTTCAAAGCGAAATCCGGCGCGAGCCGTTTGCCGTCCCCTCCATTGTTCTATTCGAACTCCGTTTCGGGATCGCCAAGAGCAGTCGGAAAGACGAAAATACAGCCAGGCTTGGCGTGTTCCTCCAACTGCCGCTCGTCGTTCTTCCTTTCGGTGCGGCCGATGCCGAGGAGGCAGGTGAAGTGCGTGCGGCGCTGGAGCGCGCGGGCGCCCCGATCGGCCCCTACGACGTCCTGATTGCTGCCCAGGCCCGCCGCCTCGACGCCGTCCTCGTCACGGCGAACGGCCGCGAATTCTCGCGGGTCCCGCGGTTGAAGATCGAGGACTGGTCGGCCCTGTAGTCGTGCCTACGAGCACACCGCCTTGCCGCAGGCGCGCATGTTCGCGACCGCGGTCTTGAGCGCGTCGAGGCCGACCGCGCCGGGCATGACGGTGTTCCCGACGATGTAGGTCGGGGTGCCGTCGATCGAGAGCTCGCTCGCGAGCTTCATGGTGTTGTCGATCGGCGTCTGGGTGACGGGCGTCGCGAGGTCGGCGGCGATCCGGGCCTTGCTGATGCCGAGCTTCTCCGCGACCTTGAGCGCGGCGTCGCCGTCGACCGGCTGGCCCGAGCCGAGAAGCTCGCGGTGGAAGGCGAGGTACTTGCCGGGGGCCTCGTGGACCACGGCGAGCGCCACCTTGGCGGCCTCGCGGGAGCCCGGCGTCAGCACCGGGAACTCCTTCAGCACGAAACGCAGGTTGGGGTCGCTCTTGAGGAGCGCATTGGTGTCGTCGAGGGCGTGGCGGCAATAGGGGCAGTTGTAGTCGAAGAACTCGACGACGGTGACGTCGCCCTTGGGGTTGCCGACCACCGCATCGCCAGGGCCGTGGAAGATGGCGTAGCGCTCGTCGGCAAACACCTTGGCGCGCCGGGTCTGCGCCTCCGCCTGGTCCTTGGCCTGGAGCGCGTCGGACATCTCGCGCAGGATCTGCGGGTTCTGCACGAGATAGTCGTGCACGATCTTCTCGATCTCGGGCTTGGTCAGCGGCCTGGCGTCTTCGGCCGCGGCCGGAAGCGCCGCCACGGCGAAGGTGAGCCCGGTCGCGGCGAGGGCGAGCACGGCGCGGCGCAGCAGGGACATGGCGAATCCTCTCACTGTCTCGGCGGTCACTGGGTCTTGGGGACGACGTAGTCGGCGATGTCGCCGGCGCGGAGCCAGCCCGGCGAGCCGCGTGGATAGCCTTTCTGCGCGCGGGTCGCGAGCTGCTTCGCGAGCGGATAGTGGCCCTCCTCGAACTCGGCCTGGGCCGAGGCGAGGTCGGCGTCGGGCAGCCGGCCGTCGCGGCCGAGCGCGATCGCAAGCTCGCGAAAGGCATCGACGTCGTGCGGTTCGCGGGCGACGGCGGCCTTGAGCTCGCGGATCGCCTGGTCGTTCAGCTTGCGATCGCGGGTGCCGATCAGCGCCGTGCCGTAGAGCACGCGGATCAGCGCGGCTCCCGGCTTCAGCGCCAGCGCCTTGGCGAGCGGCGCCAGCGCCTGGCGCGCCCGCCCGGCCTCGAGCAGCGCCTGGCCCTTCAGCTCCCAGAAATAGGGGTTGCCGGGCTCGCGCTGGATCAGGGCGTCGATCTCGCGCTGGGCCGCGTCGACCGCGCCGAAGCGATAGGCCGCGATGGCGCGGGCATAGCGCGCCGGCAGGCTGTCGTCGCCCGGCGGATAGCGGCGCAGCGTCGTCCCCTGGTCGTGGAGGAAGGCGAAGGCCTTGGCCTGCGCCATGCGGTGGCGCGCGACGAGCGCCGGCGGGTCGGTGCGGTCGAAGTAGGGGCTCGCTTTGGCCAGCCGTTCGAGCAGGGCGAGCCGCTCCTGCGGCATCGGATGGTCAAGCAGATAGGGATTGCCGAGCCCGCCGCCGAACATCGCCTGGCTGTCGAGGCGGCGGAACGCGTCGAGCATGCCCTTGGCCGACTGGCCGGTCATGGTGAGGTACTTCACGCCGGCATTGTCGGCCGCCTGCTCCTGGCCGCGGCGATAGGCGAGAAGGTCGCGCGCGACGAGGGACGGGCCGCCGATCAGCGCCGCCGGCGCGGCCGACATCAGGCCCTGGCCGGCCGACCCGCCGGCCGCGGCGCCGCCGGCGACCGCGGCGAGGCCGACCAGCATGGCAATGATCGCGCGGGTCGAGGCCTCGTGCATCTTCTGGCGCAACGCGGCGATATGGCCGTCGGCGATGTGCCCGGTCTCGTGGGCGAGCACGCCGATCAGTTCGTTCGGGGTCCTGCTGTCGATCAGGGTGCCGAGGTCGACGAAGATGCGATGGTCGTCGGCGGCGAAGGCGTTGAAGTCGAGGTCGGCGATCAGGACGATGTCGATGGCGCGGGGATTGAGCCCCGCGGCTTGGAACAGCGGCGTCGCGTAGTCGCGCAGCAGATCCTCGATCTCGGTGTCGCGGACGGGCGTGAGCTTGCTCTGGCCGGCATCCTGCGCCACGGCCGGCCACGGCAGCGTCGCGGCGATGATCGCGAGGGCCAGCCCCAGGCTCGCCGCCCGGCGCGCCCAGGCCGACGCCACGGAAACGAGGCGATTCGCGAACCAGCCCATGGAGCGGAGCGGATGGCGGACAACCGTGGCGCAAACGCGGCGACGGCCTCACCTTGGCGTGAGCCGCCGCCGGAACGAAAGCGCCCGCCGCGGCGGTGCCGGGCGGGCGCTGGATTTTCGTAGGGTGGGCAAGCGTCGCCTGTCCGTCCGTGGGCATCGGCAAGCCGACGCCCACCCTGCCAAGTCACTCGGCGCGGAGGTTCACCGCCTTGGTCTTGCCGCGGTCGCTGGCGATGTCGAAGGACACCTTCTGCCCCTCGTTCAGGCCGCGCAGGCCCGCCGCCTCGACCGCGGTGATGTGGACGAACACGTCCTTGCCGCCATCGCTCGGCTGAATGAAGCCGTAGCCTTTTTGCGTGTTGAAGAACTTCACGGTTCCGGTCGCCATCTCGGCACTCCTTCGTCGTACCCCGGAGAAACGCCGGACGACCACCGCCCGGCGCGACAATCGATCTTTCGGGACGGCTGAAGCAGGCCCGCGCAACAGCGCGACAGTTCAAGGCGGCCAAAAACGTCCGATTGCAGCATAATGAAGCGCAGAAGCCACAGCAGTCGTCAAGTGCACGCAAAGGTAAAGCATGACGCGCAGGTAAACTTGACGACGGGCCTCGCCGCGCGTAACCCCGTCCGTGGGACACCCCTCCCCACCGAGGGGCGACTATCTGGAAGGGTAGCGATATGGCGACGGCTTCGCCCGGCGTTCGGCCGGTCAATCCGAACTTTTCTTCCGGCCCCTGCGCAAAGCGCCCCGGCTGGTCCCTCGAAAAGCTGAAGGACGCGGCGCTCGGCCGCTCCCACCGCGCCAAGCTCGGCAAGGCCAAGCTGAAGCGCGCGATCGACCTCACCCGCGAGGTGCTCGGCGTCCCCGCCGACTACCGCATCGGCATCGTCCCGGCGTCGGATACCGGCGCGGTCGAGATGGCGCTGTGGTCGCTGCTCGGCCCGCGGCCGGTCGACATGCTGGCGTGGGAGAGCTTCGGCGAGGGGTGGGTCACCGACGTCGCCAAGCAGCTCAAATTGAAGGATGCGCGGGTGCTGAAGGCGCCCTATGGTGCGCTCCCCGACCTCACCCAGATCGATCCCGCCCACGACGTGGTCTTCACCTGGAACGGCACCACCTCGGGCGTCCGCGTTCCGAACGCCGACTGGATCGCCGCCGACCGGGCGGGCCTCACCATCTGCGACGCCACCTCGGCGGCGTTCGCCCAGCGGCTCGACTGGCCGAAGCTCGATGTGGTCACCTTCTCCTGGCAGAAGGTGTTGGGCGGCGAGGCCGCGCACGGCATGCTGATCCTGTCGCCCCGCGCGGTCGAGCGGCTGGAGACGTACACTCCGCCGTGGCCGCTGCCGAAGATCTTCCGCATGACCAAGGGCGGCAAGATCGTCGAGGGTATCTTCCAGGGCGAGACCATCAACACGCCCTCGATGCTGTGCGTCGAGGACTATCTCGACGCGCTGGAGTGGGCTGAGGCCATCGGCGGCCTCGGCGAGCTCTGCGCCCGCGCCGACCGCAACCTCGCGGTCATCGACGACTGGGTGAAACAGACGCCCTGGGTCGATTTTCTGCCCGCCGATCCGGCGACCCGGTCGAACACCTCGGTCTGCCTGTCGATCGTCGATCCGGGGGTCGTAGCGCGCTCGGCCGACGAGCAGGCGGCGGTCGCCAAGAAGATTGCCTCGCTGCTCGAGGCCGAGGGCATCGCCAACGACATCGGCGCCTATCGCGACGCGCCGCCCGGCCTGCGCATCTGGTGCGGCTCGACGGTCGAGGCGACCGACGTCGCCGCGCTGGTGCCCTGGCTCGACTGGGCCTTCCACCAGATCCGCGAAGGCCTCAGCAAGGCTGCCTGACCGCCTCCTTCGTCATTGCGAGCGAAGCGAAGCAATCCAGGAGCCGCAGGCGCTGACGTTTGTCGCCCTGGATTGCTTCGTCGCTTCGCTCCTCGCAATGACGGCCACTCCCTCTTCTCTTCGGACATCACTCCCATGGCCCCCAAAGTCCTGATCTCCGACAAGATCTCCAAGGCTGCCGTCCAGATCTTCAAGGACCGCGGCATCGACGTCACCTACGAGCCCGATCTCGGCAAGGACAAGGAGAAGCTCGCGGCCGCGATCGGCGGCTATGACGGCCTCGCCATCCGCTCGGCCACCAAGGTCACCGAGAAGGTCTTGGCCAAGGCCAACGGCCTCAAGGTGATCGGCCGCGCCGGCATCGGCGTCGACAATGTCGACATCCCGGCGGCGACGGCGAAGGGCATCATCGTGATGAACACGCCGTTCGGCAATTCGATCACGACCGCCGAGCACGCCATTGCGCTGATGTTCGCGCTCGCCCGCGAGCTCCCCGCCGCCGACGCCTCCACCCAGGCCGGCAAGTGGGAGAAGAACCGCTTCATGGGCGTCGAGATCACGGCCAAGACCCTCGGCATCGTCGGCTGCGGCAATATCGGCTCGATCGTCGCCGACCGGGCCATCGGCCTCCGCATGAAGGTGATCGCCTACGACCCGTTCCTCACGCCCGAGCGGGCGCAGGATCTCGGCGTCGAGAAGGTCGAGCTCGACGAGCTCCTGGCACGGGCCGACTTCATCACGCTGCACACCCCGCTGACCGACCGCACCCGCAACATCATCTCCGCCGAGACCCTGGCCAAGACCAGGAAGGGCGTGCGGATCATCAACTGCGCCCGCGGCGGCCTGGTCGACGAGGCGGCACTCGCGGCGGCGCTGGATTCGGGGCAGGTCGCCGGCGCGGCCTTCGACGTGTTCGTCACCGAGCCGGCCGAGAACAGCCCGCTGTTCGGCCGCGCCAACGTGGTGTGCACGCCGCATCTCGGCGCCTCGACCTCGGAGGCTCAGGAGAACGTCGCGCTCCAGGTCGCCGAGCAGATCTCGGAATACCTGCTGCGCGGGGCGGTGCAGAACGCGATCAACTCACCCTCGATCACCGCCGAGGAGGCGCCGCGGCTCCGCCCGTTCGTCGCGCTGGCGGAAAAGCTCGGCTCCTTCGCCGGCCAGCTCACCGAGAGCGGGCTCCGCGGCATCCGCCTCGAATACGAGGGCGCGGTCGCCGGCATGAACGTCCGGGCGCTGACTGCCGCGGCGGTCGCGGGCGTGCTCCGCCCGCTGCTCCAGGACGTGAACATGGTGTCGGCGCCGGTGGTCGCGCGCGATCGCGGCATCGCCATCGAGGAGGTCCGCCGCGAGGACGCCGCGAACTACGAGTCGGTGATCCGCCTCGTCATCGAGAGCGAGCGGCAGACCCGCTCGGTCTCGGGCACGGTGTTCGCCGACGGCAAGCCGCGCATCATCGAGATCAAGGGCATCGCGGTCGATGCCGAGTTCGGGCCCTCGATGCTCTACGTCACCAACGAGGACAAGCCGGGCTATATCGGCGCCCTCGGCACCACGCTCGGCCAGGCCGGCATGAACATCGCGACCTTCAGCCTCGGCCGCTCGACGCCCGGCGGCGACGCCATCGCCCTGGTCCAGGTCGACGGCCCGATCGGCGCCGACGTGCTGAA
>DASZVN010000078.1:0-5590 GCA_035547055.1 Hyphomicrobiales bacterium
TGGGCATCGGCTGGCCGATGCCCACCCTACAAGAGCCCGAGCGTCCGCAGCTCCTGGGCGAGGTGGGGCGGCAGGCCGGCGGCGGCGCCGAGCGCGGCGAGGTCGTGCGGCGCGTCGGCCTCCTTGAGGTAGCGCCAGCCCTGGAACGGCGCCCGCGGCTGCGGCGCCGTGGCGACCAGTTCCGGATCGAGCACGAGATGGCAGCGCCGCGTGCCGGCGCGGTCGATCACCGGGCGGACGGCGACCAGCCGCTGCCGCACCTGCACGACGCCATGGATCACCCAGTAGAGCGAGCCGCCGTCGAGCAGCTCCTCCGCCCGCTTCGGCACCATGCGGGTGACGTGGATGTGCTCGGCCGGCAGCTTCTGGCGCCGCCGCTCTGCCAGCCGCCGTTCGATCCAGTCGGCAAGGTCCGCGACCGATTCCGCGCCGACGCAAAGCTTTACGAGATGGAGCGCCATGCCCCTTCCTGCCGCGCCCGGACGCTGGGGGCAAGGCTTTGGCTCGGCCTCGCTATTCCACACCTCTGTTGACTTCCACAGAAGTGTGGCGCTCCCTACGTGAATGAATGCCAACGAGCTGCGCCGCTATCTCGCCAAACAGGGTTGCGTCTTCGAGAACCACAAGGGCGGCTCCGGCCATGTGACTGTGCGGTTGGGCAACCGTAAGACGCAGTTGCCGGTGCACGGCAAGAACAAGGAACTCGGCACTGGCCTCATCAACGCGATCCTCAAGGACCTGGGACTGAAGTGATGCTGCTGTTTCCTGCCCATCTCGTGCCCGACGACAACGGTACGATCTTCGCGACCTGCCCGGTACTGCCCGAGGTCAAGACGTTCGGGGAGACCCGGGACGACGCGCTGGAGCATCTGTCCGATGCGATCGAGGAAGCGCTCGGTGCCCGCATGGCGCACAACGAGGAGCTTCCCGAGGCCATGACGGCAGAAAGCTGGGACGGGACGTCGCCGCTCGCGAAGATCAGCACCCTCGCGACGATCAAGTACATGCTCTATCGGGCGCTCCAGCAGGCCGGCATTACTCGGGCGGAGCTGGCGCGCCGGCTGAACTGGCACCGGGAGCAGGTCGACCGCCTGTTCCGGATCGACCATGCGACGCGCCTCGACCAGTTCGACGCTGCCTTTGCCGCCCTGGGCCGGGAGATGTCGATCGAGCTGCGGAAGGCGGCCTAGAGCATGATCCCGAAAAGTGTGCAGCGGTTTTCGGAAAGGATCATGCTCAAACAAGGACCTAGAGTGGGATGGCGACTCGAAGAGAAGCCATCACGCTCTAGAGCCCGAGATAGGCCTGGCGGACGCGGTCGTCGGCGAGGAGCTCCTCGCCGGTGCCGCTGAGCGTGACGGCGCCGTTCTCGAGCACGTAGGCGCGGCTCGCGATCGACAGCGACACCGCCACGTTCTGCTCGACCAGGAGGATCGTCATGCCCTCCTCGTTGAGGCGGCGGATGACGCGGAACACGTCCTGCACCAGCGCCGGCGCGAGGCCGAGCGAGGGCTCGTCGAACATGATCAGCTCGGGCCGCGCCATCAGGCAGCGGCCGATCGCGAGCATCTGCTGCTCGCCGCCGGAGAGCGTGCCGGCATATTGCCCCGCGCGCTCCCTGAGGCGCGGGAACATCGCGTAGACGTGCTCCAGCGATTCGCGCCGATGGGGGCGGCCGCGCGGCACCAGGCCGCCGACGTCGAGATTGTCGGCGACGGTGAGGTTCGGGAAGATCTGGCGGCCCTCGGCGACCTGGCCGATGCCGAGATTGCAGACCTGGAAGCTTTCGAGCCCGCGGATCTCCCGGCCGCGGAACCTGATCGAGCCGCGCCGCGCCCGCTCGATCCCGGCGATGGTGCGGATCAGGGACGACTTGCCGGCGCCGTTGGCCCCGACGATCGCGACGATCGCGCCCTCCTCGGCGGAGAGCGTGACGTCGGCCAGCGCCTGGGCGTCGCCGTAGAACAGGTCGAGGCCGCCGATCTCCAGGATCATGGCAAGGGCTCCGATGCCGCCGTCATTGCGAGGAGCAGAGCGACGAAGCAATCCAGGTGGCCCAGGCACGATCCCTGGATTGCTTCGCTTCGCTCGCAATGACGGAGACCGTCGCGCATCACAGCGCCGCCTCGCCGAGATAGCATTCGACCACCGCCGGGTCGCGCACCACCTCCTGCGGCGTGCCGGCGGCGATCTTCTCGCCGTGGTTCAGCACGATGACGTGCTGCGACAGCGCCATCACCGCGCGCATGACGTGCTCGATCAGGAGGATGGTGAGGCCGGTCTTGGCGTTGATCTCCTTGAAGGTCGCGACCATGCGGTCGGTCTCGGTCGGGCGGAGGCCGGCCATCACCTCGTCGAGCAGGAGCAGCTTCGGCCTGGTCGCGAGCGCGCGGGCGACCTCGAGCCGCTTGCGGTCGGGCAGGGTGACGTGCTCGGGCGTCAGCGCGCGCTTGTCGTCGAGGCCGAGCAGCGCCAGCGTCTCGATGGCGTAGGCGCGCGCCTCCTCGATGTCGCCGGTCCAGCGCAGCGCGCCGACCGCGACGTTGTCCTCGACGGTGAGGCCGCGGAACGGCTTCACCACCTGGAACGTGCGTCCCACCCCGGCGTGGCAGATCAGGTCCGGACGCCGCCCGGTGAGATCGTCCCCGTCGAGCACGATCCGCCCCGCGTCGGGGGAAAATGCGCCCGCGATCATGTTGAAGGTCGTGGTCTTGCCGGCGCCGTTCGGCCCGATCAGGGCGTAGATCGCGCCTTTCGGCATCTCGAACGAGACGTCGGAGACGGCGCGGAGGCCGCGGAAGTTCTTGCTGATGCCCTGGACCGCGAGGAACGGCGCCATCTCAGACGCCCTCCTCTTCGCGGCCGACGGCCGGCTGGCCGACCGCGTTGCCGCCACGAAGCACCGGCGGCGGGCGCATCCGGCGGCCGCCGAGGCGGAGCCCGCGGTAGACCAGCGGCCACAGCCCGGCCGGCTGCACCAGCACGATCGCGGCCACGACCAGCCCCCAGAAGAACTGCTTGATGCCGGGAATGCCGACGCTCGCCGTCGCGGCGGTCAGCGCCTCGCCGAGCGGCGTCAGGATGAGGGCGCCGAAGATCGGCCCGAACAGGGTGCCGACGCCGCCGACGACGGTGCCGAGCAGCATGTCGACCGAGCCCGAGATGGCGAACACGGTCTCCGGGAACAGATTGTTGTAGTAGAAGGCGTAGATCGTGCCGGCGATACCCGAGATCCCCGACGAGATCACCACCGCGTAGATCTTGTAGCGGAAGGTGTCGATCCCGATGGCCTGGGCCGCTTCCTCGTCCTCGCGGATCGCCTGCCAGTAATAGCCGATCTTGCTGTTGAGGATGTAGCGGCAGAACAGGAACACCGCCACCGTCAGCACCAGCAGGATGTAGTAGAACATCTGCGGCGGGCCGCGCAGGTTGATCAGGTCCCAGTGGCGGAGGTCGGAGACCTTCAGGAACAGGCCGCGCGAGCCGCCGAGATAGGCCCAGTTGTCGATCAGGATGCGGGTGAACTCGGAGAAGGCGATGGTGAGGAGGGCGAAATAGACGCCGCCGATCGCGAAGCGGAAGGCGAGGTAGCCGACGATGGCGCCGGCGATGCAGGCGACGACGATCGAGAGGAAGACGCCCGCGATCGGCGGCACCCCGAACTGCACGAACAGCCCGGCGGCGGCATAGGCGCCGAGCCCGACGAACATCGCCTGGCCGATCGAGAGCAGGCCGGCGAAGCCGAGCATCAGGTTCCAGGCCTGGCCGGTATAGGCGTAGTAGAGCGCCAGCACGAGGACCGTCAGCACGTAGTCGTTGGCGAAGGCCGGCGCGGCGATCAGCGCCGCGAGGAGCGCGGCGAGGGCCCACAGCGTCCGCGCGTTCGCCTGGCCGACCAGGCGGCGGATCACGTCCGCCTCCCGAGGAGGCCCTGCGGGCGGAGCAGCAGCACCAGGATCAGGAGCGCGAAGCTGAAGGCCGATTTCAGCGACGGCTGGATGACGATGCCGGCCAGCGCCTCGGAGAAGCCGATCAGGATGCCGCCCAGCATCGCGCCGGGCAGGCTGCCGAGCCCGCCGATGATGACGATGACGAAGGCGAGCAGCGTGTATTGCGGCCCGAGATAAGGCTGCACGTCGATCAGCACCAGCATGATCGCGCCGGCGGCGCCGAGGCAGGCGGCGCCGATGCCGAAGGTGAACGCATAGAGCCGTCGCACGTTCAGCCCCACCACCAGCGCGCCCATGTAGTTGTCGCCGCAGGCGCGGATCGCCTTGCCGAGCAGCGTGTAGCGGAAGAACAGGAAGAGGAGGGCGGTGACGGCGACTGCGGCGATCGCGGCGTAGACCCGCGACTTGTCGATGATCAGCGGCCCGATCGCATAGGAGTCGAGCGAGTAGCTGACCTGGATCGACTGGTCGTCGGGCCCGAAGATCATCAGGTAGGCGGCGACGAGCGTGGTCGCGATCGCCGCCATCAGGAGAAACTGCATGTAGTCGGCAAGATGCGCGACGCGCTCGATCAGATAGCGCTGCAGCACGTAGCCGAAGCCGAACAGGACGATGGCGACGAGCGGCAGCCACATCAGCGGGTCGAAGCCGGCCCAGCGCACCAGCACCAGCGTCAGGAACATCGCCCCGACCATCATCTCGCCGTGGGCGAAGTTGACGATCTTCACCACGCCGAAGATGACCGACAGGCCGAGCGAGGACAGCCCGTAGATCAGGCCGGTGAGCAGGCCACCGATCAGGATGTTGACGACTGTATCGAGGGGCACCGGCCCAGGCCTCAAAACGGCGCCGCGGCCCGGGGGCCGCGGCGGTTCAACGGAGCGCGCCGAAGGTCAGGCGCGCTTGTTCCAGGGCCGGATCGGCCATACCGGCTCGCGCTCGGCCGCCGAGCGCGGCACGATGACGTAGAGCTTCTCGCCCTCGTTCTGCACGCCGGCGCATTTGTAGTGGGCGTTCTGCCCCTTGGCGTCGAAGGTGACGCCGTCGCCGATCGAGACGCCGTCCTTGAGGTCGGTCGACTTCAGCGCCTTCATCAGCGGCGCCGCCTCGGCGGTGCCGGCGCGCTTGAAGGCGTCGAGCGCCACCTGGACCGCCTCGAACGTGCAGGTGTGGTTCGGGTTCAGCACCAGGCCGGGGTAGAGCTTGTTCATCTCCGCCGAGAGCTTCTTGGTCATCGGCTTGTTGGGGTCGAACCACGGCACGAAGTTCATCACGTCGTCGGACAGCTTGCCGAGCGTCTTGAGGTAGGGCGCCTCGTACCAGCCGGGCCCGATGCTCATGATGCCCATCGGCGTCCAGCGCTGCTTGACGAGCTCCTTGGTGATGAGGATGGCATCGTTCAGGCGGCTGACCACGATCAGCCCCTCGGCGCCCGAGCCCTTGGCCTTGGCGACCTCGAGCGACAGGTCCTTCGCCGTCGGGTCGTAGGCGATCGAGTCCAGGATCTTGTACGGCATCTTGTTCGCGGTCGCGAGCTTGGGCGCGTTGTTCGCGACGATGGTGCCGTAGGTATCGTTGGTGTGAAGGATGACGACGGTCTTGGGCGCCTTCTTGGTGTAGTCGAACAGCAGGGTCTGGTT
>DASZVN010000079.1:0-12932 GCA_035547055.1 Hyphomicrobiales bacterium
CGACTTCCCCGACGCTGCCAAATACATCATGGACTGCAATCACTGGTTCAATCCGAAGAACCCCAAGGCGCTGGCGCTGAAGAAGAAGGTCGAGGACCAGAAGCAGTACTTCACCTACGAAGTCTACATGAACTACAGCGCTGTCCTGCTCGCCGCCGACGCCATCCAGCGCGCCGGTTCGCCCGACCGGGCCAAGGTCATCGACGCGCTCGCGAGCTCGACCTTCGCCGGCCATGTCATGCCCTACGGGCCGACCAAGTTCGTGAACGGCCAGAACCAGGGCGCCCAGCCGGTCAACACCCAGGTGCAGGACGGCGACATCAAGGTGATCCTCCCGGCCGAGTTCGCCAACGCCAAGCCGGTGTTCCCGATCCCGGCGTGAGCCCTGCCGCATTCCGGCAGGGCCTCCTCCGGCTCGCTGCGCTCGCCACCTTTCCCGCTGCGCAGGAGAGGATCGGTGCTGCGGCCGCATTCCTCCCCCGCGCAGCGGGGGAGGGGGCCCCTGCGAAGCATGGTGGTGGGGGCGGCGCCACGGAAATTGCGCTAGTGAATCGGCGACCGAATATGTCGTGCGGGCCAACGCCGTGCTGTCGCCCCTCATCCTGATCGCGGCCGTCCTGAACGGCCTGATGACCGGCGCAGTCTACGTCCTGGTCGCGCTCGGCCTGACGCTGATCTACGGTGTCCTGCACATCATCAACTTCGCCCACGGCGCGCTGCTCTCGGCCGCGCTGTTCGCCGCCTTCCTCGCCTTCCAGGCCTTCGGGCTCGACCCGTACATCGCAGTCTTCGTGCTGGCGCCGCTGTTCTTCGCGCTCGGCTACGCGCTCCAGCGGCTGGTCATCGGGCCGGCCTCGCACGGCGACGACGGCAACATGCTGCTGGTCACGCTCGGCCTCTCGGTCGTGATCGAGAACGCGCTCCTCGTCGCCTTCCACGCCAACACCCGCACGATCGACCTTCCCTACGCCAGCGACACGCTCGACCTCGGCTTCGCCTTCCTCGCTCTGCCGCGCGTGATCGCGTTTGCCGCGGTGTTCGCGGTGGCGCTCGGCCTCTGGGCGCTGATGGCGCTGACCGACCTCGGCAAGGCGATCCGCGCCGTGGCCAGGGAGAAGCGCGGGGCCGAGCTCGTCGGCATCGACGTCGCCCACATCTACGCGGTGACGTTCGGGCTCGGCACCGCCTGCGTCGCCATTGCCGCGTGCCTCCTGATCCCGACCTATTACGCGACGCCGAGCGCGGGCGACGCCTTCATCCTCATCGCGTTCACGGTGGTGGTCCTCGGCGGCATGGGCTCGGTGCCGGGCGCGGTGATCGGCGGCCTTCTGATCGGCGTGGTCGAGAGCCTCGGCGGCTTCTTCTTCGGCGAGTCGCTCGGGCAGGTCGCGATCTTCGTCATCTTCATCGTCGTGCTGCTGGTCCGCCCGCGCGGCCTGTTCGGCGCCGCCGCGTGAAGGGCTTTCCGCTCATCGCGCTGGTGGTCGCGGTGCTCGCCCTGGTGCCGCTCGCGGTCCATTCCAACACGGTGCTGAACTTCCTGGTCGTCGCGCTGATGACGGCGCTCGCGGGCCAGGGCTGGAACATCGTCGGCGGCTATGGCGGCCAGTATTCCTTCGGCCACGCCGCCTTCTTCGGCACGGGGGCCTATGTGACCGCGGTGCTCCAGGTGCGCTACGGCGTCAACGCCTGGGCCGGCTTCGCGGCGGGCATCGCCGCGGGCGGCGCGCTCGGCGCGGCGATCGGCTGGCTCACCTTCCGCGCCGGGCTCCGCGGCGCCTATTTCGCGCTGGTGACGCTGGCCTTCGCCGAGGTGCTGCGCATCCTCGCGAGCGTCGCGCCGATCACCGGCGCCGGCGTCGGGACGCTGATCAAGCTCGACCTCGGCGCCGCGGCATTCCAGTTCCCGAGCCGCGCGGCGTTTTACTGGGTCGCGCTGGCGCTGGTGGCGGTCGCACTGGTCGCGACCGAGCTGGTGCGCCGCTCGCGCTTCGGCGCCTATCTGGTCGCGATCCGCGCCAACGAGGATGCCGCGCGCGCCCTCGGCGTCGACGTCGTGCGCATCAAGACGCTCGCGATGGCGCTCTCGGCCGCGATCACCGCGGCGGCCGGCTGCTTCTACGCCCAGTATTTTCTCTTCATCGATTCCGGCCTTGCCTACGGCACCTGGATCTCGGTCGAGGCGCTGCTGATGCCGATCATCGGGGGCGCCGGCACGGTGTTCGGCCCGCTGATCGGCGGACTCGTCGTGAAAGCGGTGGGCGAGGCGGCGACGGTCTTCACCGGCGCCGCGCCCGGGCTCGACCTCGTGGTGTTCGGCATCGTCCTGATCGCGGTGATCTGGTTCATGCCCCAGGGGCTCGCGCGCGGCTTCCGCGCCCGGCGGAGCCGGCCGTGACGGCGCCGCTGCTTTCCGTCGAGGGCGTGACCCGCCGCTTCGGCGGGCTCGTCGCGGTCGATGCGGCGAGCCTGGCCGTGCCGCCGCGCTCCATCACCGCGGTGATCGGCCCGAACGGCGCCGGCAAGACGACGCTGTTCTCCTTGATCTCAGGCTTCCTCAAGCCGAGCGCGGGCACCATCCGCTTTTCCGGCGAGGATGTGACCGGCGAGCCGCCGCACCGCCTCGCCGCCCGCGGCGTCGCACGGACCTTCCAGGTGGTGCAGCCGTTCGCCGGCCTGACGGTTCGCGACAACATCGCGGTCGGCGCCCATCTCCGCCATCCGGGCCGCGCCGGGGCACTGGCCGCCGCGGAGGCGGTCGCCCGCGAGGTCGGCCTCGACGGGATGCTCGACCGGCCGGCCGAGACGCTCACCGTCGCCGGGCGCAAGCGGCTCGAGCTCGCCCGCGCGCTCGCGACCGTGCCGCGGCTCCTGCTCCTCGACGAGGTGCTGGCGGGGCTGAACCCCTCCGAGATCCGCGACGTCCTGCCTCTGATCCGCGGCCTCCGCGACCGCGGCATCACCATCGTCATGGTCGAGCACGTCATGCAGGCAGTGATGAGCCTGGCCGAGCAGGTGTTCGTGCTCGCAGAGGGCCGCGTCATCGCCGCCGGCACCCCGCGCGAGGTCGCCGCCGCCCCGGTCGTGATCGAGGCCTATCTCGGCCGCGGTGCCGCGGCCAAGCTGGGCGCCGCGCCATGACCGCGGCGCCGCTGCTCGCGGTGCACGGCCTCGTCGCGGGCTACGGGCCGACCGAGGTGCTGCACGGCATCGACCTCGCGGTCGCCCCCGGCGAGATCGTCGCGGTGCTCGGCGCCAACGGCGCCGGCAAGTCGACCCTCAACCTCGCCCTGTCGGGCCTCGTCCGGGTCCGCGCGGGCGAGGTCCGCTTCGATGGCGCCGATACGACGCGCGAGCGGCCGCAGGCGATCGTCGCGCGCGGCCTCGTCCACGTGCCGGAGGGACGGCGCATCTTCCCGAACCTCTCGGTCATGGAGAATCTCGACCTCGGCAGCTACCGCCGCGCCGCCGCCCGCCGCGCCGCCAATCGCGAGCGGGTGTTCACGACCTTCCCGCGCCTCGCCGAACGGGGCGGCCAAGCCGCCGGCACGCTTTCCGGCGGCGAGCAGCAGATGCTCGCGATCGGCCGCGGCCTGATGGCCGAGCCTCGCCTCCTGGTGCTCGACGAGCCCTCGCTCGGCCTGTCGCCGCTCCTGGTCGAGGAGCTGTTCGCGCTGATCGGCCGGATCCACGCCGGCGGCGTCGCCATCCTCCTGGTCGAGCAGAACGTGGTGCAGAGCCTCGAGATCGCGGACCGTGCCTACGTCCTCGCCGAAGGCGGGGTCGTCCTCTCCGGGCCGGCCGCCGACCTCGCCGCCGACCCCGCGCTGCGGCGGGCCTATCTCGGGATGTAAGGGCGCTCGTTGGGTGGGCATCGCTGGCGGTGCCCACCTCGGGCGTCGAACGTGGGCAACGCGCCCGCGTTGCCCACCCTATGGGCTTGCCCTACCGCCAGTCGTCGACCTTGACGGTGGCACGGTAGCTCGCGCCCATCATCTGCCAGTAGCCGTTGGCCTCGCCGCCGACGACGACGGCGTTGATGTCCTTGGCCTCGAAGATCTTGATCGGCTCGTCCGGGGCGGCCTTGAGCTTGGTCGCGAGCGGCTCCTCGCCGAAGGTCGCGCGGGGGTAGATGTAGTTCTGGATGAGCTGGAGGTCCCAGTAGCGGCCGGCCGGCATCTCGCCGAGGTCGTGCAGGAACTCTGCCAGCTTCTCCTTGGTGTCGAAGCCGCCGCGCTCGACGAACTGGCGCGCGGTGATCGGGTCGAGCAGCAGCACCGGCGGGGTCAGGGTGTCGGTGCCGAGCAGCATGTCCCTGACGTGCTCGCGCCAGTGCTCGGCGCGGAGGCCGAGGCAGAAGGTGGTCGAGCGGCAGCCGTAGAAGATGCTGATCGTCGAGTCGTCGGGCTTGAAGCCCTTCTGGACGTGGAGCGGCACCCAGGGGCTGCGCTCCTCGTTCTCGGCGAAGGTGACGCTGTTGTAGCTGTAGCCGTTGCCGAGCGAGCCCATGAAGGTGTCGCCGGGCACCGAGCCGCCCTGGAGGTTCTGCGACAGCAGGCCATAGGCCCGCCCGATGGTCGCGTTGGCGTGGTTGTAGGGGCCCATCGCGCCGAGGCCCGAGTTCATGCCGATCTCGTGGCGCACCGGGCCGTTGACCACGACCATCGCCGCAGCCGAGGACGAGGTCGATCCGCGGGCCGAGATGCCGGCGGCGGCGATCGCCAGGATCACCGGGAAATATTCGGGTCGGGCGCCGGCCATCACCGCGTTCACCGCGACCTTCTCGACGGTGTATTCCCACGGGCCGCGGTTATGCGTCGGCTCCATGTGCCCGACGATCTCGTCGGGCTTGTGGCTGGTCGCGGCCAGCATCGCCGCGACGCGCTCCTCGGTCGGCAGCACGATCGGGAGCTTGTCGGTCCAGTTGTTGGCGAGGAAGAGCTCGTGGAGCTCGTCCTCGGTCGCGGGCTCGACCAGGCGCGGGGTCGCGGCGCGCTCGAAGGCGCCCGCCTCGGCGCGGGCGATGGTCCGGGTCAGGCCCTCGACGACCTCCTGCATCACCGGCTGTCCGGTGATCGGATCGTTGCCCTCGACATAGGCGCGGAGCTCGGCGGGCGACTTGCCCATCACCGGCTGCGGCACGAACACCGCCGGCGCGCCGGGCAACCCGGCCATGCGGGTAACCGACTTCACGACGCGGTCGAACTTGTCGGTGTGGAGCGCGACCGTCGGCACGCCCCATTTGGTCTCGAGCGTCACCGCATGGGTCGCGACCGCGGGTGCGCAGGTCGAGCAATGGCCGACGCCGAGGATGGCGGCGTGGCCCTTTTCCTTGATCTCGGCCCAGAGCTTGGGGTCGTCGTGGCGGTACATGTTGGCGAGCTTGACCATGCGGGTGGTCACGCTCGGCATGTGGTCGGCGAACCAGGCCTCGACCTGCTTCAGGAGCTCGACCGAGTCGTCGAAGCGGCAGTCGACCAGGTAGATCGTCTTGCCGTCGAGCCCGTCGAGCCGGGTCGCCCCGGACTTCCGCGTCACCTTGGGCGGGTAGCCCATCGGGTTCAGCACGGAGATGCGGGTGGAGACGCGGCTGACGGTGTCGAGCATGATCCGCTCCTGAGGCTGACCGCGTGACCTGTTGACCGGTCACCAATCGCCCGGTTGGTCTACGCGCCTTTCGGCGCGGTGGCAATTCTCGCCGGCCTTCGGCCGGTTCACTGTTGGCCAATTGCCTCCCACTGCGCGATCCGCTTGGATACCGCGACCAATCGGGCAGGGGACACCGCCATGAGACGCAGCACCGAGCGCATTCTCACCACCCATGTCGGCAGCCTGCCGGACCGCGTGCGCCTGGACAAGCGGGCCTCGGACTACGAGGCCCGGCTCCGCGAAGAGGTGGCCTGGGTGGTCGCCGAGCAGCGCAAGGTCGGGCTCGATCTCATCAACGAGGGCGAATACACCAAGGACGGCGACTGGCTGTCCTATCTCGAATACCGCTTCTCGGGCTTCACCGACCGGCCGCCGGCCGAGGGGCTGACCACCCTGGTGCGCGGCAGGGACCGCGAGGAGTTCGCCGACTTCTACCGCTATGCCGGCGAGCGCGGCACGCTGTTCTACAGCCCCGGCAACCAGATCCGGGCGCAGCGGCGGAGCGCGGCCTGCACCGGGCCGCTGGCCTATATCGGCCAGGCCGATCTCCAGCGCGAGATCACCGTCATGAAGGAGTTCGTCGCGCCGGAGGAAGGCTTTATCACCACCACCGCGCCGGCCAGCATCGAGCCCTACCGGCCGAACGAATATTACAAATCGGAAGAGGAATACGTCTACGCGCTCGCCGAGGCGCTGAAGACCGAATACGACGCCGTCGCCAAGGCTGGCTATCTCGTCCAGGTCGACGACGCCTGGCTCCCGGCGCTGTGGGACCGCATTGGCATCGGGATGGGTCTCGACGCCTTTAAGCGCCGCTCGCAGATACGCTGCGAGGCCTTGAACCACGCCCTCCGCGACGTGCCGGAAGAGCAGGTCCGCTACCACCTGTGCTGGGGGAGCTGGCATGGCCCGCACGCCTTCGACATCGAGATGAAGGACTTCGTCGACATCATGCTCGGCGTGAAGGCCGGCGCCTACTCGTTCGAGGCTGCCAACGCCCGCCACGAGCACGAATATGCGGTGTGGGAGACGGTGAAGCTGCCCGCGGGCAAGGTGATCCTGCCGGGCGTCGTGACCCACTCGACCGACCTGATCGAGCAT
The DNA here is from genome assembly GCA_035547055.1 of Hyphomicrobiales bacterium. Lineage (GTDB taxonomy): Bacteria > Pseudomonadota > Alphaproteobacteria > Rhizobiales > Methylopilaceae > DASZVN01. The sequence goes on from DASZVN010000079.1 coordinate 6,751, forward strand.
CCGGAGCTGGTGTCGCAGCGCATCCAGCGTTTCGCCAAGCTGGTCGGGCGAGAGAATGTCATCGCCTCGACCGATTGCGGCTTCGGCGGCCGCAGCCATCCCCAGATCGCCTGGGCCAAGCTGAAGGCGCTCGTCGAAGGCGCCGCGCTGGCCTCGAAGGCGTTGGGATATCGCTCGTAGGGTGGGCATCGGCGAAGCCGACGCCCGCGTTTCGTTTCCCTTGCAGCCGCCGTGACCCCTCACCCGGTTCGCGCTTCGCGCGACTCGACCTCTCCCTCCGGAAGAGGTGCCGCAAGAACCGCAGCGCTCTCACCTCTCCCCGTCCGGGGAGAGGTCGAGGCGCCCGCAGTGCGACCAGGTGAGGGGCCGTTAAGTCACGGAAGCCAGCGCCTCACGCGCCCGATCGCCGTCGAGAGCACGGTCTCCGCGGTGCCGGGGACGGCGTCGCCGCACCACACCACGTACTGGTCGGGCCGCACCAGGATGAGGCCGGCACCGTAGGCTTCGCGGCCGCCGTCGCGGCTGTCGCGGACCACGGTCAGCGGGATCGTCAGGCGCCGCGCCGCTTCGGCGAAGTCCTTCACCACACCCTCGTCGACGCCGAACGCCAGCAGCGTGAAGCCCGGACCCAGCGCCTCGAACACCGTCTTGCCCGACGACAGTGGCGCCGGCGGCAGGTGATGGCCGGCCTTGGCCGCGAAGCCATGGACGCCGTGCGCGCTCGACTTGCCTCCGGGCGGTCCGAGCACGACCGGCGAGCCTTCGTAGTGCGGCTCGTAGCTGCGGAAGCGGTCGCCGAGCCCGCCCTTGCGGCCCTCCCAGGCAGCCTCGAACTCGGCCTTGTCGCGCTCCGGGCTGTAGCGCGCGAGGAATTCGGCGTCGGCGCGGATGCCGCCGGCGATGAAGTCCTCGGCGGTGTCGTGGAAGATCGGGCGCCGCTCCTCGCCATAGGAGGCGAGGAGGCGCTCGCTGCCCCACCCCTGCAGGGTCGCGGCGAGCTTCCAGCCGAGATTGGTGACGTCCTCGAGCCCGCTGTTCAGGCCGAAGCCGCCATAGGGCGGGTGGCTGTGGGCGGCGTCGCCGGCGATGAAGATGCGCCGGTCCTGGTAGCGCTCGGCGACGGCGACGCGCAGATCCCAGAAGCCGACATGGTCGAACTCCAGCGCGAAGTCGAAGCCGGTGACCTGTCGCAGCAGGCCGCGGAAATCGAAGTCCGGATCCTTCGCCGCCGACCGCGGCACCGGCGCGTGGAAGAAGAAGCCTTCGCCGACGTCGATGCGGCCGAAGAACTGCCAGTAGCCCTTCAGCGCGGGGTTCATGACGAGATAGGTCGAGGCCGGCGGGAAGCGCTGCAGCGCCTCGTGCAGCGCCCGCGAACGGAACACCGCGAGCATCATGAGCTGGTCGAAATCGGAGCCCGAGGAGGGAATGCCGAGCGTGCTCCGGACCAGCGATCGTGCGCCGTCGCAGCCGACGGCGTAGTCCGCGGTCCAGCGCTCGCGGGCGTCGCCGCCTTCCTCGGCGACCTCGACGGCGACGCCATCCGCGTCCTGCGTGATCGCGGTCGCCGACCAGCCCATCTGCGCGGTGACGCTCGGCAGCGTCGCCATCTTGGCGCGCAGCACCTTCTCCATCTCGTATTGCGGCAGCCGCTCGTTGGCCTGCGAATAGTAGGGCGCGACGACCTCGCGGCGGGGCGGCACGAACCAGTACGGGCTCGACAGGCTGCCATAGGCGGTAATGCCGCCGATCGGGTAGCCGGGCGGCATCAGGCGCCGGGCGCGGAGGTCGTCGGCAATGCCCCAGAAATAGAAATGCTCGAGCGTGCGGTGGGTCAGGTTCTGGCCCTTCGGGATGTTGCCGACGCCGAGCTTGCGCTCGACCAGCCCGCACGCGATGCCGCGCAGCCCGAGCTCGACCGCGAGCGCGACGCCGACCGGCCCGCCGCCGACGATGACGACCTGGAAATGCCTGTCCAATGCGTGTGTCCCCCCTGGTCCGCTGCGCCCGCCGGCGGCATGGCGCGACTGTTTTCGCGGCCAATGGCGGCGGCGTAAAGAGTCCGGGTCGCGGGATGGGAAGGGCGCGGCGCGGCTCGTGGCCGCGGCCGGCGGATGCTATGAAGGCAGCGCGGGGCGGCGGGTGCCTGGGCGAGGGGGATCGGCGATGGCGGGTAGGACGAGCGACGCCACCGCCAAGCGGCGGCAATTCCGCAGCCTCCTTGCGCGGCCCGAGATCGCGGTGATGCCGGGCGGGTTCAGCCCGCTGCTCGCGCGGATGGTCGAGCGGCTCGGCTTCGACGCCTTCTTCATTGCCGGATCCCAGGTCTCGGCCTTCCTCTATGGCCTGCCGGACAATGGCATCATCGGCCTCGGCGAGATGGCGACCCATGCACGGCACGTCGCCGCCGCCTGCGACATCCCGGTGCTGATCGACGGCGACACCGGCTACGGCAACGCGGTGAACGTCCATTTCGCGGTCGAGGAGTTCGTCCGCTCGGGCGCGGCCGGCGTGCAGTTCGAGGACCAGGAGGCGCCGAAGAAATCCGCGACCCAGGCCGGGCGCCGCTGCATTTCGACGGAGGAGGCGGTCGGCAAGATCCGGGCGGCGGTGGCGGCGCGAAATGCGCTCGACCCGGAGTTCGTGATCTGCGCGCGGTGCGACGTGCTCGGCGCCGAGGGCGGCAGCTTCGCCGAGGCGCTGGAGCGCTCCATCGCCTATGTGAGAGACGGTGGCGCCGACTTCGTCTGGCTGAACTCGGTCGAGAGCCGCGACGACATCGCCCGCGCCTGCGCAGACATCCCGGCGCCGGTGATGACGATCTGGGGCGGAGAGGGGCCGCCGCCCACGATCCCGGAGCTGCAGGCGCTCGGCCAGCGCATCGCGTTCTATCCGGTGATGGCCTCGGTGTTCGCGGCGCAATCGGCCTTCGCGCTGCTGTCGGACTTCAAGGAGCGCGGCACCGCGATGCTGGAGGAGTGGAACCAGCGCCGCGATCCGCGCGCCAATGCCGGGGCGCTGGTCGGGCTCGAACGCATCCGCGCGATCGAGGAGGCCAGCCTGCCGGCGGCGCTTCGACGCGACTACGACACCACCTGGGGCCATTGAACGGCATGGCCGACGCCGCGCGCGACCGGGCAGCTGCCGACCTGCCGGTGGCGTCGCTGACCACGCTCGCGACGCTGTGGCGGCTGTCGCCGACGGCGCGGCTCCTGATGGCGTGCCGCGCCGTCCGCAGCATCGGGCAGGGCGCGCTCGTGGTCGATTTCGCGCTCTATCTCCGCGCGCTCGACTGGAACGCCGCCGAGATGGGCCTGATCTACATGGGCGGCCTCCTGTTCGGCGCGGCGCTGACGGCGCTGTCGGGGCCGCTCAGCGACCGCGTCGGGCGCAAGCCCTTCCTCCTCGGTTACGAGATCGCGCAGGTGATCGCGGCGATCGCCGCGCTGGTCTCGGCAGCGCCGGCGCCGCAGATCGCGGCGGCGGTGATCGGCGGCTACGGCCGCGGCGCCAACGGCGCGGCCGGGCCGTTCGGGCCGGTCGAGCAGGCGTGGCTGTCGAGCGGCCTCGCCGACCGCGATTTCGGCACCGTCTACAGCCTGAACGCGGCGATCGGCTTCGGCGGCATGGGGGTTGGCGCTCTGATCGCGGCGCTGCCGCCGCTGTGGCAGGGCGCGCTGCCCGGCGCGCTCGCCTTTCGCCCGTTGTTCGCGCTGGTCGCGGTCGGCTCGCTGATCGTGCTGGCGCTCCTCGCCATGATGATCGACGCACCGCTGGCTCCGGAGGCGGCGGCGCCCGACCCGGCGGCCGCCGCGGAGGGTCGGCGCGCCGAGCATGGCATGCTGCTCCGCCTGATGGGCATCAACGCGCTGAACGGCCTCGCCATCGGCATGATCGGGCCGTTCATGGCGTTCTGGTTCCACCTCCGCTTCGGCGTCGGCGCCGAGGCGATCGGCCCGGTGATCGCGCTCGGGTTCTTCCTGTCGAGCATCTCCTCGCTCTGGGCCGGCCGGCTGACGCGCCGCTTCGGCGCCGCCGGCGCGGTCGTCACGATGCGGCTGATCGCGCTCGTCCTGTTCGCGCTCCTGCCGTTCGCGCCGACCTATGGCCTGGCGGCGGCCTGCTACGTGCTCCGCGGCGCTTTCAACCGCGGCAGCGCGGGGCCGCGCCAGGTGGTCGGGCTCAAGCTGGTCGGGCCGGGGCGGCGCGGCTTCGCCGCGAGCGTCAACGCCGTTTCGATGCAGATTCCGCGTGCGCTTGGCCCCTTGATCGGCGGCGTCCTGCTCGAGGCCGAGATGCTGGCCCTGCCGATGCTGATCGCCGCCGCGCTCCAGGCCGGCTACCTCGTGCTCTACCAGGTCAATTTCCGCCGCGTCGGCTGAGACGTGCGGGCGATTTCGGCGTGCCGAGCTTCAGGTCGGGAGAGCGGACCATGCGGGGCAGGGTGGAGGGGACGCGGCGAGCGCGACGGTCGTTCCGACAGCGGGAAAAGGCGGACCCTGCTGGACGAGGCGGGGCCGGGCCGCGAGGTCCGGCCCCGTTCTGCGTCAGGCGAGGGCGCGGCCGGCGAGGTCGGCGACGTCGCGCGACAGCTTGGGCGCGGCGGCGACGCGGCGGAGCGCAGCCTCGGCGTGGGCGCGGCGGCCGGGCTCCAGCGTCTTCCAGCTTCGGAACGCACCGAGCAGGCGCGCCGCGACCTGCGGATTCTTGCCGTCGATCGCAAGCACGGTGTCGGCGACATAGGCATGGCCGGCGCCGTCGGGCCGGTTGAACTGGGTCGGGTTGGCCGCGGCGAAGCTCCCGATCAGCGCCCGCAGCCGGTTCGGGTTGGCGAAGCTGAAGGCCTCGTGGCCGGTGAGGCGCTTGACCCGCTCCAGCGTCCCCGGCTCGGCGATCGTCGCTTGCAGCGCGAACCACTTGTCGAGCACCAGCGCGTCGCCGGCGTGGCGGCGGTAGAAATCCGCCAGCGCCTCCTCGCGCGCCGGATGGTCGAGGGTGCAGAGCACGGCAAGCCCGGCCATGCGGTCGGTCATGTTGTCGGCGTCGCGATAATGCGCCTCCGCACGGGCGCGGCCCTCGTCGTCCCCCGCCGCCGCAAGAAGGTCGAGCGCTGCGGCGCGGAGCGATCGGCGTCCCGCGCTCGCGGCGTCCGGGCTGTAGGGTCCCGCGCCGGCGAAGCGGGCATAGGCCGCGGCGAGCGGCGCACCGAGCGCCCTGCCGACGGCGCGGCGGCAGGCTTCGCGGGCGGCATGGATGGCATCGGGGTCGACGTCGGCGCCGATCTCGCGGGCGATGTCGGATTCCGACGGCAGCGCCAGGAGCTGCGCCCGATAGGCGGGGTCGAACGCCTCGTTGGTCAGCGCGGCGCCGAGCGCTTCGGCGAGCCGTGGCTCCTCCGGCGCGGCGCGGCCCTCGCGCACCGCAGTGACGGCGCGGATGAGAAGCCGCGTCGCCACCGTCTGCAGCGACTGCCAGCGCGCGAACGGCTCGCTGTCGTGGCGAGCGAGGAACAGGAGGTCGTCGTCGGTGAGGTCGCTGGTGATGCGGACCGGCGCCGAGAAGCCGCGGTTCAGCGACGGCACCGGCCGGGCGTCGAACCCGGTGAACACGATGCGCTGGCGCCGCTCGGTCAGCTCGACGATGCCGCCCTTGGCCGTATCGGCGCCCTCGACGCGGAGCGCCCGCTCCATGCCATCGGGTCCGATCAGGCCGAGCGCGAGCGGGATCACCAGCGGCTCCTTGTCGGGCTGGCCCGGCGTCGGCGCCGTGGTCTGCGCGATGTCGAGGATGTAGCGGCCGCTCGCGGCCTCGAAGCTCTCCTGGACGGCGACCTCCGGCGTGCCGGCCTGGCTGTACCAGCGCATGAACTGGCCGCGGAGGTCGCGCCCCGACACGTCGGCGAAGCAGGCGACGAAGTCCTCGACGGTGGCGGCCTCGCCGTCATGGCGCCCGAAATAGAGATCCATGCCGCGGCGGAAAACGTCCGGCCCGATCAGCGTCTTCAGCATGCGGACGACTTCGGCGCCCTTTTCGTAGACCGTCGCCGTATAGAAATTGTTGATCTCGCGATAGTTGTCGGGGCGCACCGGATGGGCGAACGGCCCGGCGTCCTCGGTGAACTGCTGGGCGCGCAGCGTGCGGACGTCCGAGATGCGCTTCACCGGGCGCGAGCGCTGGTCGGA
>DASZVN010000080.1:0-6548 GCA_035547055.1 Hyphomicrobiales bacterium
CTTCTGTTCGGCGCTTGGAACTCGACCGGGGAGGGGGGAGGCCTCGGGGCCAAGTTCCCGCGGGCGCTTGCCTCCGAGATCGCCGCGATCGGCGTCAGCGTCGAGGATGGTCCTGTCGATAGCCGTACCGGCGAAATCGAGGTGCGGACGGCCTCCCGCCGGACCGGCAGCCGGATCGACCCCCTCGGCGTGCTGCGACGGGTCGAGGTGTACCAGGGAGACAACAAGGCCTGGGACGTGGACGCGTCGAAGCTCGGCAAGAAGGCCAAGAAGGTTCGTCCATCGGAGATCAATCACGGCAATATCGCGCCCTCGGTCCAGGCGCTGGGCGTGACCTGCGACTATCTGGAGCACGTCGCCGTCATCAGCTTCGCCGGGTTGCGCCGCCTCGGCTTCGGCGGCGGCGAGAAGGATAGGGCCGGCCGCGCCTATCTCGCGGCGCTCGGGCTTCTGGCGCTGGCCGAGCAGGATGCGCGCGGCTATGCGCTCCGCTCGCGCTGCGACCTCGTGTGCGAGGGCCGCGCGCCCATCCAGCGCGTGCTCGCCGACGGGCAGACGCCTACGGTCGAGCTGGATCGCGCGGCGGCGCGAGCGCTCTACAAGGATGCCTTCGAGGCGGCGAAACGGGCGGGGCTGACGCTGCGCGAGGTGCCCGTGCGCCTGGTGCCGCAGGACAAGCTGGTCACCATCGTCAAGGAAAGCCAGCGGCTGGCGTTGGAAGGCGAGGGAGGCGAGGCCGAAGAGACTTCGGGGGGTTGAGATGGCCCTCGTCCTCGAGATCGAATACCTGCTCGGCGTGGCCTTCGCCGCGCGCGGCCCGGACAGTGCCGCGCCCGACTGGCCGCCGCAGCCGGACCGGGTGTTTTCCGCACTGGTGGCGACCTGGGCCGCCCGGGGGGAACGGCCGGAGGAGCGCACCGCCCTGGAGTGGCTGGAGCGCCAGCCTGCGCCGCTCATCGAAGCTTCCGAGGCCGATGCTCGTCCCGCGCCGGTCAGCTTCGTGCCGCCCAACGACAAGCTCCAGGCGACCGGGAATCCGGCCTGGCGGAGCCGGCAGCCGCGCCGGTTCCCCGCGGCCCTGCCGCACCAGCCGGTCGTACGCCTGATCTGGCCGCAGGACGAGGACGCGCCGGTGGGAACGCTCGATGCCATGGTGCGGGACGTGGCCTATGTCGGCCATTCCGCGAGCCTGACGCGGTGCCGCTTCTTGAATGGCGAGGCCGCGGATGGAGCCCATCCCGCTCGTCGCCGCATCTATCGTGATCGCCTGAAGGAGCTTGAGGCGGCCTTCCTCGCGCATCGCCGCCCCTCGCCGGGAGAGGTCGTCGTCCCGCCCAGGAGCGCGCCGGCCGAGGACACGAACAGCTTCTCCTCCGATTGGCTGACTTTCGAAATCGTCGGCGGCAGCCTCGACCTGCGCGCGGCTGCGATCGCCTGCAAGGGCCTGATCAAGACCCTGATGAGCGGCTACGAAGCCACCGCCGGCGGCGATGCCATCCCCGCCTGGGTGTCGGGCCACGAGGCCGACGGCACGCCTGGGCGCGAGGCTCATCTCGCTGTTGTGCCGCTGGCCTTTACCGGCTTCGAGCACGCCGACGGCTCGCTCCTGGGCCTCGCGCTGGTGCCGCCGCGCGGCCGCGGCGACCTTCTCTCCGATGCCGGCTTTCGGGAGGCGATCCGCCATCTGACGACCGTGGTGGATGGCGACCATAAGCGCTGGGTTCTGAGCCTGAAGCTCGGGCCGCACGGCACGCTCGACCTGGCCCTGGTGCTGGAGACCGAGCTGAAGTCCGTCGACCCGCGCCGCTATACGCGCGCCGCCCGCCTCTGGGCGACCGTGACGCCGCTGGTGCTGGACCGGCATCTCAAGGCCGGCTCCGGCGCGGCGATCCAGGCGGAGATGGAAACCCTCGTCGCCGACGCCTGCGAGCGGAGCGCGGGCGTCCGGCCGGCGCGCGTCGTCGCGAACAAGCATGCTGCGGTAAGCGGCGTGCCCTCGGCCTACCCGTCCGGCAAGGCGCCGCCTTGGACCGGATGGCGCCTGCCGGAGCATCTCGGCACGCGCCGGCTGGTCCACGCGGTGATCGCCTTCGACGAGCCGGTGCCGGGTCCACTTCTCATCGGCGCCGGGCGGTTCTGCGGCCTTGGACTGTGCCTGCCGCTTGATCGGAAGGCGCGGTGATGGCGCTCCCACCGCTCGCTCCCGAAGACTTTCCGGCCTTCTTCGAAGCCGTGCAGAGGTGGGATTCCACGGCCGGCGAATGGCGCGAGCGAGCCGTTTTCCCGCCGTTTCCTTGGCAGGCCCGCCTTATCGATGAGATTGCGATCCGCAGGCGGTGGCCTGATCTGCTCGATCTGCCGACCGGCGCGGGCAAGACGGCCGCCATCGACATCGCCGTGTTCCATCTTGCGCTGGAGGCGGACCGGGGCACGGCGCGGCGCGCGGCGATGCGCATGGCCTTCGTGGTCGACCGCCGGCTTGTCGTCGACGAGGCCTTCGCGCGTGCCCGGCGATTGGCGGCAGCGCTGCTCGACGCGGTCCAGCCCAAGACTCGCGCGCCGACTATCGTCTGCGCGGTGGCCGAACGCCTGCGGCACCTGGCGGGGCAGGATGCCCCGCCGCTCGTCGCCCGCGCCCTGCGCGGCGGCGCCCCGCGGGAGGATGATTGGGCGCGCACGCCCTGCCAGCCGACCGTGCTCAGCTCCACCGTGGACCAGGTGGGGTCGCGTCTCCTGTTCCGTGGTTATGGCGTCAGCAACAGCATGAAGCCGGTGCACGCCGGCCTGCTCGGCTCCGACGCCCTGATCCTGCTCGACGAGGCCCATCTCTCGCAGCCCTTCCGGCAAACCGCGCAGGCGATCGGTCTGCCGGCGATCCGCGGCAGCGATGACGCGCCGTTCCAGGTCTCCCTCCTTACCGCCACGCCGGGCGCGTCGGCCGAAGACGAGTGGCGCTTCAGCCTCGGCGACGACGACCGCGCCGATCCGATCCTGTCGAAGCGCCTCAGGGCCTCGAAGCCCGCGGTCCTGCGCGAGGTGAGCGAAAGGGCACGCGCGGCGGCGCTGGCCGAGGAGGCGCGCAAGCTTGTCGACCAGCTCAAGGCAGGCGGGGTGGCCACGCCGGTCGTGGGGGTGATCGCCAATCGGGTGGCCCGCGCCCGCACGGCCTTCGAGCGGCTGAAGGCAGAGCTGGGCGAAACCGCAACCGTGACGCTCGTCATCGGCCGCGCCCGCGGGGTGGATCGCGATAAGACCGCGAACGAACTGGCGCCGATCAAGACGGGCGTGGAGCCCAGGCCGAGCCGGCCGTTCGTCGTCGTCGCTACCCAAACGTTGGAAGTGGGTGTCGACGTCGACCTCGATGCCCTGGTCACCGATGCCGCCGCGCTCGACGCCCTGCGCCAGCGTTTCGGACGCGTGAACCGCAACGGCCGGGATGTCGCCGCCAGTGGCGTCATCCTGGCCGACAAGACCGACCGCAAGCCCAAGAAGGACGGCGATCCGATCTACGGCGAAGCTATTGCCGAGACTTTGAAGGAGCTTTTCCCAGAGGGTGGCGAGGAGGTCGATTTCGGCCCCGAGGCCTTGGACGCGACGCTTGCCGCCCTCGTTGAATCCGGGAAGGATATTTCGCTTCTCCTCTCCAACAGAGCCGATGCGCCCGTCCTGATGCCGGCCTATGTCGACCTCTGGACCCATACCGCGCCGCTGCCTGCGGTCGAGCCGGATCCGGCGCTGTTCCTGCATGGCCCGAATCGCGAGCCGGTGAGCGTGCAACTGGTCTGGCGTGCCGATCTCGACCTTGCGCTGGACAACGAGCACCTCAGGGCTTTGCTGTCGCTGGTCCCGCCGCTCGCCGCGGAGGCCGTCGAGCTGCCGGTCTGGGCCGTGCGGCGATGGCTTCTGAGCGAGGATGAATTCGATGTCGCCGACGTCGCCGCGGCCGAGGAGGGCGAAACCGTTCCTGACCGGCCGAAGGGGCCGGTGTTCTGTTGGAGAGGCGCCGACGACGACCGTTCGCGGATCCTGTCAGTGGAAGAGATCCGCAGGAACGGAATCCGTCCGGGCGATCTCGTCGTGGTGCCGGCCGAATACGGCGGCTGCGACGCCTATGGCTGGAATCCCGACCGCAAAGACCGGGAACCGGTCGCCGATGTCTACGACGAGGCGAGCGCGCCTTTCGAAGGGCGGCGCTACGTCGTCCGTGTGGCGCCGGGGCTGATCCGACAGGCGGTGTTCGAGGACGCCGAACACGAGGAGCGAGACCCGTTGGAGCGCAAAGCCGCCCGGGAAGACCGCCTGAAGGCGAGGGCGGATCGCATCGCGGCAGAGGTCGAGACGGCTCTCGGCGAGCTGGGCCCGACCGTGTCTGCCGCGCAGATCGCCGAGGCGCTCGAGGAGGTCGTGCCAGAGCAGCTTGGCGGACGGCTCAGAAAGCTGAGGGAGTGCCGCAAGCGATGGCTGGAGCGGCCCGCATTCCCCTATGGCGGCGACGACGGCAGGCGCCCCGGCGTAGTGTTGCGGGCGCCGTTCGGGCTGACCGAGGGCAGGGATAAGGTTGGCATCAGCGAAGGCAATGGCGCCGGCACCGAAGACGATGACGTCGGCTCCTTCGATGGGCGCGCCCAGCGGCTCGTAACCCATTCCCGCGACGTCGAGGCCTGTGCCCGCTTGCTTGCCGAAAAGGCCGGACTTCCGGAGAAGTGGGTGGCCGACCTGGCGCTGGCCGGATGGCTGCACGATGCCGGCAAGGCCGATCTCCGGTTCCAGCGCCTGCTGTTCAACGGCAACCTCCTGGAGATGGAAGCCAAGGAGCCGCTGGCAAAATCCGCGCGCGGCCGCTCGGACCCCGGCGCCCGGGAACGCGCCAAGCTGCCGGATCGCTGGCGCCACGAAGCGCTCTCGGTGCGACTCGCGCTCGCCAATCCACGCCTGCAGAAGGCATACGACCGTGCCCTCGTCCTGTGGCTGGTCGGCGTGCATCACGGCCATGGCCGCCCGTTCTTTCCGCACGAGGACCCCTGCGACGGCGAGGACCGTGCGCTGGCGGCGGTCGCGGAGCTTGCGAAGGGGGCGCTCCCGCCCGGCATCGGGCCGCAGTCCCTCGCCTTCGTGATCGAGGGCGAACCGTTCGGCCCCACCGAGCACGATCCCAACGATCTTCGCGGTCTCGACTGGCCGACGATGTTCCGCGATCTCAAGCGGCGTTACGGCCCGTGGGGGCTGGCGCGGCTGGAGGCGGTGCTCCGCCTCGCCGACCATCGCGCCTCCGAGGCAGCGCGGCAGAGCGAGGCGCAGGAATGACCGCCGTACCCGCGATCGAGCACCGCCTGGAGGGCCTGGAGCCGGACAACCTCCTCGCCTTCATGGCCGTGCTCGGGCTGCTGCGGGCGCTGGAGAGCGCGCAGCCGGCCTGGCGCGCCCGCGTGCGCTGGTCGCTGGACAAGCCGCCGCTCCGCCCCGTGCTCGTCCTGCGCCAAGCGCTCGACGAGGCCACGATCGCCGCGGCGGCGGCGGCGGGCGTGACGACGCTCGGCGCTTCACATGATTTCGCAGGCCGCGCCGACCTGAATTATGCCGTCGGCGAGGGCCGCGCTGCGCTGGTCGGCGCACGCGGTGCTGGCGGCTACGCCGCCGAGTTGGCTTCGGCCCTCCTCAGTGACGCCGCGGTAAAGATCGTTCAGGGCAAGCCGCAGGATGCCGTCGAGGCCACGCCGTTCTGCCTGCTGTTCGGCCAGGGCCATCAGCATTTTCTCCAGCGCCTCGCCGACGTGCCGAAGCAGCCGGCGCCGCCTCCGCGCGGGCGCGGCAAGAAGGCGATCCAGATCACGGAGGCCGGATGCCTGGCCGAGGCGCTGTTTGCGACCTGGGCACGACAGGATCCCACCTTCTCCTTCCGCTGGGATCCGGCAGAGGACGTGCGCTACGCCCTGATGTACGGCGATCCCTCCAACGCAGCGAACAAGGAGGGGACCCAGCACGGCGCCAACCGCCTCGCGGCTGTCGGGCTATCGGCTTTGACCGCGGTGCCGATACAGCGGGCCGGCGAGGTGCGGCTTGGCGCTGCCGGTGGTGCGTGGAACCGCGGCTTCAGCATCGCCTGGCCGGTCTGGCGCGATCCGATCGGCCTCGACGCGATCCGCAGCCTGCTCATCCACCCCGATTTGCGCCAGCCCGCCGCCCTGGCGCGCCTGGGCGTCGATCACGTGCGGGAAGCGCGGCGAATTTCGGTCGGCAAGTTCATGAACTTCACCGCAGCGCGGACGATCGACGCCGAAGAAGGCGCCGCCTCCGGGTAGCGGCCCCGGCACCGATTTGCGAGGCTCGGCCCTTGGGCCAGGCCTCCGTGAGTTTGCGAGCGCTATGACCGATGAAAGTCGTAGATGGCCGAGCCGAGCTCGGCCGTGACTTCCCCCTCACACCGAGTAGTACATGTCGAACTCGACCGGGTGGGGGGTGTGCTCGAAGCGGATCACTTCCTGCATCTTCAGCTCGATATAGCTGTCGATGAAATCCTCGGAGAACACGCCGCCCTTGGTCAGGAAGGC
>DASZVN010000081.1:0-4020 GCA_035547055.1 Hyphomicrobiales bacterium
CGGTCTGGGTGCGGACGTCGAAGTTGACGACCCCGCGGGTGCGGAAGCCGAAGGCGTCGCTGCCGCGCGTGAAGGGCTGGGTGTAGTCGACGTCCATCCGCGCCAGCCCCGAGACCTGCAGGCAGGTCTGCGTCCCGGGGAGGTAGAAGAACCCCTTGCCGTACGCGTTGCACACCCGCACATACCGAACCGGAGCCACCAGCGGCAGATCCGATGCCGCCGCGTACCCAGCCCAGCCCGACGCGGCGACCACCGCCCCCAGCCCTGCTAGCCAACGCAATCTCGTACCGATCATTCCCAAACCCCCTGGATGAAGCGCCGGGCCATCCAAGGCCCGGCGCACGACGCCGCAACGAAGAGCCCGGCCGCAATGCCGGCGTGGCGGCGGCGACGCGGTCACGACGCACCGCTATTCCCTCATAGATATAGCGATTGTTTGTCAACCGCCCCTGCCCGGTGTCCACCGAGCGGCGAAACACCGAGCGCCATCGCTTCTAGGCGCGCCGAACGACAGTCCTGTGACGGGTGCGGCCGTGGGCGGCGGCGCGGGCCGCTATCCCCACCACGCTTCCGGGCGGGGTGCGCGGCCGGCGGCCTGCTCGACCACCTCGCCGAGGGCGAACAGCGTCTCCTCGTCGAACGGGCGGCCGATGAGCTGGAGGCCGAGCGGCAGCCCGTCGCCGGTAAGGCCGGCGGGCACCGACAGGCCGGGCAGGCCGGCCATGTTCACGGTCACGGTGAAGATGTCGTTGAGATACATCTCGACCGGATCGGCCGCCGCCTTCTCGCCGAGGGCGAAGGCGGGGCCGGGCGTCGTCGGCGTCAGCACCGCGTCGACGCCGGCCGCGAACACCTCCTCGAAGTCGCGCTTGATGAGGGTGCGGATCTTCTGCGCCCGGACGTAATAGGCGTCGTAGTAGCCGGCCGACAGCACATAGGTGCCGATCATCACGCGGCGGCGCACCTCGGCGCCGAAGCCCTCGCCGCGGGTGTTCTCGTAGGTCGAGACCAGATCGGCGCCGGGGCGGCGAAGGCCGTAGCGGACGCCGTCGTAGCGGGCAAGGTTCGACGACGCCTCCGCCGGCGCGACGATGTAGTAGGCCGGCAGCGCATGGCGCGTGTTCGGCAGCGAGATCTCGACGATCTCGGCCCCGGCGGCCTCGAGCCAGCGCTTGCCCTCGGTCCACAGCGCCTCGATCTCGGCCGGCATGCCGTCGACCCGGTATTCCTTCGGCACGCCGATGCGGAGTCCCTTCACCGAGCGGCCGACGGCGACCTCGTAGTCCGGCACCCCGTGGTCGACCGAGGTGGTGTCCTTGGGGTCGTGGCCGGCCATCGAGCGGAGCAGGATCGCGGCGTCGCGCACGGTGCGGGCGAATGGCCCGGCCTGGTCGAGCGAGGAGGCGAAGGCGACGATGCCCCAGCGCGAGCAGCGGCCATAGGTCGGCTTGATGCCGACGGTGCCGGTGAAGGCGGCGGGCTGGCGGATCGAGCCGCCGGTGTCGGTGCCGGTGGCGCCGAGGCAGAGCCGGGCCGCGACCGCAGCCGCCGAACCGCCGGACGAGCCGCCCGGCACGAGGGGCTGGTTCGAGCCGCGCCGCCGCCATGGCGAGACCACCGGCCCGAATGCCGAGGTCTCGTTGGAGGAACCCATGGCGAACTCGTCGCAGTTCAGCTTGCCCAGCATCACCGCGCCATCGCGCCAGAGATTGGCGGTGACGGTCGACTCGTAGGTCGGCACGAAGCCGTCGAGGATGTTCGAGCATGCGGTGGTGCGGACGCCCGCGGTGCAGAACAGGTCCTTCACCCCGAGCGGAATGCCGGCGAGCGGACCGCCCTCGCCTTTCGCCAGCGCCGCATCGGCCGCCGCCGCCATGGCCTGGGCGCGATCGGGTGTCTCCAGCACATAGGCATTGAGGCCTTTCGCGCGGGCGACGGCGTCGAGATGGGCGTCGGCGAGCTCGACCGCGGAGAATTCGCGCTGGCGGAGGCCGTCGCGGGCGTCAGCGATGGTGAGGTCGGTGAGGTCGGACATCGCGCGCTTCTACTCGACCACCTTGGGCACGGCGAAGAAATCGCCAGCCCGCTCGGGCGCGTTGGCGAGCACCGCTTCGGCGTCGCCGCCGTCGGTCACGACGTCCTCGCGCATCTTCATCTTCATCGGCATGACGCTGGTCATCGGCGGGACGTCGGCGACGTCGACCTGGCCGAGCTCCTCGACGAAGGCGAGGATGGCGTTCAGCTCCCCGCTGAGGCGCGGCAGCTCCTCGTCCTTCACGGCGATGCGGGCAAGATGCGCCACGCGCCGAACCGTCGCCTCGTCGACCGCCATGCCCGCTCCTTCCGCTGACGGCGCTGGCGATAGCATCGGGGCACGGACGGGGCAACCGCGCCCCGCGGCCTTGCAGGGTGCGCATGCGTGGCATGCGCATCTCCTTCGCCCCCGCCCAAGGGTGTGCATCGGCGCTGCCGATGCGCACCCTACGACACGACGCGCGCCAGCGCCTGGTCGAGCGCCGAGTCCTGCGGCAGAGCGATCAGGAACTCCTCCTCCAGCACCCGCCGCAGCGCGGCGGAGCTTTCCAGCTCGCGCCGCTCGGTCGGGCCGCCGAGATGGTGGACCGCGAAACGGGCGCCGGCGAGAGCAAGGCGGCGGTCGGGCGCGGCCCGCGCCGCGATCAGGCCCGTGACGAAGGGCGAGGTCGGCGCGGTGGAGACGTAGAAATTGGCGATCTCGTAGTCGACCGGATATTGCGGCACGAGATCGAAGCGATAGAGCGCCTCCCAGGCGCCGCCGATTTCCGCATCGAGGCGGTAGCCTTCCTCGAAGCCCATCACCCGGAAGCGCTCGTGCGGGGTCTCCTGCGGCACCTCGGTGTCGAGGCGCACCGGCGCGGTCAAGGTCATGCCGCCGAAGCCGACATCGGCGATGTGGCGACCCTCGGGAAGGTCGACGAGGAGCGCCATGTGGGTACGGCCGCCGACGGTGCCGGCCGCCCGGCCCTGGAGCACCCGCCCGGCGAGCCCGGTGACGCGGAAGCCGAGCGCCTCCAGGACGCCGCGGAACAAATGGTTCTGCTCCTGGCAATAGCCGCCGCGGCCGCGCCGGACCAGCTTGTCCATGAGCGACGCCGGATCGAGCGGGACCGGCCGGCCCATGAACGGGTCGAGGTTCTCGAAAGCAATCGCCGCGGGGTGAGCGCGATGGAGCGCCCGCAGCGTCGCCAGCGTCGGGCTGCGGTCGCCGGCATGGCCGATGCGGGCGAAATAGGCGTCGAGGTCGATCATCGGCGCGCCTTGGACCATGCCCGCGCTGCCACGGCAAGGGTGGTGCGGACGACGGGACTCGAACCCGTAAGCCGTGAGGCGGCGGATTTTAAGTCCGCTGCGGTTACCGATTTCGCCACGTCCGCGCCGCCCGCGAGACTGACGGGCCGCTCTGCCCTGTCAAGGGCGAGCGAGGTGGCGGTCGTTCCAAGGAGGCGAGGCCGCCGAAGCAATCCGAAGCCGCCGCCCCGCACCCGTGGCCGTGATTGCTTCGCGTCGCTCGCAATGACGACGGCGAGCGGCGACGACAGAGATAGCCGGCAGCCACCGCCGATCACGACCTGCCCCTCCTGACCGGCAACGATCGCGACGTCGCCGCGGCTCGGCATGGCCGCCCTCAATCCGTCCCGGCGGCGGCCGGATGATCCGGCACCTCCCGGCGCGGCAAGAGTCACGCCTCCCCGATGACCAGCGTTGACGCCCCGTTGGGGCCAGCCTAACCCTCGGCCGGTGACCGAGGCCGCGCCGACACCCGCCCAGCCTGCCCGCGCCCCGCTGGGCGACGCGGCGGCAGCGCGCGCCAAGCGCCGCGTCACCCAGGTGTCGATGGCCGCGACGGCGGCCCTGGCGGCGCTGAAGCTCGTGATCGGCATTCTCTCCGGCAGCCTCGGCGTCATTTCGGGCGCGGTCGACAGCCTGATGGACCTCGCCGCCACCGCGGTTACCTTCTTCGCCGTCCGCGCCGCCGACCGC
>DASZVN010000082.1:0-13033 GCA_035547055.1 Hyphomicrobiales bacterium
GAAACCATTCTCGGTCAGGTGCTGACCGCCGGCGCGGGCCAGAACCCGGCGCGCCAGGCATCGATCGGCGCCGGCATTCCGGTCGAAAGCCCGGCCTGGGGCGTCAACCAGCTCTGCGGCTCGGGGCTACGCGCGGTGGCGCTGGGCTTCCAGGCGATCCGCGGCGGCGACAACAAGATCGTGGTGGCGGGCGGCCAGGAGAGCATGAGCCAGGCGCCGCACTGCGCCCACCTGCGCAACGGCGTGAAGATGGGCGACCTCGCCATGGTCGACACCATGATCAAGGACGGCCTGTGGGATGCCTTCAACGGCTACCACATGGGCAACACCGCCGAGAACGTCGCCCGCCAGTGGCAGATCACCCGCGAGGCCCAGGACAAGTTCGCCACCGGCTCGCAGAACAAGGCCGAGGCGGCGCAGAAGTCCGGCCGCTTCAAGGACGAGATCGCGCCCGTCACGGTGGCGTCGCGCAAGGGCGACATCGTGGTCGACGCCGACGAGTTCCCCCGCCACGGCACCACGTTCGATGCCCTGGCCAAGCTGAAGCCGGCGTTCCAGAAGGACGGCACCGTGACCGCTGGCAATGCCTCCGGCATCAACGACGGCGCCGCCGCGGTCGTGCTGATGAGCGCGGCCGAGGCCGAGAAGCGCGGCGCGGCGCCGCTCGCGAAGATCGTGTCGTGGGCGCAGGCCGGAGTCGATCCGGCGATCATGGGCAGCGGGCCGATCCCCGCATCGCGCCGGGCGCTCGACAAGGCCGGCTGGACCATCGCCGATCTCGACCTGATCGAGGCCAACGAGGCCTTCGCCGCCCAGGCCTGCGCGGTGGGCAAGGACCTCGGGTGGGACGGCGAGAAGGTCAACGTCAACGGCGGTGCCATCGCCATCGGCCACCCGATCGGCGCGTCCGGAGCGCGCGTCCTGACGACGCTGCTCTACGAGATGCAGAAGCGCGACGCGAAGAAGGGCCTCGCCACGCTCTGCATCGGCGGCGGCATGGGGATTGCGATGTGCGTGGCACGCGACTGAGCGCGCGGCGCGGGGAAAAAATGGTGGGGCGTCGCCAGCGGCGGCGCGCTAGGGAGGGAGGACGACATGGCCCGCGTGGCGCTGGTCACTGGGGGAACGCGCGGCATCGGCCGCGCCATCGTGGCACGGCTGACCGCAGACGGCTTCAGGGTCGCGGCCGGTTATTCCGGCAACGACGAGGCCGCCCAGGCCTGCGCTCGCGAGACCGGGGCGATGATCGTCAAGGGCAATGTCGGCGTCTTCGACGACTGCAAGCGCGCCGTCGCCGATGTCGAGGCGAAGCTCGGCCCGGTCGAAGTGCTCGTCAACAATGCCGGCATCACCCGCGACGGCGTCTTTCATCGCATGACGCCGGAGCAGTGGTCCGACGTGATCCGGGTCAACATGGATTCGATCTTCAACATGACCCGGCAGGTGATCGAGGGCATGCGCGAGCGCGGCTTCGGCCGCATCATCAACATCTCCTCGGTCAACGGCCAGCGCGGCCAGGCCGGCCAGACCAACTACTCCGCCGCCAAGGCCGGCATGATCGGCTTCACCAAGGCGTTGGCGCAGGAGAACGCGCGGAGGGGCGTCACCGTGAACTGCGTCTGCCCCGGCTACACCGACACCGAGATGGTGCGCGCCGTGCCGGAGAAGGTGCTGGAAGGGATCCTCGCCGGCATCCCGGTCGGCCGGCTCGGCAAGGCCGAGGAGGTCGCCGCGGCGGTCGCCTATCTTGCCCGCGACGACGGCGGCTGGATCACCGGCTCGACCCTTGCCATCAACGGCGGCCAGTACATGCCGTGAGGGTGCGCGCGTGAGCCTGCCGGCCGCCGCAAAGCCAATGAGCTTCATCGTGGCGCGCGACCGCGAGGCGGCGCGCGCCTTCTATGGCGGCGTGCTCGGCCTGCCGACCGCCGGCGAAGACGAGTTCGCCCTCGTCTACGACATGAACGGCACGATGCTCCGCATCTCGACCGTCCAGGACTTCGCGGCGCAGCCGCACACGGTGCTGGGTTGGGAGGTGCCGGACATCGTCGCGGCCGTGACCGCGCTCAAGGCCAGGGGCGTCGCGTTCACCGTCTATGATGGCATGGGGCAGGACGAACTCGGCATCTGGACCCCGCCCGGATCGACCGCCCGGATCGCCTGGTTCCTCGACCCCGCCGGCAACAACCTCAGCCTGACGCAGCTCTGAAGGCATCCGGGCCAAGCCAGGCCATGACGGGGACGTCACATGCTTCCCCGCAGCGCCGGGAGCGACAGCGACGGCTTCCGCAGTCTCTTCATCGGCGGCAGCTCGGCGGTGGTCCAGCCGCCGCCGAGCGCCTGGATCAGGCCGACCGCCGCGACGTGGCGGTTCTCCTGCACGGCGAGCGCCGCCTGCTGGGCGGTGAGCGCGGTCGCCTGGGCCTGCACCACGGTGGTGTAGGCGGTGGTGCCGGCCTGGTATTCGTTGAGGGCGATCTGCACCGCCTGCCGGGCGTCCCGCGCGGCGCGCTCGCGCACGCTCGCCTCCCGGGTGAGAATTCGCAGCGTCGCGAGCTGGTCCTCGACATCCTGGAACGCGGTGAGCACGGCCTGGCGGTAGTTGGCGACGCTCTCCTGATAGGCCGCGCTCGCGGCGGCGACCGCGGCGGTGCGGGCGCCGCCTTCGAACAGCGTCTCGGCGCCGCTGGCGGCCAGCGTCCAGAGTGCATTCGAGGCGGTGAAGAGCGGCGGTGACCCGGCGGCGCCGATGGCCGCTGAGAGGTTCACGTCGGGAAAGAAGGCGGCGACCGCGGCGCCGATCGCGGCATTTTCAGCCTGCATGGTGCGCTCGGCGGCGGCGATGTCGGGCCGGCGCTCGAGCAGGGCCGACGGCACCCCGACGGGGGTGCGCGGCAGCCGCGCCGTCACCGGCCGCTTGGCGAGCGACAGCGCCGCCGGCGGCACGCCGACCAGCACTGCGATCGCGTGCTCGAACTTGGCGCGCGCAACGCCGGCGTCGACCAGTTCGGCCTGGGCGCCGTCGAGCTGGGTCTGCGCGGTGATGACGTCGGACTGGCCGACGATGCCGGCCGCATACTGGTTCTTGGTGATCTGCAGCGAGCGCCGGAACGCCGACACGGTGTCGGCGAGGAGGCGCTCCAGCGCGTCCTGGTAGCGCAGCTCGAAATAGAGCGTCGCGAGCTGGGCCTGCGCCGACAGCCGGGCGTTGGCGAGGTCGGCGGCGCTCGCCTGGGCGGCGGCGGCCTGGCCTTCGACCTGGCGGCGGATGCGGCCCCAGAGGTCGAGGTCCCAGCTCGCGGTACCCTCGACGGTCGCCGTGGTGGAGATGAGCCCGCGGCTCCGCTGGCGCTGAAGATTGCCGTTGCCGCCGATGACCGGGAACAGCCCGGCCTGGGTCTCGTGCACCAGCGCGCGCGCCTGGGCGTAGGCTGCGGCGGCGGCCTTGATGGTCTGGTTGTCGACGGCGACCCGCTCTTCCAGGCGGTCGAGCACCGGATCGCGGAACGCCGCCCACCACGGGCCGCGGTCGAGCGTGTCGGCCGGCTCGGCGCGCTTCCAGCCCTTCAGCTCCTTGTACGAGGCGGTCAGCGGCGCGGTCGGGCGCTGGTAGTTCGGCCCGACCGTGCAGCCGCCGAGCGCAACCAGCGCCGCCGCCGCAATGGCCTGCCAGCCGCTTGCCGCTCCGCCCATCACTCCCCCGGCTCGAGGGCCAAACCGTCAGTCTCGCTCTTCCGACGATTGCGGGAGAGTCGCAACCGGTCGAGCCAGAGATACACAACAGGCGTCGTGTAGAGCGTCAGCGCCTGGCTCGCGATCAGCCCGCCGACGATGGCGATGCCGAGCGGGTTGCGGAGCTCGGCGCCGGTCCCCGCGTCGAGCGCGAGCGGCAGGGCGCCGAGGAGCGCCGCGAACGTCGTCATCATGATCGGGCGGAAGCGCAGCAGGCAGGCGCGGTGGATCGCCTCGCGCGGGCTGAGGCCGAGGCCGCGCTCGCCCTGAAGGGCGAAGTCGATCATCATGATCGCGTTCTTCTTGACGATGCCGATCAGGAGGATGACGCCGAGCACCGAGATCACGTTGAAGTCCTGGCCGAACAGCATCAGCGCGACCAGGGCGCCGATCCCGGCCGAGGGCAAGGTCGAGAGGATCGTGATCGGGTGGATGTAGCTCTCGTAGAGCACGCCGAGCACGATGTAGATCGTGGCGAGGCCGGCGAAGATCAGCACGAGCTCGTTGCCGACGGTGGACTGGAACGCGGCGGCGTTGCCGGCGAAGGCGCCGTGGATCGTCACCGGCATCCGGATCTCGGCCATGGCGCGGGCGATCGCCGCGGTGGCATCGCTCAGCGCGGCGCCGTCGGCGAGATCGAACGAGATCGTCGTCGCGACGAAATGGCCCTGGTGGTTGATCGAGAGCGGCGTCGTGCCGGGACCGAACGAGCTGAAGGCGGCGAGCGGCACCATCCGCTCCTGGCTGGTCGAGACCGCGGCGCCCGACGAGGCGCCGACCCGCCCGGTCGCGGCGATCGAGTTGATCGCCTGGTTGCGGACCGAGTCGGCGGCGATCGCGGCGGCGGTCGGCGCCGTCTGGCCCGCCGCGACCACGGTGCCGGCGACGGCGTTGGTGCGCTGGGTGCCGCTCGCCGCCGCGCCCGAGGTCGAGACGTAGATCTCCTTCAGCGTCTCCGGGCTCTGCCAGAACGCCGGCGCGACTTCCATCACCACGTGGTACTGGTTCAGCGGGTTGAAGATGGTCGAGACTTGGCGCTGGCCGAACGCGTCGTAGAGGGTCTGGTCGATCGCGCTCGGCTTGATGCCGAGGCGGGCGGCGCTGTCGCGGTCGATCTTGAGCGCGACCTCGAGCCCCTTGGCATCCTGGTCGGAGTTCACGTCGACCAGCTCCGGCGCCTCCTTCAGCGCATCGACGAGCTTCGGTGCCCACTCACGCAATTCGTCGGGGGAGTCGGCGAGGAGCGTGTACTGGTAGGTCGAGAGGCTCTGGCGGCCGCCGACCCTGACGCTCGTCGGCGGCACGAGGAACACCCGGACGCCGGCGACCGATGCCAGCTTGGCCCGGAGCCGCCCCAGGACGGCGTCGAGCGCCGGGCGCTGGTCGCGCGGCTTCAGCGTCACGAACACGTTGCCGGAATTGGTCTGCCGCCCGCCGGTGAAGCCGACCACGGTCGCGACCGCGGGGTCGTCGCGGATGATGGTCTGGAGCTGCTCCAGCTTCTTGCGCATGAGCTGGAACGAGATGCTCTGGTCGGCCTGGATGCCGCCGAACAGCGTGCCGACGTCCTCGCGCGGGATGAAGCCCTTTGGGATGGCGCCATAGAGGTAGAAATTGGCGCCGATTACCGCGAGGAGCGTCAGCAGCACGAAGCGCGGGTGGCCGAGCGCCCAGTCGAGCGAGCGGGCGTAGCCGCGGCGGAGCGCCTCGAACGCGCCCTCGCCGAGGCGGGCGAGCCATGACGGCTCGGCCTTGGGCCGGCGCAGGAAGGCCGCGCACATCATCGGCGTCGTCGTCAGCGACAGCACCAGCGAGATCGCGATCGCGAGCGACAGCGTGACCGCGAACTCGCGGAAGAAGCGGCCGACGATGCCGCCCATCAGGAGGATCGGCAGGAATACCGCGATCAGCGACGCCGTCATCGACAGCACGGTGAAGCCGACCTCGCCGGCGCCGACGAGCGCGGCGCGTCGCGGCGCCATGCCCTGCTCGATGTGGCGGGTGACGTTCTCCAGGACGACGATCGAATCGTCGACGACGAAGCCGGTCGCGATCGTCAGCGCCATCAGCGACAGGACGTCGAGCGTGTAGCCGAGGAGGTAGATCGCGCCGAAGGTGCCGAGGATCGAGATCGGCACGGCGACGCTCGGGATCAGCGCGGCGCGGAAATCGCGGAGGAACGCGAACACCACGAGGACGACGAGGCCGACGGCGATCAGGAGCGTCCGCTCGGTGTCCCATAGCGAGGCGCGGATCGCGGTGCTGGAATCGCTCGCGATGGTGAAGTCGACATCCGCCGGCACCGAGGCCTTGAGCTCCGGCAGGATGGCGCGGACGGCGTCGACGGTGTCGATGATGTTGGCGTTGGGCTGGCGGTAGAGGATCAGGAGCACCGCCGGCTGGCCGCCCGACAGGCCGAGGTTGCGGACGTCCTCGACCGAGTCGTCGACCTCGGCCACGTCGGACAGGCGCACCGCCGCGCCGTTGCGGTACGCCACCACGAGGCCGCGATAATCGGCGGCGTGGCTCGCCTGGTCGTTGGTCGCGAGCTGGTAGCGCCGCGGCCCGTCCTCGATGGCGCCCTTGGGGGCATGGGCGTTGGCCGAGGCCAGGGCGGCACGCACGTCCTCGAGGCCGATGCCGTACTGGAACAGCGCCCGCGGATTCAGCTCGACCCTGACCGCCGGCAGCGAGCTCCCCCCGATGTCGACATTGCCGATGCCCTCGACCTGCGACAGCTTCTGGCCGAGCACGGTCGCGGCCGAATCGTAGAGCTGCCCCGGCGTCAGCGTCTTCGAGGTCAGCGCCAGGATCATGATCGGCGCGTCGGCTGGGTTGTACTTGCGGTAGGTCGGGTTGCTGCGGAGCGTGTCGGGAAGGTCGGCGCGGGCGGCGTTGATCGCGGCCTGGACGTCGCGGGCGGCGCCGTCGATGTCGCGGTCGAGGCCGAACTGCAGGACGATCCGGGTCGAGCCCGTGGTCGAGCGCGAGGTCATCTCGGTCACGTCGGCGATCTGGCCGAGGTGGCGCTCCAGCGGCGCGGCGACGTTCGCGGCCATCGCGTCGGGGCTCGCCCCGGCCATCCGCGCCTGCACCGAGATGGTCGGGAAGTCGACCGCCGGCAGCGGCGCCACCGGCAGGCGGAAGAACGCGAGGAACCCGGCAGCGGCCACGCCGAGCGTGAGGAGCGTCGTCGCCACCGGCCGGGCAACGAAGGTCGCCGACAGGTTCACCGCGGGAATCTCTTCTGCCGCGCCGCCCGCACCGTCATTGCCAGCGAAGCGAAGCAATCCAGGGGATCAGGCTGAGGCGCCTGGATTGCTTCGTCGGCTTCGCCTTCTCGCAATGACGGCCCGCGCCGTAACCCCTCACACGGATCGCCCGCTGCGCGGGCGACTCGACCTCTCCCTCCGGGAGAGGTGAAGGAAGCGCCGCAGCTCCACCTCTCCCCGGCCGGGAGGAGATCGAGCCGCCCGCGAACTCGCGTGTTAGCGAGTTCGCTCCGACGGATCGCAAATCGGGCAAGCCCGATTTGCGTGGGCGACCAGGTGAGGGGCCGCCTCGTCGTCACGGCAGGGTCGGCTCGGGTTCGGCGGCGTCGCCCGAAGGCTTCAGCCGTCGCGCCAGGCTGGCGAAGGCGAGATAGATCACCGGCGTCGTGAACAGCGTCAGCACCTGGCTCACCAGGAGGCCGCCGACGATGGCGAGGCCGAGCGGGTGGCGCAGCTCGGCGCCGGCGCCGCCCGCCAGCATCAGCGGCAGCGCGCCGAACAGGGCGGCGAAGGTCGTCATCAGGATCGGGCGCAGGCGCAGCAGGCTCGCCTCGAAGATCGCCTCGCGCGGCGCGAGGCCGCGCTGGCGCTCGGCCTGCAGCGCGAAGTCGATCATCATGATCGCGTTCTTCTTGACGATGCCGATCAGGAGCACGATCCCGATGATGCCGATCACGTCGAGGTCGTGCCCGGCGATCATCAGCGCGACCAGCGCGCCGATCGTCGCCGAGGGCAGCGTCGACAGGATCGTGACCGGGTGGATGAAGCTCTCGTAGAGCACCCCCAGGACGACGTAGACCGTCGCAACCGCGGCGAGGATCAGGAACACCTCGTTGGTCAGCGAGGATTGCAGCGCCCCGGCCGCGCCCTGGAAGCTGGTGACGACGCTCGCCGGCATCGCGAGGCTCTGCTCGGCGGCGCGGATGGCATCGACCGCCTGGCCGAGCGAGGCGTCGGGTGCGAGGTTGAAGGAGATCGTCGCCGCCGGGAACTGGTCGAGATGGCTCGACAGCAGCGGCGCCTGGTCGACCTTGACCTTCGCGATCACCGACAGCGGCACCTGCCCGGAGGATGCCGAGGGCAGGTAGATCGCGCCGAGCGACGACAGCGAATGCTGGAGGTCGGGGTCGGCCTCCAGGATCACCCGGTACTGGTTCGACTGGGTGAAGATGGTCGAGATGATGCGCTGGCCGAAGGCGTCGTAGAGCGCGTTGTCGACGGTGGCAGGCGTGATGCCGAAGCGGGCGGCGGTGGCGCGGTCGATCGTGACCTCGGCGGCGAGCCCGCTCTGGAGGCTCGCGCTCGCGACGTCGGCGAGCTCGGGCAGGGCGCGGAGCTTTTCGGTCAGTCGGGGCACCCATTTGGCCAGTTCGACAGGATCGGCGTCCTGCAGCGTGAACTGGTATTGCGTCGGGCTGACCGAGGTCTCGATGGTGAGGTCCTGCACCGGCTGCATGAAGAGCTGGATGCCGGTGACGCCGCGGGTCTCGCGCTGGAGGCGGCGGATGATCGCGGTCGCGTCCTGGGCACGCTCGTCGCGCGGCTTGAGGTTGATCAGCATCCGGCCGGAGTTCAGCGTCAGGTTCTGGCCGTCGACCCCGATGAAGGACGACAGGCTCACCACGTTCGGATCCTTCAGGATCGCCGTGGCCAATGCCTCCTGGTGCGCGGCCATCTCGGCATAGGACACCGTGCCCGAGGCCTGGGTGACGGCCTGGATGGTGCCGGTGTCCTGCACCGGGAAGAAGCCCTTCGGGATGGCGACGTAGAGATAGGCGGTGAGGCCGAGCGTCAGCACCGCGACGAGAAGGGTTGGCGCGGGGTGGTCGAGCACCCAGCCGAGTGCCCGGCGGTAGCCGGCCGTGGCGCCGTCGAACAGGCGCTGGCTCGCCTGCGCGATGCGGCCCCCGCCGTGCTCCGGCTTCGGCTTGAGGAGCCGCGCGCACATCATCGGCACGAGCGTCAGCGACACCACCGCCGAGATGACGATGGCGATGCCGAGCGTGATCGCGAACTCGCGGAACAGGCGGCCGACCACGTCGCCCATGAACAGCAGCGGGATCAAGACCGCGATCAGGGACACCGTCAGCGAGATGATGGTGAAGCCGATCTGCGCCGAGCCGCGCAGCGCCGCCTGGATCGGGTTGTCGCCGCGCTCGATGTAGCGGGCGATGTTCTCGATCATGACGATGGCGTCGTCGACGACGAAGCCCGAGGCGATCGTCAGCGCCATCAGCGACAGGTTGTCGAGGCTGAAGCCCCAGAGATACATCACCGCGAGCGTGCCGACCAGGGACAGCGGCACCGACAGGCTCGGGATGATCGTCGCCGGCACGTTCCGGAGGAACAGGAAGATCACCAGCACGACCAGGAGCACGGCGAGGCCGAGCTCGAACTCGACGTTGTGGACCGAGGCGCGGATCGTGGTGGTGCGGTCGGTCAGCGGCGTCACCGTCATCGCCGCCGGCAGCGTCTCACGGAGCGACGGCAAGAGCTTCTTGATGCCGTCGACCACCTGGATGACGTTGGCGCCGGGCTGGCGGCGGATGTCGAGGATCACCGCGGGCGTGGTGTCGACCCAGGCGCCGAGCTTGTCATTCTCGGCGCCCGACACGATGTCGGCGACCGCCTTGAGGCGGACTGGGGCGCCGTTGCGATAGGCGATGATGGCCTCGCCGTAGTCCTTGGGGTCCTCGATCTGGTCGTTGGCGTCGATCGTGTAGGAGCGCGACGGCCCGTCGAAGCTGCCCTTGGGCGCGCTGACGTTGAGGTTCGCGACCGTGGTCCTGAGGTCGTCGATGTTGAGGCCGTAGGCCGCGAGCGCCTTCAGGTTGGCGCGGATGCGGATGGCAGGCCGCTGGCCGCCCGAGATGCTGACGAGGCCGACGCCGGGAAGCTGCGAGATTTTCTGCGCGAGGCGGGTTTCGGCGTAGTTCTCGACGTCGGTCAGCGGCAGCGTCTTCGAGGTTGCCGCCAGCGTCAGGATCGGGGCGTCGGCGGGGTTGACCTTGGCGTAGATCGGCGGCGCCGGGAGATCCGAGGGTAGCAGGCTGCCCGAGGCGTTGATCGCCGCCTGGACCTCCTGCTCGGCGACGTCGAGCGAGAGGTCGAGGCTGAAGCGCAGCGTAATCACCGAGGCGCCGGCGGAGGACTCCGACGACATCTGGTCGAGCCCCGGCATCTGGCCGAATTGCCGCTCCAGCGGCGCGGTGACCGAGGCCGTCATCACGTCCGGGCTGGCGCCGGGATAGAAGGTCTGGACCTGGATGGTCGGGTAGTCGACCTCGGGCAGCGCCGACAGCGGAAGGAACAGATAGGCGACGCCGCCGATGAGGAGGATCGCGACCATCAGGAGCGTGGTCGCGACCGGGCGCAGGATGAAGAGACGCGACGGGTTGAACGCGCGCTCGCCCTCCGTCCCCGTCTCCTCGTCGCTCATTGGGCCGGTCCGGCCCCGCCGCCGCCTTGGCGCGGCGGCCGCTGGCCACCGTGGGACTGCATATAGGCGCGGTAGCGGGCGCGGCGGTCGGCGTCGGCCGCGGCCGGCCGAGCGGCATCGGCACCCGCGGCGGTGCTGCCAGGGCCGGCCTCGGCGTTGGCGGCACCGGCGCCGCGTGCCGCCGGGATCGCGACGCGCATGCCGTCGCGGAGCCGGTCGACCCCGTCCACCACGACCTTGTCGCCGGCGGCGAGGCCGGAGATCACCGCGGTCTTGTCGCCGTCGGCCGGGCCGGTCTTCACCGGCTTCGCGGTCACCTGGTTGCCGTCGCCCACCACCCAGACGAAGGCGCCCGGCGCGCCCTGCTGGATCGCCGCGGTCGGCACCACGACGGTGTCGGCGAGGGTGTCGACCAGTACCCGGGCATTGACGAACTGGTTCGGGAACAGGGCGAAATCGGCGTTCGGGAACATCGCCCGCATCTTCACCGTGCCGGTCGCCGGGTCGATCTGGTTGTCGACGGTCGCGAGCGTGCCGGTCGCGATCTCGTGGCTGTCGCTGCGGTCGTAGAGCGTCACCGGCAGCGTCGCCCCCGTCCGGAGCCGGCCCATGAGTCTCGGCAGGTCGTCCTCGGGCAGCGAGAACACCGCCGAGATCGGCTGGAGCTGGGTGATGACGACGAGGCCGGTGGCGTCGCCGGCCTGGACGTAGTTGCCGAGGTCGACCTGGCGCAGGCCGACGCGGCCGTCGATCGGCGAGACGATGTGGGCGTTGGCGAGGTTCAGCTTCTGCGCCTCGACCTGGGCCTGATCGGACAGCACGGTGCCCTGGTCGGCCTCCACCGTCGCCTTCTGGGTGTCGACGGTCTGCTTGGCGACCGAGTTCTGCTGGCCGAGCTTCTCGTAGCGGGCGAGGTCGAGCTTGGCGTTCTCGAGCATCGCCTGGTCGCGGGCGAGCTGGCCCTGGAGCTGGTCGAGCGCGGCCTGGAACGGCCGCGGGTCGATCTGGACCAGGAAGTCGCCCTTCTTGACCATCGCACCCTCGGTGAAGGCGATGTCGGTGATCTGGCCCGAGACCTGGCTCTTGACGGTCACCGTCGCGAGCGAGGTCACCGTGCCGAGCGCATTGAAATAGATCGGGATGCTGCCCTTGGCTGCCGCGGCGACCGCGACCGGCTGCGGCCCGGCGCCGCCGGCGAAGCGGCCGCGCCCGGCGGCGGGGGCGGCCGCGCGCTGCGAGGTCGCCGGGACGTGATGGCCGAGCCAATAGGCCGCGCCGGCACCGGCCGCGAGCACCACGAGCGCCGCGCCGACGATCCAGCGCCGGCGCCGCTGCCGCGCGGCCGGCCTGAGTGGCGGCTTGGCAGGCTGCTGCTCGATCTTGTCGTCGACCTTGCTGTCCATTCGCGTCCCGTCCGGCCCGATCATCCGCAGCCGGGGCGATTGTATCCGATGCCGAGCTTCCACGCTTCCCGGCCGGCGGGCCTGCGCCGGGAGCGAGGCGAACGGCCGCAACGGGCGGATCCAACGCCCCGGCCGCGGCGCCCCGAATCCCGCCAAGTCCGTCGTACTGCGAGGTTTTCAACAACAGAGAAGACAGCGTCTGAGCGATCGCGGCGATTCACCTTGAATTTGTTGAGAATTCTGCTCAACCTCCCGCCACGTGCGTGCCGTCCCGGCGCCGTCGCAACTCGCGACAGGACCGTAGAGGGCGTCAAGCCCCGGATGGCCGACGACCTCGCGCTTGGGAGAAACGCATCATGAGCTACACCTCTACGGCGGGCCAAGGTGGGCGGCCCGGCATCCTCGACCGGGAGCGCATCGTCGCGAAGCCCGGCTTCAGCCGCTGGCTCGTGCCGCCGGCGGCGCTGTGCGTGCACCTGTGCATCGGCCAGGCCTACGCGTTCAGCGTGTTCAACCTGCCGATGACCAAGCTGATCGGCATCACCAAGTCGGCCCCGAACGACTGGAGCATCCCCGAGCTCGGCTGGATCTTCAGCCTCGGCATCGTCTTTCTCGGCCTGTCGGCGGCCTTTGCGGGCACCTGGCTCGACCGCGTCGGCCCGCGCAAGGCGATGTTCACGGCGGCCTGCTGCTTCGGCGGCGGCTTCATCATCTCCGCGATCGGCGTCTACGTTCACCAGATCTGGCTCATCTATCTCGGCTACGGCGTCATCGGCGGCTGCGGCCTCGGCATCGGCTACATCTCGCCGGTCAAGACCCTGATCACCTGGTTCCCGGACCGGCCGGGCATGGCGACGGGCCTTGCGATCATGGGCTTCGGCGGCGGCGCCTTCATCGCCGCGCCGCTGTCGGTGTGGCTGATGCACCGGTTCACCACCGCCACCCATATCGGCGTCGCCGAGACCTTCATCGCCCTCGGTGTCATCTATTTCATCTTCATGATGATCGGCGCGACCATCGTGCGGGTTCCGCGCGAGGGCTGGGCGCCGGCCGGCTATGTGCCGCCGGCGACGCCGCAGAAGCTCATCACGACCGAGAACGTGCACGTCGACCAGGCGATGAAGACGCCGCAGTTCTACCTGATGTGGTGGGTGCTGTGCCTCAACGTCACCGCCGGCATCGGCGTG
>DASZVN010000083.1:0-12903 GCA_035547055.1 Hyphomicrobiales bacterium
CGCGGTTGCGTGGCCATGGGAGGTGTGTTAGGGAACCCGCGGCCCGCGGAGCGGCTCCCGGCGAGGGGTGGCTTGCGGCCTAGAATCACCCGGAAAATCAGGGGCTTGGGATGCTTCTTCGCAGGCAGCGCCCGGACCCTGTGCAAGCGGCGAGAGTGGAGCGGTGACGGGCGACGACGCGACCGTATCGGGCATTGCCAGGCGCTACGGCTCGGCGCTTTACGAGCTCGCCCGCGAACAGGGCGCGGTCGATGCGGTGCTGGCCGACCTTGACCGCTTCGCCGGCCTCCTCCACGAGAGCGAGGACCTGCGTCGCCTGGTCCACAGCCCGGTGTTCTCCGCCGAGGAGCAGCTCGCCGCCGTGACCGCGGTGCTCGCCCGCGCCGGGATCGGCGGCCTCGCCGGCAATTTCATCCGCCTGACTGCGAAGAACCGCCGCCTGTTCGCGATCGCGGACATGATCAAGGCGTTCCGCGCGCTCGTCGCCCAGGCCCGCGGCGAGGTCACCGCCGAGGTGACGCTCGCCGAGCGGCCGTCCGACGCCAGGCTCCGCGACATCGCCGAGGCCCTCCGCGCCGTCGCCGGGCGCGAGGTCCGGCTCGACCTCAAGGTCGATCCTTCGATCATCGGTGGCCTGATCGTGCGGCTCGGCAGCCGCATGGTCGACACCTCGCTCAAGACCAAACTCACCCAGATGCAGCTTGCCATGAAAGAGGTGCGCTGATGGATATCCGCGCGGCCGAGATCTCCGCGATCCTCAAAGAGCAAATCCAGAATTTCGGCCAGGAGGCCGAGGTCTCGGAGGTCGGCCAGGTGCTGTCGGTCGGCGACGGCATCGCCCGCATCTACGGCCTCGACCAGGTCCAGGCCGGCGAGATGGTCGAGTTCCCCGGCGGCGTCCGCGGCATGACGCTGAACCTCGAGGTCGACAATGTCGGCGTCGTGATCTTCGGCGACGACCGCTCGATCAAGGAAGGCGACACCGTCAAGCGCACTGGCGCGATCGTCGAGGTGCCGGTCGGCAAGGGCCTGCTCGGCCGTGTCGTCGACGCCCTCGGCAACCCGATCGACGGCAAGGGCCCGATCGAGGCGACCGAGCGGCGGCGCGTCGACGTCAAGGCGCCCGGCATCATCCCGCGCAAGTCGGTCAACGAGCCGATGCAGACCGGCCTCAAGGCGATCGACGCCCTGATCCCGATCGGGCGCGGCCAGCGCGAGCTGATCATCGGCGACCGCCAGACCGGCAAGACCGCCGTCATCCTCGACACCATCCTGAA
Source organism: Hyphomicrobiales bacterium (assembly GCA_035547055.1). Lineage (GTDB taxonomy): Bacteria > Pseudomonadota > Alphaproteobacteria > Rhizobiales > Methylopilaceae > DASZVN01. Next base: position 1,278 of record DASZVN010000083.1, read on the forward strand.
CCAGAAGCCGCTCAACGCCACCGGCGACGAGAAGCAGAAGCTCTACTGCGTCTACGTCGCGGTCGGGCAGAAGCGCTCGACGGTGGCGCAGTTCGTGAAGGTGCTGGAGGAGAACGGCGCGCTCGACTATTCGATCGTCGTCGCCGCCACCGCTTCCGACGCGGCGCCGATGCAGTTCCTGGCGCCGATGTCCGGCTGCGCCATGGGCGAGTATTTCCGCGACAACGGCATGCACGCGCTGATCTGCTACGACGACCTGTCGAAGCAGGCGGTGGCCTATCGCCAGATGTCGCTCCTCCTGCGCCGCCCGCCGGGCCGCGAGGCCTATCCGGGCGACGTGTTCTACCTGCACTCCCGCCTCCTGGAGCGCGCGGCCAAGCTCAACGAGGACAACGGCTCGGGCTCGCTGACGGCGCTGCCGGTGATCGAGACCCAGGCGAACGACGTCTCGGCCTACATCCCGACCAACGTCATCTCGATCACCGACGGCCAGATCTTCCTGGAGACCGACCTGTTCTACCAAGGCATCCGCCCGGCGGTGAACGTCGGCATCTCGGTCTCGCGCGTCGGCTCCTCGGCCCAGATCAAGGCGATGAAGCAGGTCGCCGGGCGCATCAAGGGCGAGCTCGCGCAGTATCGCGAGATGGCGGCCTTCGCGCAGTTCGGCTCCGATCTCGACGCCACGACCCAGCGCCTGCTGAACCGCGGCTCGCGCCTGACCGAGCTCCTCAAGCAGCCGCAGTTCTCGCCGATGAAGGTCGAAGAGCAGGTGGTGGTGATCTTCGCCGGCACCAACGGCTATCTCGACAAGCTCGAGCTCGGCCAGGTCCGCGCCTTCGAGCAGGAGTTCCTGACCTATCTCCGTGGCCAGCACCCGGAGGTGCTCGACTCGATCCGCACCAGCCGCGAGCTGACCAAGGAGACCGAGGCGACGCTGCGCCAGGCGCTCGACACCTTCGCCAAGCAGTTCGCGTGAGGAGCGACGGCGTCCCGCCATGCCGAGCCTGAAGGACCTCCGCAACCGCATCGCCTCGGTCAAGGCGACGCAGAAGATCACCAAGGCGATGCAGATGGTCGCCGCGGCGAAGCTGCGTCGCGCCCAGAGCGCGGCCGAGAGCGCCCGCCCCTATGCCGAGCGCATGGAGGCGGTGCTGGCGAGCCTCGCCGCCGGCATGCAGGCCGGGGCGCAGGCCCCACGGCTCCTTGCCGGCACCGGGCTCGACCGGACGCATCTCCTCGTCGTCGCGACCGGCGAGCGCGGCCTCGCCGGCGCCTTCAACTCGGCGATCGCCCGCCTCGCCCGCGACACCGCCGTGCGCCTGATGGCCGAAGGCAAGGAGGTGAAGATCCTCTGCGTCGGCCGCAAGGGCGCCGACGTCCTGAAGCGCCAGTTCCCGTCGCGCATCGTCGAGGTCGTGGACCTGCGCGCGGTGCGCCAGGTCGGGTTCGGCGAAGCCGACATGATCGCGAAGAAGGTGCTCGACCTGTTCGACGCCGGCGAGTTCGACGTCGCGACCCTGTTCTTCTCGCGCTTCCGCTCGGTGATCTCGCAGGTGCCGACGGCGCAGCAGCTCATCCCTGCGCAGATGCCGGAGCAGGCGGCGACGGCCGAGCCGGTCGCCTACGAGTACGAGCCCGACGAGAACGAGATCCTCGCCAACCTCCTGCCCAAGAACATCGCGACCCAGATCTTCCGCGCGCTCCTGGAGAACCAGGCCTCGTTCTACGGCGCCCAGATGAGCGCGATGGACAACGCCACCCGCAACGCCGGCGAGATGATCAAGCGCTACACGCTCGACTACAACCGCACCCGCCAGGCGATGATCACCAAGGAGCTGATCGAGATCATCTCCGGCGCCGAGGCGCTTTGAGGAGGCGGCGATGGCCTACCACACTTCCGCAACGACGACGGGCGGCCGCAACGGCCGCGCCATCCTGAAGGACAACGCCCTCGCGCTGGCGATGGCGATCCCGAAGGAGATGGGCGGCTCGGGCGAAGGCCACAATCCGGAGCAGCTCTTCGCGCTCGGCTATTCGGCCTGCTTCGGCTCGGCGATCCTCGCGCTCGCGAAGAAGCACAATGTCGACGGCCAGGCTGCCAGGGTGACCGTGAACCTCACCATGGACAAGGACGAGGTCAGCTTCGGCTTCAACATCGAGATCAAGGTGCAGATCCCGGGCGCCGACCGCGCTGCGGTCGAGGCCCTGGTCCAGGATGCCCACCGCATCTGCCCCTATTCCCGGGCGACGCACGGCAACGTGCCGGTCACGCTGACCGTCGTCTGACCCCGCACTCCAAGGAACGAAAATGGCCACCAACGGACACATCACCCAGGTCATCGGCGCGGTCGTCGACGTGCAGTTCGAGGGCGAGCTGCCGGCCATCCTGAACGCGATCGAAACCGACAATCACGGCCGCCGCCTCGTGCTCGAGGTCGCGCAGCATCTCGGCGAGAACACGGTCCGCACCATCGCGATGGACTCGACCGACGGCCTCGTCCGCGGCCAGGCGGTGAAGGACACCGGCCAGCCGATCGCGGTACCGGTCGGACCGGGCACGCTCGGCCGCATCATGAACGTCATCGGCGAGCCGGTCGACGAGGCCGGCCCGATCGACGCCGAGGCGACCCGCCCGATCCACCAGCCGGCGCCGAGCTATGCCGAGCAGTCGACCGAGGCCGACATCCTCGTCACCGGCATCAAGGTGGTGGACCTGCTCGCCCCCTATGCCCGCGGCGGCAAGGTCGGCCTGTTCGGCGGCGCCGGCGTCGGCAAGACCGTGCTGATCCAGGAGCTGATCAACAACATCGCCAAGGCCCACGGCGGCTTCTCGGTGTTCGCCGGCGTCGGCGAGCGCACCCGCGAGGGCAACGATCTCTACCACGAGTTCATCGAGTCCGGCGTCAACAAGAAGGGCGGCGGCGAGGGCTCGAAATGCGCCCTCGTCTACGGCCAGATGAACGAGCCCCCGGGCGCCCGCGCCCGCGTCGGGCTCTCCGGCCTCACCGTCGCCGAGCACTTCCGCGACCAGGGCCAGGACGTGCTGTTCTTCGTCGACAACATCTTCCGCTTCACCCAGGCGGGCTCGGAAGTGTCGGCGCTGCTCGGCCGCATCCCCTCGGCGGTGGGCTACCAGCCGACGCTCGCGACCGACATGGGCGCGCTGCAGGAGCGCATCACCACCACGACCAAAGGCTCGATCACCTCGGTGCAGGCGATCTACGTGCCGGCCGACGACCTGACCGACCCGGCGCCGGCGACCTCGTTCGCCCATCTGGATGCCACCACCGTGCTGTCGCGCGGCATCGCCGAGAAGGGCATCTACCCGGCGGTCGATCCGCTCGACTCGACCTCGCGCATGCTCGACCCGCGCGTCGTCGGCGAGGAGCACTACCAGACCGCCCGCACCGTCCAGCAGGTGCTGCAGCGCTACAAGTCGCTCCAGGACATCATCGCGATCCTCGGCATGGACGAGCTGTCGGAAGAGGACAAGCTCACCGTCGCCCGCGCGCGGAAGATCGAGCGCTTCCTGAGCCAGCCGTTCCACGTGGCGGAGGTGTTCACCGGCGCGCCGGGCAAGTTCGTCGAGCTGAAGGACACCATCGCCGGCTTCCGCGACCTCTGCGGCGGCAAGTACGACCACCTCCCCGAGGCGGCCTTCTACATGGTCGGCACCATCGAGGAAGCCGTCGCCAAGGCCGAGCAGCTCGCCCGCGCGGCGTAAGGGCGAACAGGGCGCCTGTCATCCCGGCCGGAGCACGCACAGCGGGCTTGCCTGGTGTGCGAACTTTAGAGGCCATCTCGGGCAAGCCCGAGATGGCTGGAGCCGGGATCCGGGGCCAGGTTCGGCGGATGAGACCGGATCCCGGACAGCGGCTTCGCCGCTTCCGGGATGACAGCGTAGGCGGGCGCAGAAGCGCTGGAGAAACCGATGGCCACTTTTCCCTTTGAGCTGGTCTCGCCCGAGCGGCTGCTGATCTCGGAGCCCGCCGACGAGGTGCGCGTGCCCGGCACCGAGGGCGAGTTTACCGTGCTGCCCGGCCACGCGCCGATCATCTCCTCGCTCCGGCCCGGCATCGTCACGGTGATCGCCGGCGGCACCACGCGGCGCCTGTTCGTCCGCTCCGGCCTTGCCGAGAACACGCCCGAGCGCGGCCTCACCATCCTCGCCGAAAACGCCCTCCCCGCCGAGGAGGTCGACGCGGCCAAGCTCGACCAGGAAATCCAGGACGCAACCGAGGACCTCGCCGACGCCACCGCCGAAGACACCCGGCGTCGCGCCCAGGAGATGCTCGACCGCCTGCGCGAGCTGAAGGCGGCCATCGGCTCCGGCCAGATCGCGACCCATTAGAGGCGCTGGCATCCGCGCCCATGGGAGGCGGAGCATGGCGAACCACCCCGACATCGCAAACGCGACGCGCGCCCTTCAGGCCCGCGTCGCGGCGTGGCGCGCCACGGGCGAGAGCGTCGCGCTGGTCCCGACCATGGGCGCGCTCCACGACGGCCACCTCGCGCTGGTGGATGCCGCGGCGAAAGCGGCGCGGCGGGTGGTGGTGTCGATCTTCGTCAACCCGACGCAGTTCGCCCCGAACGAGGATTTTTCGCGCTATCCCCGCACCTTCGACGCGGATCGGGCGAAGCTCGCGGCCAAGCCCGTCGACCTGATCTGGGCACCCTCGGTCGAGGAGATGTATCCCGCCGGCTTCGCCACCAGGATCGTTCCCGCCGGGCCGGCCGAAGGCCTGGAGAGCGTCACCCGGCCGCATTTCTTCGCCGGCGTCGCGACCGTGGTGGCGAAGCTGCTGCTCCAGGTCCGGCCCGACGTCGCCCTGTTCGGCGAGAAGGACTTCCAGCAGCTCCGCGTGATCGAACGACTCGTGGCGGATCTCGACATCCCCGTCCGCATCGAGGGGGTGCCGATCGTCCGCGAGGCCGACGGCCTCGCCCTGTCCTCGCGCAACGCCTATCTCGCGCCCGCCGAGCGCGCCGCCGCGCCGGCGCTCCATCGGGCGCTCGCCGCGGCCGCCGCGGCGATCGAAGGCGGCGCCGCAGCGGAGACGGCTCTTGCCGAAGCCCGGCAGACAATCGCCGCCGCGGGCTTCGTCGTGGACTACGTGGAGCTCCGCGATGCCGCGACGCTCGCAGCGCCGGCCGCCGGCCGGCCGCGGCGCCTGCTCGCGGCCGCGAAGCTCGGCGCGACGCGCCTCATCGACAACGTCGCGGTGGGAGCCTGAGGAAGCGCCATGGCCTATCAGCTCGTCGTCGCCGACAAGACCTACTCGAGCTGGTCGCTCCGGCCCTGGCTGATGATGAGGGTCGCGGGCATCCCGTTCGCGGAGGTGAACGTGCGGCTGGGCCTGCCCGGCCAGCAGGGCACCTTTCTCGACCAGTCGCCCGCCGGCAAGGTGCCGGTGCTGAGGGACGGCGACACGGTCGTCTGGGATTCGCTCGCGATCCTCGAATATCTCGCCGAGCGCCACCCCGAGGCTCACGTCTGGCCGGCCGATCCTGCGGCACGGGCCGAGGCCCGCTCCGTCTCGGCCGAGATGCACAGCGGCTTTCCCGACCTGCGCCGCGTGCTCGGCATGAACCTCAGGCGGCCGCCGGCCCCGGTCGAGCAGGACGAGGGCACTCGGCGCGACGTCGCCCGGATCCGGCAATTGTGGCAGGCGGCGCGCGGCCGTTTCGGCCGCGGCGGCCCTTTCCTCTACGGCCGCTTCTCGGCCGCGGACGCCATGTACGCGCCGGTCGTGACCCGCTTCGAGACCTACGCCGTCCCTGTCGACGGCCCGGTCCGCACCTATATGAATGCCGTGCTGGCGCTCGCGCCGATGCAGGAATGGTACGATGCTGCGCGGCGCGAGCCGCCGAGCCTGCGCGACCAGGTCCAGCCCTAGGGACTTGCTTCCGCCGCCCAACCGTCGCACATGGGCGCGTCTTGAGATCGTCCGATCCGCTTCCGACCAACGGGCCGCCATGAACCGCCTCCTCGCCGTCGGTGCTCTTGCCCTCCTCGCGGCGATCGCCGCCAGCGCCCCCGCCGGCGCCCGCAGCAGCCACCGCCACCACGCGGCTCCCGGCCCGACGGCCGTCGGACGCCCCGGCCAGCTTCAATACGTGCTGATCGACGACCACGATCCGCGCCGGCTCGAGCGCGCCGCCCGCACCGCGCGCGACCTCGCCGCCGCCCATCAGGTGAAGGAGTTCCGCATCGTCCTGCTCGGCCCGGCGGTGCTGCTGGCGATCCCCGGCAGCAACATCGTGCAGAAGGAGGTGGAGGGCATCGTGCGCCGCTATCCGGCGATCCATCTCGTGGTGTGCCGCGAGGTGGTGGACGCGCTGGCGAAGGCGGCCCACCGCCGGCCGCCGCTCCTGCCGGGCACCCAGGTGCTGACCTGCAACGGCCTCGGCGGCCTCATGAACAAGGGCGGGTGGGAGCCGGTGCCGGGGCTCTAGCCCGACGGCGCGACCGATGGCAATGCAGCGCAACAGCCGGCCGGCGACGCCTTCCGAGGAGGCGGCCGATGCTGCCCTCGGCCACGCCGCCCTGCCCGGCGAAGGGGCCGTCGAACCGGCGCCACGCGTCGGCCTCGCCGCGCTGACCATCGGCTCGATCGGGGTCGTCTACGGCGACATCGGCACAAGCCCGCTCTACGCCTTCCGCGAGGCGATCGACGCCGCGGTGCCCGGCCCCGGCGCGCCGACCCCGCTGGTCGCGTACGGCGTCGTGTCGCTGATCCTGTGGACGCTGTTCATCATCGTCACGCTGAAATACGTCGTCCTGCTCCTGAACGCCGACAACCGCGGCGAGGGCGGCACGCTCGCCCTGATGGCGCTGGCGCAGCGGGCGCTGGGCTATGCCAGCCCGATCATTCTCGTGCTCGGCGCCGTGGCGGCCTCGCTGTTCTACGGCGATGCGGTCATCACCCCGGCGCTCTCGGTGCTGTCGGCGATCGAGGGCCTCAAGGTCGCTGCGCCCAACCTGACGCCGTTCGTCGTGCCGATCACCGTCGTCATCCTGGTGCTGCTGTTCGCGGTGCAGTCGCGCGGCACCGCTCGGGTCGCGGCCTTCTTCGGCCCGGTGATGCTGCTGTGGTTCCTCGCGATCGCGATCGCCGGCGCCTACAACCTCGCCCAGGAGCCGGGCGTCCTGCGCGCGTTCAACCCGGCCTACGCGGTCGATTTCCTCACCCATCACGGCATGATCGGCCTGCTCACCCTGGGCTCGGTGTTCCTGGCCGTCACCGGTGCCGAGGCGCTCTATGCCGATCTCGGCCATTTCGGCGCCCCGCCGATCCGCATCGCCTGGCTGGTGCTGGTGCTGCCGTCGCTGGTCCTGAACTATCTCGGCCAGGGCGCGCTGGTCGTGACCAAGCCCGACGCCGCCGAGAATCCGTTCTTCCTGCTGATGCCGAGCTGGGCGCTGCTGCCGGTGGTCTGCCTCGCCGCGGCGGCCACCATCATCGCGAGCCAGGCGGTCATCACCGGGGCCTATTCGCTGAGTCGCCAGGCGATCCAGCTCGGCCTCCTGCCGCGCCTCGAGGTGCGCCACACCTCGGCCCGGCATTTCGGCCAGATCTACGTGCCGCGCATCAACCTGTTCATGCTGCTCGGCGTGCTCCTCCTGGTCGGGCTGTTCGGCACGTCGAGCGCGCTGGCCGGGGCCTACGGCATCGCGGTCAGCGGCACCATGGTCGTGACCGCTCTGATGGCGGTGGTGGTGATCTGGCGCAACTGGCACTGGGGACCGGTGCTCGCCTGCGCGGTGATCGCGCCGTTCCTCGCGCTCGACCTCGTGTTCTTCGGCGCCAACCTCCTGAAGATCGTCGAGGGCGGCTGGATGCCGCTCCTGTTCGGCGGCGTGCTCCTCACGGTGATGCTGAGCTGGCGCAAGGGCACCCGCATCGTCATCGCCAAGACGCGGCGCCTCGAGGTCCCGCTCGCCGACCTCGTGCGCACGCTGGAGAAGAAGCCGCCGCACCGCGTGCCGGGCACCGCCGTCTTCCTGACCAGCGACCCCGACAGCGCGCCGACCGCCCTCCTCCACAGCCTCAAGCACTACAAGGTGCTGCACGAACGCAACGTCATCCTGACGGTGCTGACCGCCGACGCGCCTCGCGTCGACCCCGACGAGCGGGTCAAGATCGACCGGCTCGGCGACACCTTCTGGCGCATGTGCGTGACCTACGGCTTCGCCGAGAGCCCGAACATCTCCAAGGCGCTCGCGATCGCCCGCCGCCAGGGCTGGACCTACGACATCATGGCGCTGTCGTTCTTCCTGTCGCGCCGCTCGCTCCGCCGCGCGCCGCGCTCGGCGATGCCGCGCTGGCAGGAGAAGCTCTACATCGCGCTCGCCCGCAACTCCGACGACGCGTCGAGCTATTTCCAGATCCCGACCGAGCGCGTCGTCGAGATCGGCTCGCCCGTCACGATCTGAAGCGCGCCGTCGGTCACCACGACGTCGCCTGACCCCCTCCGGCTCGCTACGCTCGCCACCTCCCCCGCGTCGCAGGGGAGGATCAAGCAGGCGCGGCGCAAATCCTCCCCCGCGCAGCGGGGGAGGGGGACCATGCGAAGCATGGTGGAGGGGGCGGCCGGACCCGCCTTACTCCGCCGCCTTGGACGACACCGGGCGCGCCGGGCCGGGCCGCGGCGGCATGGTGATCTTGCCCTTCCACGGCACCTGGTCGACCGTCGTCCAGGCGTTGACCCGCAGCGACTGGAACACCCAGACGCCGTTCTCCTTGATGCAGAAATCGTCGCGGGTGCCGATGCCGAAGACAAAATTGGTGTTGTAGTCGACGCTGTGCTGGAAGATCTGGAAGAAGCTCTTCACGCGCGCGCCGCCGTTCTCGGCCTTCATCAGGAAGGTGTCGAAGACGTGGTGGCGGGCGAACCACCAGCTCTGGCGGTCGTACCAGAGCTCGTGGAGGTTCGCGAGGATCGCCTCGTGGCCTTGCACCCGGCCCTGCCAGAGATGGTCGAACCAGCAATCCTTCGCGAAGCAGGTCACCGCCAGCTCCTCGTCGGCAAGATCGATCGCCCAGGAGTAGCGGGCGAACAGATCCTGGATGTCGAGCCGGTCCTCGACCGATAGCCCCGTCGCCCCGCTCATCCGCATCTTCCTCCAAACATATGACCCTGTTCCGGCCCTCGCCTCCCGTCATGCCCGGCGTTGAGCCCGGCATCCACGAGTTTGCGGCGGCGCCAAGGAAGTCAGTCGTGGATGGCCTGGACAAGCCCGGCCATGACGTGGCAAGCGCCCAACGCTAAGCCGCCGCGGCGGGGCCGAGCTTCATGTCGTACTGGCCCGTCCGCAGCGCTTCGGCCGGCACCCACATGCCGTGGAAGGTCATGCGGACGCGCACCGGCAGCTTCAGCAGCGCCACCGGGCCCGCGGTGATGTCCGTCGCGTCGACCACCGCGAGGTTCGAGTGGTTCTCGTTCAGGCAGTTGACGATCGCGACGATCCAGCCGTCGCCCTCCGCCGCGTCGGGCCGGCGCGGCACGAAGCACGGCTCCTGGATCGCGGTGCCCGGCCCGAAGCTGTAGGTCTCGAACTTCCCGGTCTTGAAGTCGACATGGCCGAGCGAGTTGCCGTCCGCCCGGTTGGTGAACGACATCATGTAGCCGTGGCGATAGGGCCGGCCCTGCCAGCGGTCGTCGGTGCGCGGCATCTCGCACGGCACCGGGCAGAGCCTGGTCTGGGTGTAGGCGTCGCTGTTGCTCGCGAGGTCGAAGGTGAGGCGCGTCAGGAACGGCGGCACCGGCTCGGTCTCGGTGCCGTCGGTCTTCGGGAAGAACGGGAAGCAGTTGCCGTCATAGAGGCAGAGGTCGAGATGGACCTTCGAGCCCTCGGTGACGGCGTTCATCATATGGCCGGCCGAGGCCGCCGGGCCGCGGAACCAGCGGATGTCCTCGGCCTTGCCGTAGCGCGGCAGCACCGCGAAATGGCACTGCTCGTCCGGGTGCCACTGGTAGAACGGGCCGCCCTTCTTCAGCACGTCGAGATCGGTGATGAGCGGGAAGAACGGGAAGACGACGTGGCTCTCCGACACCGCGAAATCGTGGACGCAGGCCGGCCATGGCATGTTGAACCAGACTTCGTGGGCGACCTTCCCGTCCTTGCCGATGACGTAATAGACGATGTCGGTCGTGGCGTCGCCGCGGGCCTGGTAGGAGAAGGTCAGGAGCTCGCCGGTGATCTCGTCGAGCTTGGGATGGGCGGTCATCGACACCGCCTTGACCGCGCCGTCGTAGTCCCACTTCTCGCGGGTCTCGAGCGTGTCGGGGTCGAGCTCGATCGGCATCGCCGACTCTTTCAGGACCAGCAGCTTGCCGCCGTGCCACACCGTGTTGGTGTTGGCGGTGCCGTTGTCGACGCCCTCGACCGAGGGGTCGTTGGTGTAGCGGTTGCGGTAGCGGCCGAACAGCGAGCGGCGCGCCTTGGCCTGGGCCATGAAGCGCTCGTTGCGCACCCAGCGGCTCTTGAAGTCGACATGGCCGTCCTCGAAGCGGAACATGACGACCATGCCCTCGCCGTCGATGAAAACGTCGTCCTTGAAGAGCGGCGGATACTGCCGGTCGGGCCCGCAGCGATAGAGCGTGCCGGCAAGCTCCTTCGGCACCGAGCCCTGGATGACCTCGAGGTCCTGCAGGTCGGATTCGATGCGCAGCGGCGCCGTCCAGCCCTGATAGAGCGGGATGTCGGGAAACACGACGTCCATGGCGAACCTCCCACGTCATCGGCGCCCGGGCGGCGGACGCTACCGGCCGCCATCCGCGCCACGTCCGATCCTCTGTCTTTCTCAATGAGAAATCAATGACCTCACGCCCGCTTTGACGCTTGCCGGCTGCCAACCAGCCGTCACGGACGGTGCGTCTCCCTGTCTTCCTCCTCGCCTTGCAAAGCTTATCGGTCTCGTCCACTTTGCCGCCAAGTGCGGGAACAACAGGGCGACAGGGAGGGCTCCTCATGACCAAGTCCGACAAGACATCCGCGACGGGCGGATTGACCCGGCGCGGCTTTGCCGCGGCGGCCGGCGCCGCCGCAGGGGCCGCAGCGCTCGGCTTTCCGTGGAAGCCGGCGATCGCGCAGGGCAGCAAGAAGCTCAAGATCGGCCTCGTGCTGCCCTTCTCCGGGCCGCAGGCGCAGATCGGTCAGGACGAGAAGCGCGGCGCCATCGCGGCGCAGAAGCTGCTGCCCACCCTCGGCTATCCCGAGTTCGACATCGTCGACGGCGACACCGAGACCAAGCCCGAGATCGCCCGCACCGTCGCCGCCAAGCTGATCGACCAGGGCTGCAACGTCCTGATCGGCGCCTTCGACTCCGGCCAGACCATCGCCTCGGTCCAGGTCGCCGAGCAGAAGGGCGTGCCCTACGTCGTGAACGTCGGCGCCGCGCCGCAGATCACCGAATCCGGCTACAAATGGGTAGTGCGGAACTTCCCCACCGTGCCGATGATCCTGAACGACGCCTTCGCGAACCAGACCCTGCTGTTCGACTACACCAAGAAGGCGCCCAAGACCGTCGTCATCCTTCACACCAACGATACCTACGGCACCATCGTCGCGAACAACGCGCCCAAGCTCGCGACCGCGAACAAGATGCCGTACAAGATCCTG
>DASZVN010000084.1:0-14136 GCA_035547055.1 Hyphomicrobiales bacterium
CCTGCCGGTCCCGGTGACGATGCCGACCATGCCCTGCTTCGGCGGCGACGACATGAGGACGCTCTTCATCACCAGCCTGTCGCAATACGCGAGCGACGAGGTGAAGCGCGACTATCCGCTCACCGGCAGCCTGCTGATGACCCGGGTCGAGGTCCCCGGCCAGCCGGTCGGCCGCTTCGCGGGGTGAGCGGCAGGGTGGGCATCGGCAAGGCCTGTGCCCACGTCCCACGCCGCACGCGGGCAAGCAGGCTACCCCACCCTACGAAGTTCAATCGTCGTGGTAGAGCACCGGGACGGTGGCGTCGATCGCGACCGACAGCAGCATCGGGCCGTCGGCGGCGAGGGCCTCGTTCAGCGCGGGGCCGAGCGCCTTCGGCTTGGTCACCCGCCGCGCCGGGCAGCCCATGCCCTCGGCCAGCTTCACGAAATCGAGGCCGGGCAGCTCGATGCCGGGCACGCCGCGGACCTGGAGCACGCGGCTGAACGAACGCATCGCGCCGTAGCCGGCATTGTCGATGACCACGACCGTGACAGGCAGCCGGTGCTGCACCGCGCTCCACAACGCCTGCACCGAATACATCATCGAGCCGTCGCCGATCACACACACCACGCGGCGCCCCGGCTCGGCGAGCGCGATGCCGGCCGAGGCCGGCAGCGAATAGCCGAGGCCCCCGCTTGCCATGGTGTAGAAGCCGCGCCAGGACCGGATCGGCAGGTGGTCGTGCATCGCGGGGCGGTGCGAGGGCGCCTCTTCGACGACGATGGCGTCCTTCGGCAGCGCGGCGGCGAGACGGTCGAACAGATATTCGACCGGGATCGGCTCGCGCGCCGCCGGCGCCGCCACCCGCTTGTGCGCGGGCGGCCGGCGGCGGCGCGTGGCCGGCACCGCCTCGGTCAGCGCCGGGATGGCGAGCGTCATGCTGCCGAGGATGCTCATGCCCGCGGGTGCCGACGCCGCCGCCTCGCCGTCGGTCGTGAGCTGGACGATCGGGATGCCCGAGCGGAACAGCGCGCAATCGCCCGGCACATGGAAGGTGAAGACCGGCGCACCCACCACGAGCACGAGGTCGTATCCCATCAAGACGTCCGAGACCGCCTGCGGCGCCGCGTCGAGGAAGCCCGCGAACAGCGGATGGTGCTCGGGAAACGACACCCGCGCCGAGAACGGGCTCGCCCACACCGCCGCCGACAGCCGCTCCGCCAGCGCCTCGAGCGCCGGGCCGGCCCCCTCCTCGTCGACCTCGGGCCCGACCACCAGCGCGATCCGCTTTGCCGCGGCGATCAGCCGGGCGGCCTCGGCGATCATCCTGGGATCGGGCGCGATCTCGTCGGCCACGGTGCGGGCCTCGACCGGCAAGCACGGCTCGCTCCAGTCGTCGGAGGGAATCGACACGAAGGTCGGCCCGCGCGGGCGCTGCATCGCGACATAATAGGCGTGGGCGATGGCGGCGGGCACGTCGGCCGCCCGCGCCGGCTCGATGCTCCATTTCACATACGGCCGCGGGAAGCTCGGCGCCTCGCTGGCGCCGAGGAAGGGCAGGTTCGGCAACAGCGCGCGCGCCTGCTGGCCGGCGGTGACGACGAGCGGCGCGTGGTTGCGGAAGGCCGAGAACAGATTGCCGAGCGAATGGCCGACGCCGGCCGCCGAGTGGAGATTGACGAAGGCGGCGCGCCCGGTGGCGCGGGCATAGCCGTCGGCCATCGCCACCGCCGAGGCCTCCTGCAAAGCGAGGACGTAGCGGAAATCGTCGGGCCAGCGGTCGAGGAACAGGAGCTCGGTCGAGCCGGGATTGCCGAACACGGTGGTCATGCCGAGCTGCCGCATCAGCGCGAGCGTGGCATCGCGCACGGTGGTGCGGGTCGTGACGCGGTCACGCATCATCCTTGGCTCCCTCGTCCGCACGGCAGCAGCCCGCGGAGCACCGGCTCAGTGTCGGCATCGAATTCCCCGCACCTGCTCTAAAGCATTTTTCACGCTTTCGCGACCGCGCGATCGGTTCCCGCTTCAGCGGCCGGCCGTGCTCTCGCGGCGGCCGGCGACGACCGCGAGGAGGCCGCCCCGCGACGCCAGTACCGCCAGCACCAGGAGCAGGCCGAAAATCGCCTGCCAGTGCTCGGTCAGGCCGGAGAAGACGCTCTCGAACACGAGATAGATGACGGCGCCGATCACCGGGCCGATCAGGCTGCCCATGCCGCCGAGGATGACCATCATCATGATCTCGCCCGAACGCGTCCAATGCATGATCGCGGGTGACAGGAACAGCGTCTGGTTGGCGAGGAGCGCGCCGGCGACGCCGGCCATCGCGCCCGAGATGACGAAGGCGATCAGCTTGTAGCGAAAGGTCGGAAAGCCGAGCGAGCGCATCCGCTCCTCGTTGTCCTTGGCGCCCCGCACCACCATGCCGAAGCGCGAGGCGGCGAGGCGCCACCCGCCGAGGATGGCGACGACGAGCCACGCGAACACGAAGTAATAGAGCACGGTCGGGTCGTCGAGGTCGATCAGGCCGGCGAAGTCGCTGTGGCTTGCGATGGTAAGGCCGTTGTCGCCGCCATACTGGTTGATACTCTCGCCGAGGAAATAGATCATCTGGCCGAACGCCAGGGTGATCATGATGAAATAGACCCCGGCGGTGCGGAGCGAGACCCAGCCGATCAGGAGCGCGACCAGCGCCGAGGCCACGATCGCCACGGCGAACTGCAGGAAGCCGTTGTCGAGCTGGTAATAGGCGAGGATGCCGACGGCGTAGGAGCCGACGCCGAGAAAGGCGGCGTGGCCGAAACTGACCATGCCGCCGTAGCCGAGAACGAAGTCCAGGCTCACCGCGGCGATCGCGAAGATCATGATGCGGGTCGCGAGGTCGACGTAGAAATCCTGCCCGAGCGCCGCGGAGACCGGCGGCAGCAGCGCGAAGGCTCCGAGCACAACGGCAGCGACCACCGTGCGGCGCGCGATCCTCACGAGCGCGCTCGCGGAAACAGGCCCTGCGGCTGAAAGAACAGGACGACCGCCATCACCACGTAGATCAGCATCGAGGCGACCGCCGGGCCGGCGTTGTCGGCAGCGGGCGGCGACATCACGAGCGCGAACAGCGGACGGAGGAACGCCCGGCCGACGGTGTCGACGACGCCGACCAGGAGGGCCGCGACGAAGGCGCCGCGGATCGAGCCGATGCCGCCGATGACGATGACCACGAAGGCGAGGATCAGGAGGTCGTCGCCCATGCCCGACTGCACCACGAAGATCGGTCCGGCGAGCGCGCCCGACAGCGCCGCCAGCGCCGCGCCGAGGCCGAACACCAGCGTGTAGAGCAAGGTGATGTTGCCGCCGAGCGCGCCGACCATGGTGCGGTCCGCGGCGCCGGCTCGGATCTGCATGCCGATCCGGGTCTTCATCACCAGGAGATAGAGGCCGAGCGCGACCGCGAGCCCGACGCCGATCACCGCAAGCCGATAGGTCGGATAGGGCACGCCCGGCAGGATCTCGACCTGGCCGGCAAGGAACCGGGGCACCTCGGCATAGAGCGCGGTCGCGCCCCAGACCATCCGCACCGCCTCGTTGAAGAACAGCAGCAGGCCGAAGGTCGCGAGCACCTGCTCAAGATGGTCGCGCCGGTAGAGCGCACGGAAGACCACGATCTCGATCGCGATGCCGACGACGGCGGTGCCGCCGAGCGCGGCCGCGATTGCGACGAGGACGGAGTGGGTCGCGGCGAAGCTCGCGGCGGCGATGTAGGCGCCGATCATGTAGAGCGAGCCGTGCGCCAGGTTGATCAGGTTCATCACGCCGAAGATCAGCGTGAGCCCCGAGGCCATCAGGAACAGCGTGATGCCGAACTGGATGCCGTTCAGGAACTGCTCGACGACGAGGATCACGGGCGCTTCATCCCGACGGCGCACCTCGGAAGAGGCTCTCCGCCGTCATGGCCGGGCTTGTCCCGGCCATCCACGACTTCCTTCCGCGCAGCGACGAACTCGTGGATGCCCGGGACAAGCCCAGGCATGACGAGCCTTGGCGCTCGACGCCATCGCTTCGTGTCAGCGCGTCAGCGGTACGGCTTCATATGGCATTCGCTGGCGTAGGCGTTGGCATGGTTGGCAAACACGACGCTCTGGATGTGGCGGGTGTACTGGCCATCCGGATCCTTGACGATGCGCAGCAGATAGAAGTTCTCGATCGGGAAATGGTCGGTGTCGTAGCTGTACTTGCCCCGCACCGACGGATAATCCGCCTTTTCCATCCGGGCGATCATCGCCGCCTTGTCGGCGAGGTTGCCCTTCACCGCCTTGACGGCGTCGTCGATCATCAGGATCGCGTCGAACTGCTGCGCCGCGTAGTAGGACGGCGTGTAGCCGTATTTCTTGCGGAACGAGGCGACGAACGCCTTGTTGGCGGCGTTGTCGAGGTCCGGCGCCCAGTAGCCGACCTCGTAGTTGCCGGCCGCGGCGTCGCCGAGCGCGGGCAGCGTCGTCTCGTCGACGGTGAAGGCCGAGTAGAGCGGAACCTTGTCGCGCATCCCGGCCTGGGCATATTGCTTGACGAACTGGATGCCCATGCCGCCCGGCAGGAAGATGAACAGCGCCTTCGGGTTGGCGGCGCGGATCTGGCTGATCTCGACCTGGTAGTCCGACTGGCCGACCTTGGTATAGACCTCGGCCGCGATCTTGCCCTTGAAGTAGCGCTTGAAGCCGTTGACCATGTCCTTGCCGGCCGCGTAGTTCGGCGCGATCAGGTAGACGTCGTCCATCTTCTTGTCGTTCATGTACTTGCCCATCGCTTCCGGCGTCTGGTCGTTCTGCCATGAGGCCGAGAAGTAGTTGGGCGCGCACATCGCGCCGGCGATCTCGTGCGGGCCGGCGTTGGCGCCGACGAAGATGACGCCGGACTTGACGATCGGCTGGTAGGACGCGAGCAGCACGTTCGACCAGATGAACCCGGTCATGAAGTCGACCTTGTCCTGCTTGAGCAGCTTTTCGGACACCTGCCGCCCGACATCGGGGCGGAACTGATCGTCGCCGTAGACGATCTCGGCCGGGATGCCGCCGATCTTGCCGCCGAGCTGCTCGAGCGCGAGATCCGCCGCGTCCTTCATGTGCTTGCCGATGATGCCCGAGGAACCGCTCAACGTGGTGACGAGGCCGATCTTGACGTGGTCGGCGGCAAGCGCCGGCGTCGCCCCGAGACAGGCCACGGCGAGCGCCGCAGCCAAGCGCGGCGCCGCGAGTGCGTGCGTGAAGATGCCCATGACGTCCCCCTCTGCGGTCGCCTGGACGGTTTCGTCCGGGTCCCGCTCGTTGCCTTTCTTGAGAATGCGCCCCACCCGCGGCAACGGTCAACGCTTCGTACGGACCGCCCGACGCCGGGTGCGCGGGCGATTTCGCCTTGCGCGCGGCGCGGGGGGCAGCCGAAGATGCGCCTCGCGGTGGTCGCCAGGCCCAGCGCGCCGGCATTCGGGACGGCAACGGAAAGCGTCGGCCGGCGCCGCCAGTAGCGCCGCACACGTTGCCGTGGCATGTAGCAGCCGAAATCCTTAAGCCCGCTGGAAGGAGGCGCCATGGACGAGCAGGCCAAGAAGACCGCGCTCAGGATGATCCCGTACGGCATCTATGTGATGACCGCGAAGGGCGCGGACGGCTCGATTGCCGCCGCGACGGTCAACTGGGTGACGCAGACCGCGTTTGCGCCGCCACTCGTCGTGGTCGGCGTCAAGGTCGATTCCGGCGCCTATGCCATCGTCAAGGAGGCGCGCCAGTTCGTGCTGAACGTCCTCGGCAAGGGCCAGCAGGGGCCGGCCTTCACCTTCTTCAAGCCGGTGCAGGTCGAGGACGGGAAGCTCTCGGGCGAGCCGTTCCACCCCGCTGCCAACGGCGCCCCGATCCTCGACAACGCCCCGGCGGCGCTGGAGTGCAAGGTGGTCGAGATCGTCGAAAAGGGCGACCACCACATCGTCGTCGCCGAGGTCACCGACGCCCACCTCAAGGCGCCGATCGAGGGCCGCCCAGATGAGGCGGTGCTGGAAATGAAGGATCTCGGCGCCAAGGTTTTCTACGGCGGCTGACGCCCCAGGCGACGCGCCTCCTCCACCATGCTTCGCATGGTCCCCCTCCCCCCGTCTGCGACGGGGAGGAACCAACCCGCGGCCTGGCCTTGATCCTCCCTGGCGAAGCAGGGGGGTGGCGAAGCGCGGCGAGCCGGAGAGGGCCCGCCCTAAGCTGCCGGATGGATCTGCCAGGCCGGCGCGAGCGGGCGCGCAGGACCGACCGCAGCGCCGGCCTTGCGCAGGATCTTCTCGGGCGGGCCGCTCGCGACGATGCGGCCGCGGTCGAGCACGACGATGCGGTCGAAATTCGCCACCGTCGACAGGCGATGAGCGATGGCGATGACGGTGCGCTCCTTCATCAGGCGGCCGAGCGCGTCCTTGATCGCCTCCTCCGACTCGGGGTCGAGCGCCGAGGTCGCCTCGTCGAGCAATAGCAGCGGCGCGTCCTTCAGGAAGGCGCGGGCGATGGCGACGCGCTGGCGCTGCCCGCCCGACAGCTTGATCCCGCGATTGCCGACCACGGTGTCGAGCCCCTGCGGCAGCGCGTCGATGAAGTCGAGGCAGCGCGCCGCCACCGCGGCCTCCAGCACCTCCTCGCGGGTGGCGTCGGGGCGGCCGTAGCGGATGTTGTCCATCAGCGTGCGATGGAACATCGAGATGTCCTGGGGCACCACCGCGATCGCCTCGCGCAGGCTGTCCTGGGTGACGCGGGCGATGTCCTGCCCGTCGATCAGAACGCGCCCGCCCTGGAGGTCGTAGAAGCGCTGGAGCAGGGCGAACAGCGTCGACTTGCCGCCACCCGAGGGACCGACGAGGCCGACCCGCTCGCCCGAGGCGACGGTCAGGGTGAAGTCGTCGAACACCTTGCGGCCGTCGGGATAGCTGAACGAGACGCCCTCCACGGCGACGCCGGCGCGGACGCCGATCAGCGGCTCCGCGGTCGGATGGTCGCGGAGCTGGTGCGGCACGAGCAGCGTCTTGATCGCCTCCGACAGGCGGGCGAGGTGCTGCGTCACGTCGACGAGCGCGATGGCGAGGTCGCGGGTCGCGCTCAGCACCGTGAGCCCGAGCGTGCAGACCAGGACGACCTGCCCGGTCGTCGCCGCGCCGTGCTGCCACAAGAGGATCGCCCAGGCGAGCAGCGCCAGGGTCAGCACGACCGTGACGCTGGCGTGGAAGATCCGCACCTTTTCGAGATAGCGCAGGCTGCGGCCCCGGGCCGCCATCTCGCGGCCGATGCTGGCGTCGAAGCGGCGATGCTCGCGGGCGAGCGCGCCGAACGACATCACCAGCGGCATGTTGCCGACCACGTCGACCATCTCGCCGTCGACCGCGGCGGCCTTGTCGGCGAAATCGTGGTGGAGCGGCTTGCCGGCTGCGGCGAGGCGGAACATCACCACCACTACGATCGCCGCGACGCAGAGCAGGCCCACCGACATCGCCGTCGAGACGCTGGCAACGAAGGCGATCGCCCCGACCGTGGCCGCGCAGGGCGGCAGCACGTTCCACATCATCATGTTCTCGATGGTGAACGCGGCGTTCGAGGTCGCGGTGATGCGGCTGGTGAGGACGCCGGGCGGCCGGTCGGCGAAATAGCTCGGAGCATGCCCCGTGAGGTGGCGGAAGAGATCGCGGCGGATATCGCCGGTGACGGCGACGAAGGCGAAGCTCGCGATCCAGCTCGCCGCCCGCCACAGCAGGTTGTCCGCCGCGATCAGCGCGACCAGGAGGCCGAAGGCCGCCCACACCGCCACCGAGGCCGGTCCCTGCGACAGCGCGTCGACCAGCGCCTTCACGCCATATTGCGTCGAGACCGAGCAGCCGACCGCGGCGAGCACCGCAAGGAGGATCGCGGCATGGGACAGCGGGCGAAGCCGGGCGTAGCGGGCGAGCAGCGCCAGCGGGTGGTCGGCGTAGCGGGTGGCGTCGTTCATACGCGCTTCTGCCTCCTATCTCGTGTCGGCAGGATGACCCGTCGCGATATGGCGTCCGCGACGGTCAGCGGCAGGCGGCCAAAGATGAAATCTCGGAGAGGCGGGCAGACGGTAAGGCGGCTTCGACCATCGTTCCCCCGAGGTTGCAGTGCCGGCCTTCCAGCATCGGCGAGATCGGGGCGGAAAATTGTCGCAACCCCAGTGTGACGCTGGCCATTGCACGACAACCTCCAAATCCGGACCGGCATCGTCCCCCCTTGCCCGGCCGTTCGCGCGGTGCCGGGCTCCGGCATCGACCGGCCGAAACGTGGCTGCGACCCGACATTCTGGAACGCTGAAACCCTGAGGCCGGTTGCGTCGTTCTGCGAGGCCGGGGGTGAGCCCGCCGGACGCGCTGCCACGCATTCGCCAGCCGGCGTCCTTCGACCGTCCCCATTTGTCGCGTCCGA
This sequence comes from Hyphomicrobiales bacterium, assembly GCA_035547055.1. GTDB lineage: Bacteria > Pseudomonadota > Alphaproteobacteria > Rhizobiales > Methylopilaceae > DASZVN01. The sequence continues at coordinate 8,422 of DASZVN010000084.1, forward strand.
TCGTCGCGTCGTGTCGCCAAAGGAGTTTCAAACATGCGTATCGCCCAGGTCGCCCCGCTCACCGAGGCCGTCCCGCCCAAGCTCTACGGCGGCACCGAACGCGTGATCTCGTGGCTGACCGAGGAGCTGGTCGCGCTCGGCCATCACGTCACGCTGTTCGCGAGCGGCGACTCCCGCACCTCGGCGACGCTGGTGCCGATGTGGCCGAAGGCGCTCCGCCTCGATGGTTCGGTCCGCGACCCGATGGCGCTGCACATGGCGATGCTGGAGGAGGTCTACCGCCGCGCCGGCGAGTTCGACATCATTCACTGCCACCTCGACTACTACCCGTTCTCGCTGTTCTCACGGCAGGAGGTGCCGTTCATCACGACGCTGCACGGCCGGCTCGACCTGCCCGAGCACCAGCCGGTGTTCGAGACGTTTCGCGACATCCCGATCATCTCGATCTCGAACTCGCAGCGCCGGCCCCTGCCCCACGCCAACTGGGTCAGGACCATCCATCACGGCCTGCCCGAGGCGCTGCTCGCGCCGCAGCCCGCCAACCCGAGCTACCTCGCCTTCCTCGGTCGCATTTCCCCCGAGAAGCGGCTCGACTGCGCCATTCGCATCGCCCAGCGCTGCGGCCTGCCGCTCAAGATCGCCGCCAAGGTGGACCGCGCCGACCGCGACTATTTCGAAGATGAGATCAAGCCGCTGCTCGACGCCGACGGCATCGAGCTGATCGGCGAGATCAGCGACGCCGAGAAGCCGGCGTTCCTCTCCGGCGCGCTGGCGCTGCTCTGCACGGTCGACTGGCCCGAACCGTTCGGCCTCGTGATGATCGAGGCGATGGCCTGCGGCACGCCGGTGATCGCGTTCAACCGCGGCTCGGTGCCGGAGGTCGTGGAGGACGGGCTGACCGGCTTCATCGTCGAGGACGAGCTCAGCGCCGTCGGCGCGGTGGGCCAGTTGGCCCGGCTGTCGCGCCAGGCCGTGCGCCGCCGCTTCGAGGAGCGCTTCACCGCGACCCGCATGGCGGAGGACTATCTCGCCACCTATCGCGCTATGATCCGACCGCGGAACCTCGCCCTGGTGTCGGGATAGCGGACACCGTCTTCGCAAGGAGCGAGGCGACGAGGCAATCCAGGAATCACAGGCTCGTCCCCCGGATTGCTTCGCTCCGCTCGCAATGACGGAGGCTGGCGGAACGGCCGCCGGCTTCCGGCGTTAGAGGTGCCGCCACTCTACAAGGAGGCTCGCCGATGGGTGGGCCACGCATCCTGTTCGCCATCGCCGTGGCGGCGTTCGCCGCCGGCGGTGCCCTTGCCCAGACCAACGGCTCCCGCACCGGCGTTCCGGCGCGCGACGAGCCGCGGGTCGAGACCGTCGCCCGAGGCCTGGTCCATCCCTGGTCGCTGGCCTTCCTGCCCGACGGGCGGATGCTCGTGACCGAGCGGCCCGGCCGCCTGCGCATCGTCGATCGCGACGGCCGCCTGTCGGCGCCGCTCGCGGGCGTCCCGGCGGTCCACACAGGCGGCCAGGCCGGCCTGTTCGACGTCGTGCTCGACCCGAATTTCGCGAGCGATCGCACGCTCTATCTCAGCTACATGGAGCCGCGCCGAGGCGGCTCCGGCGTCGCGGTCGCCCGCGCCGTGCTGCGGCAGGACGATCGCGGGCTCGACGACGTCCGTGTCATCTTCCGCGCCGAGCCGACCGTGCGCGGCGACGCCAATCTCGGCAGCCGGCTGGCGTTCGGGCGCGACGGCATGCTGTTCGTCACCGTCGGCGACCGCTTCACCTACCGCGACCAGGCGCAGAACCTTGCGAACGACCTCGGCAAGATCATCCGCATCGCGCCCGACGGGTCGGTGCCGCGCGACAACCCGTTCGTCGGCCGAGCCGGCGCCCGCCCCGAGATCTGGGACTACGGCCACCGCAACCCCGAGGCGGCGGCGATCGACCCCGCGAGCGGCGTGCTGTGGACCGTCGAGCACGGACCCCGCGGCGGCGACGAGGTCAATATCGAGCGTCCCAGCCGCAACTATGGCTGGCCGGTCATCACCTACGGGATCGACTACAACGGCGAGAAGATCGGTATCGGCACCCACAAGGCCGGCATGGAGCAGCCGATCCATTATTGGGACCCGTCGATCGCACCCTCGGGGATGGCGTTCTATACTGGGAGCCTGTTTCCCGCCTGGCGCGGCAGCCTGTTCGTCGGCGCGCTCAAGGCCGAGATGCTGGTGCGCCTGACGCTCGCTGGCGACCGCGTCACCGGCGAGGAGCATCTCCTGCGCCGCAGCGTCGGCCAACGCATCCGCGACGTCCGCCAGGGCCCCGACAGCGCGCTCTATCTGCTGACCGACGAGGCTGCGGGCCGCGTGCTCAAGCTGGTCCCGGCGCGGTAGCTTCGTAAGGTGGGCAACGCTCGCGTTGCCCACCTGTGGCGCGAGACGTGGGCATCGGCCTTGCCGATGCCCACCCTACAGCCTCAATCCAGCGGCTGGACCGAGCGGGCTTCGAGGCCCTTCTGGCCCTGCACCACCTGCACGACGACGCGCTGGTTTTCGGTGAGGTTGATGACCCCCGAGCGCTCCAGCGCAGTGACGTGGACGAAGATGTCCTTGCCGCCGCCGTCCGGCGCGATGAAGCCGTAGCCCTTGTCGGGGTTGTACCACTTCACGGTGCCCTGGCGCTCCTCGGCCGGCCCGCTGGCGACGTCGCGCTGCGGCCGCGGCGGGCGCGGTCCGCCGCCGAAGCTCTGGCGCGGCGCCGACGACGGCGCCGCCGTCGAGGTATCGACCGAGATCACCTCGGTGACCTGGGGCCCCTTCTGACCGCGGCCGATCCGCACCATCAGCTTGGAGCCTTCCGGCGCCGAAGCGTGTCCGGCGGCCTCGAGCTGGCGGATGTGGAGGAAGGCCTCCGAGCCATCGGCGGCCTGGACGAAGCCGAAGCCCTTCTCCGCGTTGAACCACTTGACCGACGCTTCCGTCGGCGGCCCCGAGACGGGCTGGCTCATGGTCTCGCGCGGGAACGGCGAAGGAAACGGGGCGTCCCCCTGATCGCGCGGAAACCCGTCGTCATAGCGGCGGTGCCCCCCGCGCTGATCGCGATGCTCTTTATAACGGCTCATGTGTGATCCATCGAAGCGGAAGCCGCACCTTTTCCGAAGCGTGCCGGCGCGTCAACTCGCGCGGCCCCGGCTCGGCGGGCCGCCATGCCCCAAACGGGCGTCCTCCGGCCCGAACCGCCGGCTTCCCTGTCCCCGTCCCGCCCACGACGGAACGCCCGACCTTAGGACGGTATCGCGCCGGGACCAATACTGTCGCGGATCGAAGACGGCTTTGTAAAGCCAAATGCGCAGCATCGCCTGCTCATCGCGCCGCCGCGCCGATCTGGTCTTTCACCAACACCTTGGATATGCAGGGCCCGAGCGCCGGCCGGGAGCGTCCGGCGCAAGCCGAGGAGAGATGCGATGGAGCAGCGGTTCGGTGGGCGGCAGTTGCGGCAGCGGGTGGAAGACCAGCGCCTGACGACCGGCAAGGGGCGCTACACGGGCAACCGCATCTCGCCCGACCAGCTCCATCTCGCCGTGCTGCGCTCGCCCCACGCACACGCCGACATCAAGTCCGTCGATCTCGGCGCGGCGAAGGCGATGCCGGGCGTCGTCGCGGTCGCGAGTGGCGCCGACATCGCCGCCGACGGCGTCGGCCCGCTCGGCTACCCGCCGATGTTCAAGCGTCCGGGCGGCGAGCCGATGACCTCGCCGCCGCGCACGCTGCTCGCGGTCGAGACCGCCCGCTTCGTCGGCGAGCCGGTGGTCGCGGTCGTCGCCAAGACCAAGGCCCAGGCGCTCGACGCCCTCGAGGCGGTCAATGTCGACTACGACGTCCTGCCCGCCGTCACCGACGTGCGCGACGCGGTCGAGCCCGGCGCGCCGGTGGTGTGGAAGGACGCGCCGGACAATATCTCCTGCGAGGCCCGCTACGGCGACGCCGCGGCCGTCGAGGATGCGTTCAAGCGCGCCGCTCACCGCGTCTCGATCGAGGTGGTGAACCAGCGCCTCGTAGCGAACCCGATGGAGCGGCGCACCTCGATCGCCGCCTTCGACACCAAGGACGGCAAGCTCACCTTCTATTGCGGCAGCCAGCTCCCGACCCCGTGGCAGATGGAGCTCAGCCACATCGTCGGGCTGCCGCCGGAGAAGGTGCGCGTCTTCGTCGGCGACATCGGCGGCGGCTTCGGCATGCGCGGCCTGCTCCATGTCGAGGACGGTCTTGCGGCCTATTTCGCGAAGAAGCTCGGTGCCACGGTGCGCTGGGAGGCCGAACGCAGCGAGGATTTCCTGGCTTCGTCCCATGGCCGCGACAGCGTGTCCGTCGCCGAGCTCGCGCTCGACGACGGCGGCAGGATCCTGGCAATGCGGGTGAAGATGCTGGCCGCGATGGGGGCCTGCCTGTCGGGCTCGACGGCGCTTGTGCCTCTGTTCCTGACCCCGAAGGTGACGCCCTCGATCTACGCCATCCCGGCGATCGACATCACCATCCAGGGCATCCTCACCAACACGATGACGACCTCGGCCTATCGCGGCGCTGGCCGCCCCGAGGCGATCTACCTGATCGAGCGCGTGATGGACGAGGCGGCGCGCCGGCTCAAGATCTCGCCGCTCGAGATCCGCCGCCGCAACTTCATCCCGAGGGATGCGATGCCGTTCACGACGATCGTCGGCGAGGTCTACGACTCCGGCGATTTCACCCACTTCCTCGACCGTGCGGCGAAGGAGGCCGACTGGGACGGCTTCGAGCGCCGGCGCGAGGAGGCCAAGAAGCGCGGCCGCCTGCTCGGCCGCGGCGTCTCCTCCTATATCGAATGGACCGGCGGCGCGGTGCACACCGAGTCGGTGGACGTCATCGTGACGGGCGACGGCAAGGTCATCCTCCACTCGGCGACCCAGGCGATGGGCCAGGGCCTGGAGACCACCTACACCCAGCTCATCGCCGAGCGGCTCGGCATCGACCCCAAGACGATCACCGTGATCCAGGGCGACACCGACGTGGTCCACGGCTTCGGCAGCGTCGGCTCACGCTCGGCCTTCGTCGGCGGCTCGGCGGTCGCGGCCGGCACCGAGAGCCTGATCGACACCGCGAAGCCCCTAGCCGCCGACGCCCTGGAGGCGGCGGCGTCCGACATCGTCTTCGGCAGCGGCCGCTTCTCGATCGAGGGCACCGACCGTTCGATCGGCCTGTTCGACCTGGCCCAGCGGCAGCCCGAGCACCGCATCGCGGTCACCACCTCGCACACCGTCGGCGGGCCGAGCTGGCCGAACGGCACCCATGTCTGCGAGGTCGAGGTCGACCCCGACACCGGCGAGAGCTGGATCCGCCGCTACACCACGGTCGACGACGTCGGCACCGCGCTCAACACGATGCTGGTCGAAGGCCAGATCCACGGCGGCATCGCCCAGAGCATCGGCCAAGCGATGTTCGAGCATTGCAAGTACGACCGCGACAGCGGCCAGCTCCTGACCGGCTCGTACATGGACTACGGGATGCCGCGGGCCGACGTGGTGCCCTCGTTCACCGTCAACATCGACCAGTCGGTGCCGTGCCAGACCAACCTGCTCGGCGCCAAGGGCTGCGGCGAAAGCGGCACGGTGGCGGCGCCGCCCGCCATCATCAACGCCTTCGTCGACGCCCTGTCGCCCCTCGGCGTGAAGACGATCGACATGCCCGC
>DASZVN010000085.1:0-9022 GCA_035547055.1 Hyphomicrobiales bacterium
ATGTCGGCGATGGAATAGCGGCCGAGCACCCAACCGCGCTCTTCGAGCTTGCATTCGGCCAGAGCGAAGGCGGCCTCCGCCTGGGTACGCCCTTGCCGCATCGCACCATGAACGGTCGAGGCGATGAACGACATCCACGACACCGCCTGCGCCTCGCCCGCGGCATCGTCGGGCAGCAGGCCAGCCTCGGGAAAGCGCCGCGCCAGATAGAACAGGATGCCGGCGACCTCGGTCAGCGGCTGGCCGTCGACCACGAGGGTCGGCACCTTGCCCTCGGGATTCAGCGCGAGATAAGCCGGGTCGCGCTGCTCCCTGCGGGCGAAGGAGATCGGCCGGAGCTCGAATTCGGCGCCGACCTCGTGGAGCGCAATATGCGCCGCCATCGAGCTCGACCCCGGCGCGAAATAGAGCGTGAGCATTGTCCGATTAAAGAGACTATCCATAATCGCCGCAAGGCATCGCGACCGCGGGTCAGCCTCGGGAGGAGACGGCCATGGAAGCTTCGTTCCTGCGTGATCAATGGTATGTCGCGGCGACCTCCGCCGAGATTGCCGCAAAGCCGCTCGCCCGCACGATCTGCAACGAGAACCTGGTCCTGTTCCGCCGGGCCGACGGCCGTATCGCCGTGCTGGAGGACCGCTGCCCCCATCGCCAGGCACCGCTGTCGCTCGGCGAGGTCGTGGGCGACGACATCCAGTGCGGCTATCACGGCGTCCGGTTCCGCGGCGACGGCGCCTGCACGCTCATCCCGAGCCAGACGGACCTGCCGATCCCGCGAAACTTCAGCGTGCGGGCCTACGCGGCGGAGGAAATCCACGGGCTGGCCTTCGTCTGGATCGGCGACGCCGCGAAGGCCGACCGGAGCCTGATCCCCGACTGGAGCGCCAACACCTCGCCCGACTTCACGACGGTCCACGGCTATCATTACGTCCGGGCCAACTACATGCTTCTGGTCGACAACCTGCTCGACCTCACCCACCTGACCTACGTGCACAAGGCGACGCTGGCGGCGGGACCGAGCGGCCATATCTGGCTCAAGGACCAGGACGTGACCGTCGAGGGCGAGGCGGTGCATACGTCGCGAACGGTCCGGGGCGCCGAGCCGTCGGGACTGATCCGCGCGACACGGCGGTTCGTGAGCGGGCAGGTCGACCGCTTCCAGACCTCCGACTTCTATCCGCCCTGCTTCGTCCGCGTGACGCTCGGCGCCGAGGCAGCGGGCGAGGCCGACGCGATGAAGGGGCCCCACCACGTCGTCCTCAACGCGGCGACGCCGGAAACGGAAGCCACCACGCATTATTTCTGGTCGGTGCCGCGCGCCTACGCGCTCGGCGAGGAGGCCGTGTCGGAGATCTTCTACGGCGTCACCAAGGCCGCGTTCGACGAGGACGCGGCGATGATCGAGGCCCAGCAGCGCACGATGGCGACCGACCCGAACGGCGGCAAGCTGGTCAATTTCCGCGGCGATCTCGCCAGCCAGGCGGCGCGCCGGATCATGGACCGCAAGCTGCGCGAACAGGCGATGAAGGCCTCCGTCGCCGCCGAATAGCGGCACCCACGCTCAGCCGGCGCGAATCTCGGCGAGCGGCGCATCGATGGTGCAGACGACGCCGCTTTCCTCGAAGCGGATCTCGGCGCGGCCGCCGAAGTCGCGCGACAGGCCGCGCTCGATCAGGCGCGAGCCGAAGCCGCGCTGGCGCGGCGGCACCACCGGCGGGCCACCCCGCTCGCGCCAGGACAGCCCGAAGTGGCTGTCGCCGGCCTGCCAGACCACCGCGATCTCGCCGTCGGGCTGCTTGAGCGCGCCGTATTTCACGGCGTTGGTCGCGAGCTCGTGCAGCGCCATCGACAGTGCCAGCGCGGCCCGCGGCTGAAGGCGAAGGCGCGGCCCCTCGATCACGAAGCGCGGCTGCGGCCGCTCCGCGGCATAGGCCGCGAGCGCCTCGCTGACGACGGTGTGGAGGTCGGCGCTGACCCAGTTCTCGCGGGTCAGGATGTCGTGCGCCCGCGACAGGGCGATCAGCCGGGTCTCGAGCGCGCGGCGCGCGTCCGCCGGCGTCGCGGCGGAGCGCAGCGTCTGGGTCGCGATCGACTGCACCGTCGCCAGCGTGTTCTTCACCCGGTGGTTCAGCTCGTTGATCAGGAGATCGCGATGCTCGTCGGCCCGGCGGCGCTGGGTCACGTCCTGGAAGATGACGCCGAGGCGGCCCGAGGCGCCGGCCAGCGGGAACGCGTAGAGTTCGAGCGTGCGGCCCTGCCCCACCAGGTCGTGCTCGAAGCGAACCGCCTCACCGGTTTCCAGCACCTTGGCATAGGTATCGAACCAGTAGGACGGCTCGTCGGGGAAGGCGCCGCGGATGGTATTGCCGACGACGTCGCCGACCCCGGTCTGGACCGCGAAGGCCGGGTTGGCGGCGAGATAGCGGAAGTCGAGCGGCGCGCCCGGCGGCGCCTCGATCTTCTCGATGATGCAGAACCCTTCGTCGATCGCCTCGAACAGCGAACGGTAGCGGGCTTCGCTCGCGCCGAGCGCAGCCCGCGCCTCGCGCCTGACCCGCGTCAGCTCCAGGATGGCGCCGACCCGCGCGACCAGCTCCCGCGCCGAGAACGGCTTGGTGAGATAATCGTCGGCGCCGGCCTTGAGGCCCTCGACCCGGCTTTCCTCGCCGGCCCGCGCCGACAGCAGGATCACCGGCAGGTCGCGTAGCGCGGCGTCGCCGCGGATGGCGCCGAGCAGGCCGAAGCCGTCGAGGCGGGGCATCATCACGTCGGCGAGGACGACGTCGGGCGGCCGCGCCCGGATGGCTGCGACCGCGGCCTCGCCGTCGGCGACGGCCTCGACCTCGCAATGCGGCCCGAGCAGCGCGCGCAGATACTCGCGCATGTCGGCGTTGTCGTCGGCGACCAGGATGCGGGTGTCGATGGCAAGCGCCTCGGGAGCGACGGTGTTGGCCCCCGCGATCGGCCGGCGGGCGGCCGTCTCGGCCCCGTCGGGCAGCCAGCGCAACGCCTCCTCGACATAGGCCGCGGCACGCACCGTGGTCGAGGCCAGCCCACGCCCGGCGTCGACGCGCTCGGCCGGAAGGTGCGCCGTCCCGAACGGCACCGCGACCCGGAAGCTGGTGCCGCGGTCGGGCTCGCTGGCAACCTCGATGGCGCCGCCGTGGAGCTTGACCAGTTCCTGCACCAAAGCGAGGCCGATGCCGCTGCCCTCGTGGGTGCGGCTCCGCTGCCCCTCGATGCGGTGGAAGCGCTCGAACAGGCGCGGCAATTCCCCTGCCGGAATGCCGACCCCGGTGTCGCTGACGGTGAGGATCGCGAAGTTCTTCTCCTCCACCAGCCGCACGACGATCTCGCCGCTGAAGGTGAACTTGACCGCGTTGGAGAGAAGGTTGAGGACGACCTTCTCCCACATGTCGCGGTCGACATGGACCCGCTCCGGCAGCGGCGCGCAGTCGACCACGAGCCGCAAGCCGGCGCGCTCGCAGGCCGAGCGGAAATTGCTCGCGAGATCGGCCGTCAGCGCGGCGAGATCCACCGGCTCGTAGGAGGCTTCCATGCGGCCCGCTTCGAGGCGGGAGAAATCGAGCAGCGCGTTCACCAGCCTCAGAAGACGTAGCGCGTTGCGGTGGGCGAGGTCGAGCCGCTCCCGATCGGCCTCGGGCAAGGCAGGGTCGGCCAGCACGTCCTCGAGCGGGCCGAGCATCAGCGCCAGCGGCGTGCGGAACTCGTGGCTGACGTTGGAGAAGAACATCGTCTTGGCGCGGTCGATCTCGGCCAGCGCCTCGGCCCGGCGGCGCGCCTCCTCATAGGCGCGCGCCGTCGCGATCGCGGTGGTGATTTGCGCCGCGGCGAGGTCGAAAAAGCCGCGGTAGCGCTCGTCGAGCCGGAGGCGCGGGCTCGCCCCGGCGACGAGGAAGCCGGCGAACTCGTGGGCGACGTTGGACTTGATCGGCACCACGACCGCCGTGTGCGGCGGCTCCGTCCATGGCCCGGGCGGCACCTCGCCAAAGCGCGCGCCGAGATTCTCCACGACGACGATGCCCTCGCCCTGGAGCGCCTCGGCCAGCGGCCATCCCTCGATGGCACCGGCCGCCACGTCGAGTGCAACCGTCATCGGCGCCGCCGCGGCCCCAGCCTCGGTGCCTTGCGCGCAGACCAGCCGGGCGCGCTGACGCGTGTCGTCGATCAGATAGACCAGGGCGAACGGCACGTCGCGGTCGTGCGGCGCCAGCGCCGCGAGGGCGAGCATGCACGCCTCCTCGACGCTCCTCGCCTCGCCGGAATGGGCGCCGAGGTCGCGCAGCGCCAGGATGCGGCGCTCGCCGACGATCTTGTCGGTGATCTCGTGGACCGTCGCGAGCACGCCGCCGATGCCGCCGGGCACGGTGTCGTCCGGCACCGGGCTGTAGGCGACGGTGAAATGGGTCTCCTCGATGAAGCCGTGGCGGTTGATCTCGAGGAAGAAGTCCTCCATCCAGGTCGCTGCACCGCCGTTGAAGGGCGTGTCGATCAGCGGCTTCAGGACATCCCAGATTTCCGACCAGCACTCGCGGACCGGCTTGCCGAGCGCCCACGGGTGCTTGGTGCCGAGGATCGGGCGGTAGGGGTCGTTGTAGATCGAGACGTAGTCGGCCCCCCACCACAGCAGCAGCGGAAAGCGGTTGGCGAGGAGGACGCTCGCCATCATTCGCAGGCTGGGCGACCACGCCTCGATCGGGCCGATCGGGGTCTGCGACCAGTCGGTCGCGCGGATCAGCTCCCCCATCTCTCCACCCCCGGCGAGGAAACCGGGCAGAGAGAGACCGTCGCCGGGCGGTTCGGCCGCACCGCGCTGGGGCGAGCGCGCGGCATCGGGGGAAAGGGACATGGCGTGCTCCGGCCCGGCCGTTGCGAAAATGCCACCCCCATTTCCGTCGTCCCCGATGGGAGCTGCGGCGGCGCCATCATATCGCCCCGAGGAGAAATGGCGAAGCGGACGCGCCGCGTGTCCTCCGGCATCGTCCCGCTGTGGAGGCTTGACTCTCCGTCCACCTTGAGAACAAATAGGGAACAATCAGGTCAACGGCGATGTCCACCGGGTTGCGTTCCTCCGTCCTCGACCGCCTGCGGGAGCGGCTCCATGTGCTCGACGGCGGGGCGCGGCCGGGCAAGGTGCTGCCGTTCGGAGACGGCCGGCTCGACGGCTGCTTTCCCGGCGGCGGGCTGCCGCTCGGTACGCTGCACGAGATCTGTCCCGAGGGGCTCGACGGCGAGACCGGGGCGGCCGGCGCCGCCTTCGCGCTGCCGCTGGTCGCCCGGCTCGCGGCCGAGGGGCCGGTGTTCTGGATCCTGCAGCGGGACGACCTGCACGGCCCCGGCGCCGCCGCCTTCGGGCTCGGTCCCGACCGGCTGATCCTGGTCCGGGTCGAGAAAGATGCCGAGGCGCTGGCGGCGCTGGAGGATGCGCTGAACTGCGACGCCGTGGCGGCGGCGGTCGCCGAAATCGGCCGGCTCGGCCTCACCGCCGGGCGGCGCCTCAAGCTCGCCTGCGAACGCTCCGGCGCCACCGCCTTCGTGCTGCACCGCTGGCCTTATGGCCGGCCGCGCCGCCTCGCCGGCCAGCGCGAGCCGTCGGCGGCGGCGAGCCGCTGGCGGGTCCGTACGGCGCCGAGCGCGGCTGACGGGCCGGGGCTCGGCGAACCGCGCTGGCAGGTCGCGCTGGAGCACAGCCGCGGCGGACGCGAGGGGGCGTGGATCATGGAGGCGGGCGATGCGACGCGCCCTTTGCGTGTGGTTGCCGAACTGGCCGCTGGTGCTGCTGAAGCGGCGACGGCCCGGACTCGCGCGGCCGGATGAGCCGCTGGCGACGGTCGAGGCGGTCGACGGCGTCCGCCGCCTCGCCGCGGTCGATCCGGCGGCGGCGTCCCGCGGCCTCCGGTCGGGGCAGAAGCTCGCCGACGCCCGCGCCGTGCTGCCGGCGCTGAAGATCGCCGACGCCGACCCCAGGGGCGACCTCGCCGGGCTGGTCAGGCTCGCCGAATGGGCCGACCGCTTCACCCCCGCGGTCGCGCTCGATCCGCCGGACGGGCTCCTCCTCGACATCGCCGGCTGCCAGCATCTGTGGGGCGGCGAGCGCGCGCTGGTCGACGATCTCCTCGCCGGCCTCGCCCGGCGCGGCATCCCGGCGCGGGTCGCAACCGCGGCGACCTTCGGCGCCGCCTGGGCGGTGGCCCGTCACGCGGAAGAGCTGCACCCGCTGCTGCCGCCGGGCGGCGAGCGGGATCGGCTCGTCCCCCTCCCCGTCGCCGCGCTCCGGCCCGCGGCCGAGACCCTCGACGCCGCGCACAGGCTCGGCCTCGATACCATCGGCCAACTCCTCGCCATGCCGCGCGGCGCGTTGGCGCGGCGGTTGGGCGGGGAGCTGATCGGCAGGCTCGACCGCGCCCTCGGCACGGCCGAGGAGCCGATCCTGTTCCGCCGCCCTGCGACGCCGTGGTTCGACCGCCTCGCCTTCGCCGAGCCGATCGCCGACGCCGACGACCTGGCGCGGGCGGCCGCCGACATCGCCGCGCGGCTCTGCACCCGCCTCGCCGATGCCGACCGTGGCGGCCAGCGCTTCACACTCGCCTTCCATCGCGTCGACGGCGGCGCCGCCCGCGCCATCGTGACGACCGCGCTGCCGAGCCGCGACGCCAGGCGCCTCGCCAAGCTGTTCCGCGGCAAGATCGAGACCGTCGATCCCGGCTTCGGCGTCGAGGCGGTGACGCTCACCGCCGACGGGGTCGAGCCGCTCGCGCCGGCGCAGCCGGGGCTCCGCCACGTCGTTTCCGGCGGTGCCGATCGCGCCGGCCTCGCCCCGGTGATCGACACGCTGGCGAACCGGCTCGGCACAGAGCGGCTGTGGCGCGCCGCCCCGCAGGAAAGCCACCTGCCCGAACGGGCGGTCCGCCGCATCGCCCCGCTCGCGCCCGATGCCGGCCCATGGCCGCCCGGCCGGGCTCGGCCGATCCGCCTGTTCGCCCGCCCCGAGGCGATCGAGGCGACCGCGCCGGTGCCCGACGACCCGCCGGTGGTGTTCCGCTGGCGCGGCATCCTCCACCGCGTCCGGAGCGCCGACGGGCCCGAGCGCATCGGCCGCGAATGGTGGCGCGAGCCCGCGCTCCCGTCACCCGAGGCCGAGAAGGGCAAGGAGGCCGAGACGATGCGCGACTACTACCGCGTCGAGGACGAAGCCGGCGCCCGCTACTGGATTTTTCGCGAGGGCCTGTTCGCGGCCGATGCCTCGCCGCCGCGCTGGTTCCTCCACGGCCTGTTCGGATGATGACGGCAACGCCGCTGGATCCTTCCCCGCGCAGCGGGAGAGGGGAACCACGCGAAGCATGGTGGAGGGGACCCTCTCCGGCGGGCTGCGCCCGCCCCCTCCCCCGTTTCACGGGGGAGGATCCGAGGCGGCTCGGCCCATGACCGTCATCCCCTTCCCTGCCCGCTCGACAGAAAAGCGGCCGGCGCCTTCCCCGCCGCCGGCCTATGCCGAGCTGCAGGTCACGACCAATTTTTCCTTCCTGCGCGGGGCCTCACACCCGAAGGAACTGGTGGCCCAGGCGGCCGCGCTCGGCCATACCGCCATCGCCGTCGCCGACCGCAACTCGGTCGCCGGCGTCGTGCGGGCCCATCTCGCCTTCGATGAGCTGTCGGACGAACTACAGGAGCTGCGGAAAGCTAACAATTTCCGCCTCGTCGTTGGCGCCCGGCTGGATTTCCGCGACGGCAGCCCGAGCCTGCTCTGCTTCCCGGAAGATCGCGCTGCCTATGGCCGCCTGTCGCGGCTTCTCAGCGAGGGCAAGCGCCGCGCTCCCAAGGGCGAATGCTTCCTCGACTATGCCGATCTCCTGGAATTCGGCGAAGGCCAGATCGTCCTTGCCGTGCCGCCGGCCCGGCCGGACGAGGCCTTCGCCACCGCCCTCGCCCGCCTCGCCGGCGATTTTGCCGGCCGCACCTATCTCGCCGCGAGCCACCTCTATCGCGGCGGCGACGCCCGCCGCCTCGCCGGCCTCGCCGCCATGGCCGAGCGGGCCGGCGCGCCGCTGGTCGCGACCAACGACGTGCTCTACCACGAGGCCGAACGCCGACGGCTGCAGGACGTGCTCACCTGCATCCGCGAGGGCTGCACCATCGACGAGGCCGGCCTCCGGCTCGAGCCGAACGGCGAGCGCCACCTCAAGCATCCGACCGAGATGGCCCGCCTGTTTCGCAATTATCCCGACGCGCTCGCGCGCACCCAGGAGGTCGTCGGCCGCTGCCGCTTCAGCCTGAAAGAGCTCACCGCCGCCTACGAATACCCCGAGGAGATCGCGCCCGACGGCGAACTGCCGCAGCACCGCCTCGTCCGCCTGACCGAGGAAGGCCTCGCCCGGCGCTATCCCGCGGGCGTGCCCGACAAGGTGCGGCGGCAGGTCGAGGCCGAGCTCGCCCTGATCGAGCAGCGCGGCTACGCCCCTTTCTTCCTCACCGTCGAGGACATTGTCCGCAAGGCGCGGGAACTGAAGATTCTCCACCAGGGCCGCGGCTCGGCGGCGAATTCCGCCGTCTGCTACGTGCTCGGCATCACCAATGTGAACCCGGCGACGGCCGACCTCCTGTTCGCCCGCTTCATCTCGACCGCCCGCGACGAACCGCCCGACATCGACGTCGATTTCGAGCACGAGGAGCGCGAAAAGATCATCCAATACATCTACGAGCGCTTCGGGCGGCACCGCGCCGGCCTCGTCTCGACCGTGATCTCGTACCGTGCCCGCGGCGCGCTGCGCGAGGTCGGCAAGGCGATGGGTCTCTCCCACGACGTGATCGGCGGCCTTTCCGGCCTCATCTGGGGCTGGAGCCAGGAGAAGCCGACGGCCGACCGCGTCCGCGAGGCCGGCTTCGATCCCGAGGACGGCCGCCTCGCGCTGACGCTCGAGCTCGCCGGCACGCTGATCGGCTTTCCCCGCCATCTGTCGCAGCATCCCGGCGGCTTCGTCATCGCGCGCGGGCGGCTCGACGA
>DASZVN010000086.1:0-4453 GCA_035547055.1 Hyphomicrobiales bacterium
TGTGGCCCTCGGTCGCGACGAAGGCCTTGCGGATCTTGCGGCCCTCCTCGGTGCGGACCGGGATGTTCTGGATGTTGGGCTCCTGCGACGACAGCCGCCCGGTCGAGGTCGAGGCCAGCGCGAAGGAGGTGTGCACCCGCCGCGTCTCGGGATGGATGTAGCCGGGCAGGGCGTCGGTATAGGTCGACTTGAGCTTGGAGACCTGGCGCCAGTCGAGGATCTTCCGCGGCAGCGCGTGGCCGGCCTCGGCCAGCTCGTCGAGCACCTGGGCGCCGGTCGACCAGGCGCCGGTCTTGGTCTTCGAGCCGCCCGGCAGCCCCATCTTGCCGAACAGGATGTCGCCGAGCTGCTTGGGCGAGCCGAGGTTGAACTCCTCGCCGGCCAGCGTGAAGATCTCGTCCTCCAGCCGCCCCATGCTCTGGGCGAAGTCGCCCGAGAGGCGCGACAGCATCTGGCGGTCGATCGCGATGCCGCGCCGCTCCATGTGGGCGAGCACCGGCACCAGCGGCCGCTCCAGTCTTTCATAGACGCGGGTCATGCCTTCCGCGGTCAGGCGCGGCTTCAGTGCCCGCCACAGCCTGAGCGCGATGTCGGCGCTCTCCGCGCCGTAGGGCGCGGCGCGGTCGATCGCGACCTCGGCGAAGGGCACGCGCTGGCGCCCGGTGCCGGTGAGGCTGTCGAAGCCGATGCAGGCATGGCCGAGATGGCGGCTCGCGAGCTCCGTCAAGCCGTGGCTGCCGCGCCCGGAATCGAGCGCATAGGAGATCAGCATGATGTCGTCGAAGCCGCGGAGCCGGATGTCGTGCCCGAGCAGGAGCTGCGCCTCGAACTTGAGGTCGTGGCCGATCTTCAGGACCGACACGGTTTCCAGCGCGGGCTTCAGCGCCGCGAGCGCGGCCGCGACCTCGATCTGGTCGGGGGCGCGCCCGCCGCCGAGGAGATCGCCGCCGGTGGTGTGGGCGAGCGGCACGTAGGCGGCCCGGCCCGGCGCGAGCGCTAGCGACAGGCCGACGATCTCGGCCTGCATCGGATCGGCGCCCGAGGCATGAAGATCGATCGCAAGCACGCCGACGTCGTATGCGGCGGCGATCCAGGCGTCGAGCCGGTCGAGCGTCCGGATGATCTCGTCGTTCGAGCGCTCGCACGGGCTCGCCAGCGCCTCGGCTGCGCGCGCGGCAGCGAGGCCAGCCGGGGTCAGCGCACCGTTGGCGCCACCTTCCGGACGGCGCGGCATGGCCGGAGCGGGCGGGTGCGGCGCCTGGCCATCGGCCGCGGCGGGCGGGGCCGGCTCGGCGCCGTCGCCCGGCATCTCCTTCCTCGCGAACACACTGCCGGCGCGGAGCGCGGGGTCGGCCTCGACCTCGGCGGGGTCGATCCCGGTCGCCTCGCAGACGCGGCGCACCAGCGTGGTGAACTCCATCGCCTTGAGGAAGGAAACGAGGCGATGCGGCTCGGGCGTCTGCACGACGAGGTCGCCGGGCTCGGTCAGGAGTGGCACGGTGCGGTCGAGCGTGACGAGCCGCTTCGAGATGCGGGCCTGGTCGGCGAACTGGATCAGGTTCTCGCGCCGCTTCGGCTGCTTGATCTCGCCGGCGCGGAACAGCAGCGTTTCGAGATCGCCATATTCGATCAGGAGCTGGGCGGCGGTCTTGAGGCCGATGCCGGGGACGCCCGGCACGTTGTCGACCGAATCGCCCGCGAGCGACTGGGCGTCGATCACGCGCTCCGGCGGCACGCCGAACTTCTCGATCACCTCGGCCCGGCCGATCCGGCTCTGCTTGACCGGGTCGAGCATGGCGACGCCGTCGCGGACGAGCTGCATCAAATCCTTGTCGGAGCCGACGATCGTCGTCTCGGCGCCGGCCGCGGCGGCGAGCTCGGCATAGGTCGCGATGAGGTCGTCGGCCTCGTAGCCGTCCTGCTCGACGCAGGCGACCTGGAACGCGCGCACGGCGTCGCGGATCAGGCGGAACTGGGGGCGCAGGTCGTCCGGCGCGTCGGGCCGCTGGGCCTTGTATTGCGGATAGATCTCGTTGCGGAAGGTGTGCTCGCTCTTGTCGAAGATGACGGCGAGATGGGTCGGCGCCGGGGTCATGCCGTCGCGGAGGAACTTCCACAGCATGTTGCAGAAGCCGGCGATGGCGCCGACCGGCAGGCCGTCGGAGGTCCGCGTCAGCGGCGGCAGGGCGTGATAGGCGCGGAAGATGTAGGACGAGCCGTCGACGAGGACGAGGTGGTCGCCGGCTTTCAGGGACGGGCTGGGCATCGCTTCACATATGGGATCGCGCGGCGCGGGCGGGAGCGACCATGCCACGGCCGGCGCCGGTCGGGGAACCCTCCGGACCGACGATTGCGGGCGCGGGTCGATCGGCGTCCCCTGGCGGCGACGCGGCGGCGGCGCTATCACTCGCGCGGGCGTCGTCCGAGGGGTGGGCCATGGGGCGGTGGTTACGGAAGGTCGCGCCGGTGGCCGTGCTGGGCGTGCTGCCGCTCGTCGCAGCGTGCAAGGACGACAACGCCTATGCGCCGCCGCCGCCGCCATCGGTCGAGATCGCCCAGCCGCTCCGCCAGGACGTGACGCGCTATCTCAACCTCACCGGCACGGCGACCGCGGTGGCCAGCGTCACCCTGGAAGCCCGGGTCGAAGGCACGCTGCAGTCGATCGACTACCAGGATGGCCACAGCGTGAAGAAGGGCCAGCGCCTGTTCCTGATCGACCCGGCGCCCTACCAGGCCCAGGTGGCGCAGGCCGAGGCGGCGGTCGACCAGGCCAAGGCGACGCTCGCCAACGCCCAGAGCCAGTACGACCGCCAGTCCCAGCTCGGCACCAACAACGTGTCGTCGAAATCAGCCGTCGACCAGGCCCGCGCCGCCCGCGACCAGGCCAAGGCGCAGGTCGATTCCGCCAATGCCGCGCTGAAGCTCGCCCAGCTCAATCTCGGCTATACCACCGTCGCGGCGCCCTTCGACGGCGTCGCCATGGCCCACCAGGCCGACGTCGGCGCCCTGGTCGGCCACGGCAGCCCGACGCCGCTCGCGACCGTCGTGAAGCTCGACCCGATCGACGTCTCCTTCAACCTCAGCGAGACTCAGCTCCTGGAGATCCGCCGCGACCTTCAGGAGCAGGGCAAGACGCTCTCCGGCCTCGGGCCGATCCCGGTCGAGGCCGGCACCGAGATCGAGAAGGGCTATCCCCATCGCGGCACGCTCGACTATGTCGCCCCGCAAGTCGACACCGCGAGCGGCACGCTCGCGCTCCGCGCAGTGTTCGGGAACGACGGCGCCGCGCTCCTGCCGGGCTATTTCATGCGCGTGCGCATTCCGCTCGACGTCGCCAAGGACGCGCTTCTGGTGCCGGCGCGGGCGGTCGGCACCGACCAGCAGGGCAGCTACGTCATGACCGTCGGCGCCGACGGCACGGCGCACCAGCAGCCGGTGACGCTGGCCTCCGGCGTTTCCGGCTACGAGCGCGTGGTCGGCGGCCTGGAGGCGGGCGATTGGGTGGTGGTCGGTGGCCTCGACCGCGCCATCTCCGGCGACAAGGTCGCGCCCCAGCGCATCACGCTGAAGCTCGCTGCGGCGCCGCTGCCGTCCGGCGGCTGAACGCGCCCGATCTCAAGGGCGCAGCATCTCGAAATAGATCGTCGGCATGAGCCTGGCCTGGATCTGCTCGAAATTTTGCACGAACGCCGAATGGTTGGTCTTGCCCAGGGGGTCGAACTTGGTGGCGATCGTGACCGGCTCCTCGCCGAGGAAGTCGAACACCCGGTTCATGACGCCCTGAAGATCCTGCGACATCGCGGTGTAGTCGATCCGGATGCTGTTCTTGTCGCTGAAATTGTTGATGAGCCACGACTGCCCGGCGTACAGCGAGTCGAGCTGGTGCCGCACCGCCCGCGGGTTGACCCAGATTTTCCGATTGTAGCGCCGCCGCGCGACGTCGAGGTCGACGTTGCGCTGCTTCAGCGATTCGGCGTGCCAATAGCCGCTGTTCTTGGCGCGAAGAAAGCTGAGATATTGGTCGATGACATTCTCGCGGATGAGAATGACCTTTTTGACATCGTCCCGCTCGCGCAAATAGTCCCAAATCACCATATGAGATAGCTTTTGTCGCGCGTGCGCGAAGAACAGCTTGAACCCGATCGTGGTCTTGCCGCCGGCGTTCGCGGGGTTCCAGATCACGCGCTCGCAGAACTCGATTGGGTCATCCCAGTCGGCAAAGCTCTGGCCGCCGATAACGTCGCCCTTGACGGTCTTGAGAGGCTCGAGAAACGAGTGGACGTTGGGGTGTTCGGAGAGGGCCCAGCACAGGAGATTGCTGCCGCTGCGGCCGGTGGACAGGATAACGAAACGGCTCAACTTCGAACCCCTTGCGTGAAAGTCAGGTGACGTTATACGGATCCCCATGGTCGTTCCAGGGCGGTGTGCGGGCGCCGCCGGGGCCTGATCCCGC
>DASZVN010000087.1:0-9727 GCA_035547055.1 Hyphomicrobiales bacterium
GACGAGCGCCAACTACAATTCCGTCGTCTCGATGCAGGGCGGCGGCAGCAACAACGTCGCGACCGTGGTCCAGACCGGCAACGGCAACGTGGCGTTCAACTCGCAGAACGGCAGCAACAACACCGGCACGATCAACCAGCATTGATCGTGGCTGCGGCCGCCGCCCCCGCGGCGGCCGCTCAAACACTGCGCCCGGCCGGCTTCCGGCCACGCGTCCGCGTTTCGAGCGTGAAGCGTTTCGTTGCCATGCGACGCCTCGCGCGCAGCAACGGCGATCGGCTTCGTCCATCGGCCGATCGTCTGATAAATTTGTACCAAGCAGAGTCGGGGCGGGATTGCTGTGACGAAACTTGTTCTTGCCGCGTCCGTAGGAGCCGCCGCGCTGCTGGTTGCGGCGCCGGCCGCCCGGGCCGGGCATTCCGGGCCGGGCCCATACGTCGACCAGATCGGCGGCGGCGCCGGCGGCCACTATGTGCAGCAGGTCGATCGCGGACCGGGCCATTTCGGGAGCCTGAACGACGGCCATGACGGCAGGTGGCCGCCCGGCGGCGACAACCATCACGGCGGAGCCGACGACGGCCATGGGCCAAGCCTTGGCGGCGACGACCACCACGGCATCTTCGGCGACGACCGCCACGCGAGCAGCCATGGCAGCAGCTACGACGGCCATGGCGACTGGGCCTCGGGCGGCCACGGCGGCTTTCCGTTCTTTCCCGGCCACGACGGCGACGACCACCACGCCGGCAATCCGGGCTCGGCCGGCGGCGATCATGACCACGGCCACGACGGCGGACCGGGCACCAATGTGCTGATCCAGGCCGGCGACGACGGCATCCAGGCCGTCCGCTTCGATGACGGCACGCGCGTACTGCAGCAGCACGGCAACGGCAATGTCGCGACCATGACGGTCGCCCACGGCGGCAGCTTCAACCTGGTCGGCGCGGCGCAGCTCGGCAGCGGCGAAACCGTCCGCGACGCGGTCGGCGGTGACAAGAACGTGCTCCTGGTCGGGCAGGGCGTCCCGCTGCCGGCCGGCCTCGGCGATGGCGGTACGCCGTCCTGGGTGGACCTCGGTGCCTGGCCCGGCGTCGGCAGCTCGTCGCGCGGGACGGGAAGCGGCAGCAGCGGCAATTCGGTCGAGGCGTCGCAGACGGGCGAGGCCAACCTCATCCTGGTCAGCCAGACCGGGAGCGGCAACCGCGTCACGATCGACCAGGACGGCGGCGGCGCTGGCACGGGCGTGCCCTGCGGGGCGAGCGCCAGCGGCGGCCGCAATGTCGCGGCCTTCCAGCAATCCGGCACCGGCAACATCGCCGCCGCCACCCAGTCCGGCAGCGGCAACCGGATCAGCGTCGTGCAGCGGTGAGCCGATGGCGCCGTCCCGGCCCTGCCGACCCGTGTTTCATCGCCCAGACGCGGCCGCGCGGCAGGTGCGCGGCGCCGTGATCGGCCTCGCCGCCATGCTGGCCGGGCTCGCGGGCGCCGCGGCAGCCGCGGCGCCGGCGCGCCAGGTGCTGGCCGAAAGGCAGGAGGGCGGCCTCCGCTGCGTCATTGCTGCAACGCGGGAGAGTGGCGGTCTGGTTGTGCGCGCCCTTGTAGAAAGCGCCGAAACAGCGCAAGGTAAATATCAGTTTAGCGCGAGGAAGCACGGGACCGCCGGCAACGCCACGGTCGGCCAAAGCGGAGCCTTCAAGGCTCCGCCGGGGGCGGAAACCCAGGTAGGGCAGGTCGGGCTCGGCCACGCGGCCGGGACCATGCTCGATCTCACGCTGAGCGTCAGGCTCGCCGGCGGCGCAGCCTGCACGACGTCCTATCGCGGGCCCGCCGGCCCGCCGGAGCGGTTGTAGCGGCGGTGCGGAATGGAGAGTTGAGATGAAAGCCTCGGTCCTTGCCATCGCCGCCGCGGCCGGCCTCCTCGCCGGCGCCGCCGTGCTGCCCGCCCGTGCCGGCGACGTCTATGTCGACCAGCTCACCGGCGTGCCGCAGCGCGGTAACAACAACGTTTCGCCGAACACGCCGAGCCTGCTCAACCAGATCCTTTCGCTCGGGCAGAACCCGGGCGGCAGCGGCGTCGATTTCGGCTTCGGCGGGCTGCCCTCCGGCGCGAACGGCCTCGGCTTCACCTTCACCGCGGACGGCGTCCAGTTCCCGCGCGCGCCCGCTTCCGGCACCGTGTCGTACGTGGTGCAGAACGGCAACAACAACAACGCGAGCGCCGACCTCACGACCGGCAATGCCAGCGCCCAATATCAGAAAGGCGACGGCAACACCTCGACGGTGTCGGTCGGCGGCTACGGCAATGTCGCCGGGACGGTGCAGTTGGGCGACAACAACAACACCGCGCTCACGATGACCGGCACCGACACCACCCTGGTCAGCGCCCAGATCGGCAACGGGCTCAGCCTCAACTACGGCATCAGCCAGACCGGCGTGCCCAAGACCATCGTCATCAGCCAGTTCAGCATTCCCTCGCATCATCGCTAGAGGCCCATCCCCATGCGCACCTTCGCTCTCGCCGTCGCCGCTGCCGCCCTCCTTGCCGGGGCCGGCGCCGCCAATGCCAGCTCGATCGTCTACCAGCCGGCCAACCCGACCTTCGGCGGGTACGCGGCCAATGGTGCCCTCCTGCTGTCGGAGGCCCAGGCCCAGAACGGCTTCACCGCCAAGACGCCGACCATCCCGGGCGTCACCACCAACCAGTCGCCGGCACAGCAATTCGCCGCCACCATCCAGAGCCGCCTGCTCTCGGCGCTGGCCGACAAGATCACCAACGCCGTGTTCGGCGAGAACCCGCAGCAGCAGGGCACCTTCACCGTCGGCGGCACCACCATCTCGTTCGACCACGTCGGCAGCAACGTCGTGCTTCACGTCAACGACGGCAGCACCACGACCACCATCACGCTGCCGGGAAGCTTCTGAGAGCGACAAACGCAGCGCGTGTGATGCAGACCTGCAACATCGGGCTGCAAAACCGCGGCGGCGCCGGCATGCGGCGGTTTCCGAGGCCGCAACTTCGCGTTTAATCGCGTGGGGGTGGTGCCGGCGCGATTCGAGGGGCGGCACGGTCCGTCTTGACGTGCTTGGGGGGAATGCGGGTGAGGGGGCTTTCTGCGCGGCTGCGCCTGCCATTGTTCCTGGCCGCGGCCGGTCTGACCTTGGCGGGCTGCGCGACTCCCGATCGCGTGCCCTTCGCCGAGAACCCGAAGCTGGCGCCGCAGTCGCCGGTCGGCATCCGGCTCGATACCCTGCCGCCGCCCGACCGGGCCGTCGATGTCGCGGTCTACTCGTTCCCCGACATGACCGGCAAGAACGAGCCCAACGACAACATCGCCGAATATTCCCGCGCCGTGACGCAGGGTGCCTACGCCTTCGTCATCGACGCGCTCAACCATGCCGGCCACGGCCACTGGTTCAACGTGGTCGAGCGGACCGACCTCGCCCACCTGCTCCAGGAGCGCCAGCTCATCCGCGCCACCCGCCAGCAGTTCCAGGGCAAGAACGCCAAGGAGCTGCCGGGCCTGCGCTTCGCCGGCATCCTGATCGAGGGCGGCATCGTCGGGTTCGACGCCAACATCACCACCGGCGGCCTCGGCGCCAACTATCTCGGCATCGGCGCCGACACCAACTATCGCCGCGACATCGTCACCGTGGCGATGCGCGCGGTCTCGGTGCAGAGCGGCAAGATCCTCGAGAGCGTCACCACCACCAAGACGGTGTTCTCGGTCCAGCTCTCGGCCAACGTCTACAAGTTCGTCGCGCTCGACAAGCTGCTCCAGGCCGAGGCCGGCGTCACCCAGAACGAGCCGACGCAGCTCGCCGTGCGCGAGGCGATCGACCTCGCGGTCTATTCGCTGATCGTCCAGGGCGCTTCCGACGGCCTCTGGCACTTCCGCGACCACGCCTTCGAGGCGGCGGTGGTGCACGACTACCAGGCCAAGACGCTGCAGGCGATCCAGGCGATGAGTGCGATCACGCCGGTCGGGCCCGCGACGGGGCCGGGCGCCGTGCCCGTCGCGGTTGCCGAGGAAAGCCCCGCTCCAGCGCCCGCATCGCACGCGCCCGCCACCGGCACCGCGATGGTGAACCAGCTTCCGTCATGGTCGTCGGAGTCGCATCCGCAGACCGCGGCGGCCAAGCCTGCGGCAGTGGCGCCCCCCGCCGCGACGCCCGCGCATGCCGCCGCGCCGGGGAATGCCGGCGCCAGGGCCAAGCCGATCCAGACCGCGAGCCGGTTGCCCGCCCGGGTGCCGATGCCGGTCGCCGCGCCGCCGAGCGGGCCCGCCCTGCCGCCGATCCGCTAGGTTGCGGCCTTATTCGGCCAGCGCGAACTGCAGCAGGAGCGTGCGCTCCAGCGGGTTGAAATTGTCGTCGGAGATCAAGGTCAGGACGGTGGTGCCGTCCTGGGCGCGGAAGGCCGAGATGCCCTCCATGTTGTCGATCTCCTGGGCCAGCGACGCCTCGATCAGGACCTCGCCGTCGACGGTCCTGCCGGGCTGGACGTCGCGCCAGGCGATCAGGCGCACCCGCATCCGAAGCGACAGCGGCGGGCGGTAGCGCCGCTCCAGGATCACGAGGTCGCCGCCGGGCAGGAAGCTCATGTCGCTGACGGCATAGCCGTCGCGCATCTTGACCGCGAAGCGGTGGGCGCCGGCGTCGTCGAGCAGCCAGGCGACATGGTTGCCGGCCTCGTCGAGCTGCTCCTCGGTGACGACCACGAGCGCGCCGGCATGGGGCTGCCCCGCCGGAACCCGGGCCAGCGCCTCGTAGCCGCCGTTGAACGGCACCCCGCGCCGCATCTCGGGCGGAACCGCGATGGGATGGCCGGTCGCGCCGGCGATGCCGCGGGCGAGGTCGAAGCGCCAGATCCGGTTGGTGCCCTCGGCGCCGATCCAGGCGCTGGTGCCCTCGACCTCGAGCGATTCGGTGTCGCGCTCGCGCGGCGGGAACGGCTCGCCGTTCGCCTCGCGGAGCGGCGCCATCGCGGCATTGGCGAGGCCGGACGGCCGGGTGCCGTCATAGGTCACGTCGGCCGCGAGCCAATGGCCGTGATCGGAGACCGAGAGGAGGTGGCGCCCGTCGGCGGAGAGGCGAAGCCCGGACCAGCCGCCGAAGCCGTAGGCCGGCGACGACAGCACGAGGCCCCCGCGATAGACGAGGGCGCCGAACCGGGTGCGGCTCGGCGCGGCGGGGTCGAACGCCGCGATCGGCCGCGCATGCACCGCGATCGGCCCGGTCGCGACCGGCGGCCCCGACTTGGAGTTGGGGTTCAGCGCGATCGCGAGGCCGGCACCGAAGAGACAGAGGAAAGCTGCGGTCAGCCCCAGAAAGAGGCGGCGGCGCCGGAATCCGTCAGGGCCGGGCTTGTCCCGGCCATCCACGACGTCCCTGGCAGGGTGGGCATGCGCGGGATGCTCGCGGGCAGCGCTCGACGTGGGCATCGGCGTTGCCGATGCCCACCCAACGTGCTGCTGCGCCTCGCGACGACGGCGGCCGATCATCCCCGCGCGGCCTCGCGGCGGCGCGGCGGCGCGGGGGCGGCGTTCTCCTCGAACAGCTCG
Organism: Hyphomicrobiales bacterium; assembly: GCA_035547055.1. Classification (GTDB taxonomy): domain Bacteria; phylum Pseudomonadota; class Alphaproteobacteria; order Rhizobiales; family Methylopilaceae; genus DASZVN01. Next base: position 5,559 of record DASZVN010000087.1, read on the forward strand.
GCGAGCTTCTCGGTCATCGCGCCGCCGAGCTCCTCGGCGTCGACGATGGTGACGGCGCGGCGGTAGTAGCGCGTCACGTCGTGGCCGATGCCGATCGCGATCAGCTCGACCGGCGAGCGGGTCTCGATCTCGTAGATCACCTGGCGGAGATGGCGCTCGAGATAGTTGCCGGGATTGACCGAGAGCGTCGAGTCGTCCACCGGCGCGCCGTCGGAAATCATCATCAGGATGCGCCGCTGCTCGGTGCGGCCGAGGAGGCGCGCGTGCGCCCAGGCCAGCGCCTCGCCGTCGATGTTCTCCTTGAGCAGGCCCTCGCGCATCATCAGGCCGAGATTCTTCCGCGCCCGCCGCCACGGTGCGTCGGCGGCCTTGTAGATGACGTGGCGGAGGTCGTTGAGACGGCCGGGATTGGCCGGCTTGCCGGCCTGGAGCCAGGCGTCGCGCGACTGGCCGCCCTTCCACGCCCGGGTGGTGAAGCCGAGGATCTCGACCTTGACGCCGCAGCGCTCCAGCGTGCGGGCGAGGATGTCGGCGCAGGTCGCCGCCACGGTGATCGGCCGCCCCCGCATCGAGCCCGAATTGTCGAGGAGGAGCGTCACCACGGTGTCGCGGAACTCGGTGTCGCGCTCGCGCATGAACGTGAGCGCGCTCATCGGGTCGACGATCACCCGCGACAGCCGGGCCGGGTCGAGCACGCCCTCTTCCAGGTCGAACTCCCAGGCCCGGTTCTGCTGCGCCAGGAGGCGGCGCTGGAGCCGGTTGGCGAGGCGGCCGACTACGCCCTGGAGGTGGCTGAGCTGCTTGTCGAGATAGGAGCGCAGCCGCGCCAGCTCCTCCGGGTCGCACAGGTCCTCGGCCTTCACCGCCTCGTCGAAGCGGGTGGTGAAGACATGATAGTCGGTCGCGCTCTGATCCTTCGGATGGGGCTGCGGCGGCGGGTTGGGGTCGGTGTCCTCGGCCTCGGCCGTCATGTCGGCGTCGGCGACGCTCTCGCTGGTCGGCGCCTCGGCGGCGTCCATCTCGGCGGCGTCGGGGTCTTCCTCGCCGTTCTCCGCGTCGTCGGATTCCTCGCCGGGGCGGCCGTCCTGCTCGGCGTCGCCCGCCTCCTGGCTCTTCTCGGCCTGGGCCTCCTCGCCGTCCTTGCCGTCGTCCTCCTCGTCGGGCGAGCCGCCGAGCTCGTCGCCCATCTCCAGCGAGGTCAAGAGCTCGCGGATGGCATGGGCATAGGCGTTCTGGTCGTCGAGCACGGTGTCGAGCCGCTCGATCTCGCCGCCGGCGCGCTCCTCGATCCAGTCGCGCCAGAGGTCGACGATCTTGGCCGCGGCGGGCGGCGGCTCGGCCCCGGTCAGGCGCTCGCGCACCATCATCGCGACGGCGTCGGCGAGCGGCGCGTCGGCGCGATCGGTGATCTCGGCATAGTTGCCGCGGTGGAAGCGGTCGTCGAGCATCGCCGCGAGGTTGGTCGCGACGCCCGACATGCGGCGGCTCCCGATCGCCTCGACCCGCGCCTGCTCGACCGCGTCGAACACCGCCTTGGCGTTCGGCCCCTCGGGCGACAGGCGGCGGTGGACCTGCGGGCTGTGGCAGGCGAGCTTCAGCGCGATCGAGTCGGCGTGGCCGCGGACGATTGCGGCGTCGCGCGCCGTCAGCCGCCGCGGCGGCTCGGGCAGGCGGACGCGCTCCTGGCCCGCCGCGGGCTTGTCGGCGGCGAAGGTGACCTCCAGCTCCGGCACCCCGGCGAGCGCCCGCAGGGTGCCCGCGACCGAGCGCTTGAACGGCTCGTTCGGCGCATCCTTGGGCGGCGTCTTGGCTCCGGTATTGGAGGCCATGTCTACGCGTCTCTCACACTAGAAGCCGGCCTCGCCGTCATTGCGAGGAGCGAAAGCGACGAAGCAATCCAGGGGCTCGCGGGCTCGCCCCCCGGATTGCTTCGCTTCGCTCGCGATGACGGGCAGGGCTCACTCTCGGCTCAATCAGCTCAGCGCGACGTTGACCGAGCTCTCGGCCAGCTCCTGGCCGAAGCAGCGCTGGTAGAACTCGGCGACCAGCGGCCGCTCCAGCTCGTCGCATTTGTTGAGGAACGTCACGCGGAACGCCATGCCGAGATTGCCGAAGATCTCGGCGTTCTCGGCCCAGGTGATGACCGTGCGCGGGCTCATGACGGTGGAGAGGTCGCCGTTCATGAAGGCGTTGCGGGTGAGGTCGGCGAGGCGGACCATGCGCGAGACGGTGTCGCGGCCCTTGCCGGCGCGGTAGTGCGGCGCCTTGGCGAGGACGATGTCGACCTCGTTGTCGTGCGGCAAATAGTTCAGCGTCGAGACGATCGACCAGCGGTCCATCTGGCCCTGGTTGATCTGCTGGGTGCCGTGATAGAGGCCCGAGGTGTCGCCGAGGCCGACCGTGTTCGCCGTCGCGAACAGGCGGAACGCCGGGTGCGGGCGGATGACCTTGCGCTGGTCGAGCAGGGTCAGCTTGCCCGAGACCTCGAGCACGCGCTGGATCACGAACATCACGTCGGGCCGGCCGGCGTCGTACTCGTCGAACACCAGCGCGATGTTGTTCTGCAGCGCCCAGGGCAGGATGCCGTCACGGAACTCGGTGACCTGGAGGCCGTCGCGCACCACGATCGCGTCCTTGCCGACGAGGTCGATGCGGCTGATGTGGCTGTCGAGGTTGACGCGGACGCACGGCCAGTTCAGCCGGGCCGCGACCTGCTCGATATGGGTCGACTTGCCGGTGCCGTGGTAGCCGGTGATCATGACGCGGCGGTTGTGGGCGAAGCCGGCGAGGATCGCGAGCGTGGTGTCGCGGTCGAACAGATAGTCGGCGTCGAGATCGGGCACCTGGTCGCCCGCCTCGGAATAGGCCGGCACCTCGAGGTCGCTGTCGATCCCGAAGACCTGGCGCACCGAGACCTTCATGTCCGGCACGCCGGGCACAACATCGGTCATGGACATCAAACCTCCTCGGCCGCCGAGACGGCGGCGAACTCTTCGCGGCGCCCGCGCCGGACTCAGCAGAGACCCGCCTGCCGCAGGTACCCGTAGGCCTGGATGACGGCGCGCAGTCTATCCTCGGTGGTGCGGTCGCCGCCATTGGCATCGGGATGCAGGCGTTTCACCAGGATCTTGAAGCGGGCCTTGATCTCGGCAGCGGTGGCGTGCTCGTCGAGGCCAAGCTCGTCGAGCGCCCCGCGCTCGACCTTGTGGAGGGTGCGGCGCTCCGGCCGGGGCTCTTCCGGCCGCGCCGCGCCGCCGAGATCGAAGAATTCGAACGGGTCGAAGAAGTCCCAGGCATGCCAGCCGCCCTTCTTCGGGCGGCGGCCGCCCCAGCGCCCGGCCGGGTTGACGCCCATCTGCCAGGTCGGGCGGTGGCCCGTCGCGGCGTCGCGCTGGTAGGCCGCGACGGCGTCGTCCGGCATGTCGGCGAAATAATTGTAAGACTGGTTGTAGGCGCGGGCATGCTCGAAGCAGAAGTTCCAGTACTGGCCCTCGCGGCCCCGCCCCTTGGGCGCGCGAAAGCCGCCCGGCTGGCCGCAGCCGGCATGCTGGCAGAGCTGGACGCGCGTCTCCGGCCGCGGCTCCTTCGGAGCGGCGCGCACTCTGTCGAACCAGGGAGAATCCAGCTTCATCGCCCGCGATTATGGTCCCCGCCCCGGATCCCGACAAGCCGCCGCGGCATCCCGCCCCGGCGGCCCGCAGCCTCTTGACGGGGCGGTGGCGGCGGCCGATGGCGGCGCATGGGATCGGGAACAGGCGGGATATGAGGATGGACGGCGCGATCCGCAACCGCATCGCGGAAAAGCTCGCAGCGGCCTATGCCCCGGCGCGGCTCGAGGTGATCGACGAGAGCGAGCGCCACCGCGGCCATGCCGGCTGGCGCGAGGGCGGCGAGACCCATTTCCGCATCCGCATCGGCGCGGCGGCCTTCGCCGGGAAGAGCCGCCTGGAGCGCCACCGCATGGTGAACGCAACGTTGGCGGAGGAGCTTGCCGGCCGCGTCCATGCGCTGGCGATCGAGGCGGACGCGGAGTAGGGCCGCTCCCCGTCGTGCCCGGGCTTGGCCCGGCACCCACGAGTCTACGGCACTACTGCGGAAGGAAATCGTGGATGGCCGGGACAAGCCCGGCCACGACGGCGAGGCCTCGTAGGGTGGGCATCGGCGTCGGC
>DASZVN010000088.1:0-38106 GCA_035547055.1 Hyphomicrobiales bacterium
AACGTGGCCGCGGCGGTCGCGCTCGCCGGTGCCGGCTTCGAGGCCACCGCGGTCGAGCTGGTGGCCGACCCTGCGGCGCGTGGCAACTCCCACGAGATCACGCTCCGCTCCGCCTGCGCCGACCTGCATCTTCGGATCGACAGCCGCGCCTCGCCCGACAATCCGAAGACGTCGCTGACGACGGGCTACGGCCTCGCCCGGCTTGTTCTGAACCAGGCCGCGACCGAAATCATCTAAGGATTGCCAAGCCCGCGCCGGCTCCCCTCAGTGCTGACGGGAGCGGAGCGCGGCAAGGCTGCCGCCGCGCATGACCGAGCCCGGCAGCGGGTGGCCGACAATGTCTTCCGCCAGGCGGGCGACCTCCGTCAGCCTGTCGAGGTCGATGCCGGTCTCGATGCCCATCTCCTCGCACATGAAGACGAGGTCCTCGGTGCACACGTTGCCCGCCGCCCCGGCATGAGCGGCGAAGGGGCAGCCGCCGAGGCCGGCGACAGCCGCGTCGAAGCTCGCGACGCCCATCTCCAGCCCGGCACAGGCGTTGGCGATGCCCATGCCACGGGTGTCGTGGAGATGCAGCGTGATCTCCAGCTCCGGGAAGCGCTCGCGCACCAGGCCGACCAGCCGCTTGACCGCGAGCGGCGTCGCCCACGCCATGGTATCGGCCAGGGTGAGCTGGCCGATCGCGACGTCGTGCTGGGCAGCGAGATCGAGGATCTGCCGGATCCGGGTGAGGACGGTCGCGGGCGGGATCTCGCCTTCGAAATTGCAGCCGAACGCCGCCATCACGCCGCCCCGCTCCACGGGAATGCCGTTGGCCTTGTAGGCCTCGATCGTCGCGTGCTGGGCCGCGAGGTTCTCCGCCAGCGTGCGGCGCTGATTGCGCTTGAGGAAGGTCTCGGACGCGGTGAGCACGATGTCGCCGCTGAGGGCGAGCTTCTGCCGCACCGCCAGCGCCCGCTCGAGGCCGCGGTCGTTCAGCCACATCCCGGTGTAGCGGACGCCGTCCTTCGGGGTGAAGCCCCGCACCACCGCCTCGGCGTCGGCCATGCCCGGCACCGCCTGGGGGCTGACGAACGAGACGACCTGGATCTGCTCGACTCCCGTTTCCGACAGGGCATCGATCAGCTCGACCTTTCGCTCGGTCGCGATCGGTCCCTTCTCGATCTGGAAGCCCTCGCGCGGCCCCTCCTCGTGGATCGAGACTCGCTTCGGCAGGTCGCTCATGCGGATGCCCTCGCCTATCCTTGCCCCTAAGCCATGGCGCGGGCGTAGCGCTCGCGCCAGCCTTCGCCGGCGAAATAAGCGTGCACCCGCGCCGGCTCGCCATAGCTCGGCTCGAACGCCAGGAGCGAGCGCCAGGCCAGCGCGGACATGCACGACAGGACCGGCACGCCGAAATCCGCCCCGCGCGACAGGATCGGCCCGAGTGTCGGCATCCCGGTGCCGAGCATCACCACGGCGTCGACGGCCTTCGGGTCGATGCCCTCCAGCGCAGCCTCGGCCGTCGCGGCGGCAAGGCTGTAGATCGGGTGGAAGCTGCTCGCCTCGTTGAACGCCCCGGTCACCGCGGCGACCTCGTGGCCATGGCTTTTCCAATAGGCGACGCTCGCCTCGGTCAGGCCGGGCGGATAGGGCGAGACCAGGCCGATCCGCCGGGCGCCGAGGCGCCGGAGCGCATCCGCGACGGCGCGCCCTGCGGTGATGTACGGGTGGCCGCGCTCGGCCTCGATGGCCGCGACCGCGGCGCGTTCGCCGGCGAGGCCGGCGAGATAGGAGGCGCCGGTGCAGGCGAAGGCATAGGCACCGACGGGGGCGTTGGCGAACTCGGCGACGGTTGCGCCCATCCGCTCGAAATAGTCGCCGAGCCGGGTCTCGATGGTGGGCTTGTCGCTGGTCAGGCGGGCGTTGAGGAAGGCATAGCCCGGCGGCATCAGGATCGCGAATTCCGGCTCGACCGTGGTGTTGGCCTGCGGCGTCAGCAGGCCGACGAGGCCCTTCCTGGCATATTCCACCATGACGGCCCGCCTCCTCGCGCGACCTGGGCGCCGCGGCCGGGCCGTGGCTTGACGGGTGACTTTGTCCTGTATGAGATACAACTCGCCATTCGGTGAGGCCGTCAAGCCGCGGAAAGCGGACGCCTGGACCGGCGCGTGGCACGCCGACGGTGAGGATCGCGATGACCGCTCTGCCCTCCGTGCAGGCCGACAGGCGTCCCGCCGCGACGGGCTCCCCGGCGGCCCCCGCCATCCGGCTCGAGCAGGTCGAGAAATGGTACGGCACGCGCGACCGCCCGGTGCATGCGCTGGCCGCGACCGATCTCGAGGTCGCCGAAGGCGGCTTCGTCGTGCTGCTCGGCCCTTCGGGCTGCGGCAAGACAACGCTTCTGCGCATGATCGGCGGCCTGATCCCGCCGACCAGCGGGCGCCTCAGCGTGCTCGACCGCGACCTCTGGAAGGGCGACCAGCGCCAGTCCGACGCGGTCGCCGACCTCGGCATGGTGTTCCAGGAGGCCAATCTCTTCCCCTGGCTCACGATCGAGCAGAACGTCGCCCTGCCGCTGGAGCTGAAGGGCGCAGGGCGGGCCGAGCGGCTCGCCAAGGCGCGCGAACTGACCAAGCTCGTCGGCATCGCCGGCTTCGAGCGGCGCTGGCCGCGTGAGCTGTCGGGCGGCATGCGCCAGCGCGCCGCGATCGCCCGCGCGCTCTCCTACGACCCCGGCATCCTGCTGATGGACGAGCCGTTCGGCGCGCTCGACGCGCTGACCCGCGACGCCATGAACCTCGAATTGCAGTCGATCTGGATGGCGACGCGGAAGACGGTCGTCCTCGTCACCCATTCGATCACCGAGGCGGTGTTCCTGGCCGACCGCATCGTGCTGCTGTCGCCCCGGCCTGGGCGGATCGACACCGTGGTCGACGTGCCGTTCGCGCGGCCGCGCGGGCTCGACGTCCAGGCCAGCGCCGAATTCCAGACGATCGCGGGCGCGCTCCGCCATCGCCTCTCCGAGATCTCGTGAGCCGGGAGCCCGCCATGGCCGACGCGACGCTGCCCAAACGCGAGCCTGCCGCCCCGGCCGCGCGGCGCGATTTCCGCGACTGGCTGCCCTGGGTGACGACGCCGGTGCTCTGCGCCCTCTTCGTCCTGGTGTGGTGGGGCTATGTCGCGCTGAGCGGCATCTCGGCCTTCATCCTGCCGACGCCGGCCGCGGTATGGCACGCGTGGGTCGATCTGCTGTTCTCGGGCCGCGCCTGGGCCAACACCGCGGTCACGGTCTACGAGACGGTGGTGGGCTTCTTCTGGGCGATGGTGGTCGGCGTCGGCCTCGGCGTCCTGATCGCCCGCATTCCCTGGCTGGAGCGCACGGTGAACCCATTCGTGGTCGCGACCCAGGTGGTGCCCAAGGTCGCGCTGGTGCCGCTGTTCATCGTCTGGTTCGGCTTCGGCATCACCTCGAAGGTGCTGATCGCGGCGATCCTCGCCTTCTTCCCGATCCTCACCAACACGGTGCTCGGGGTGAAGTCGATCGACCGCGGCCATCGCGACGTCATGGTCAGCCTCAACGCTACGCGCTGGCAGATCTTCCGCCGGCTCGAGCTGCCCTCCGCCCTGCCCTACATCATCACCGGGATGGAGGTCGGCATCGTGCTCGCCATCATCGGCGCGATCGTCGGCGAATATCTCGGCGGCAATGACGGGCTCGGCCATCTGTTGGTCTCGCGCATGAACGCGTTCGAGACCGACGGGCTGTTCGCCGTGATGATCCACATGACCATCCTCGGCTTCCTGTTCTATTTCGGCATCTCGGCGCTGCGCCGCGTCCTCACCCCCTGGCACGAGACCGCCCAGCGCGACCGGTCGTAAGGGCCACCTTGCAAGGTGGGCATCGGCAGCGCCGACGCCCACGACGTGGGCAAACTTCGCTTGCCCACCCTACGAGACGGTTGCGGCCTGGCGGAGGCCGGTGATCATCGAGGTGCGGAGCAGGTGGGCGTGGAGGCGGTCGCGGTCGGCGGCGATCGCCTGGAGCCCGGCGAGGATCTCGCGGCGGCGCGCCGGGTCCTTCTCGCGCATCCGGGCCCGGTTGGCGTCGGCCTGGGCGATGATCTGGTCGAGCGCGACCGGGCGGCGGCGGCGCTCGTAGAGGTCGAGGCGCTCGAGCGGCGCGCCGGCGCGGACGTCCTGCAGCGCCGCGGCCAGCTCGAAGGCGTCATGGATGCCGCCGTTCAGGCCCATGCCGCCGGCCGGCGAGTTGAGATGGGCGGCATCCCCGGCGAGCGCCACACGGCCGCGGCGATAATGCGGCACGATGCGCTTGTGGACGCGGTAGGGCCGCTTCTCCAGCACCTCGTAGCGCTCGCGTCGCGGCACGATTTCCTGGAGGCTCGCCTCGATCGCCTCCTCGGTCATCTGCTCCTCGATCGGCACGTCCTCGCGCGGATAGATCGAGACGCGCCAGCGGCCGGGGACGCGCAGCAGCGAGAAATTGCCGCCCTCCTTCCAGCAATAGGAGACGCCGCTGAGGCCCGGCAGATGCTCCTCGAACGGGAAGAGCGTGGTCGCGAGCAGCGTCGTCTCGGGATAGGTCTCGCCTTCGAGCGGCAGGCCGAGCTTGTCGCGCACGGCCGAGCGCGCGCCGTCGGCGCCGACGGCATAGCGCGCACGGATGCGGCGGGGCGAGGCGCCGTCGACGGCGATCTCGACGCCCTCCTCGTCCTGCGAGAGGTCCGTGACTTCGGCGTCGAACACGACCTGTGCCGTGGACTCGCGCCGGAGCAGCGCGAGCGCCGCCTGCGACAGCTTCCACTGCTCGCATTGCAGCCGGTAGGGGTGGCGGGTGTCGTCGGCGAGAATGCCGAGGTCGAACACCACGCGGTCGCCGTCCGGGTGCAGTCGGACCTGCCACGCAGGACACACCAGCCCCTGCTCCACCATGGTCTCGGCCAGGCCGAGCGTGTCCAGGAGGTCGAGCGTCGGCGGGTGGAAGGTGGAGGCGCGGAGATCGGTCTCGACCGCCGCGGCCTTCTCCAGCACGACGACGGAGGCGCCGGCTCGGGCAAGGAGCAGCGCCGTCACCAGCCCGACCGGGCCCCCGCCCACGACCGCCACCTCGACATCGCTTGCGCGGCCCATCCGTCAGCCTCCGGTCGCTTGACAACTGTCCTATCGGCCGTAACGTAAAGTGTATTGTAAATAAGACAATCGCGCGGTGCGCCGCACCGGTCTGCCCTCGGGGAGGAGAAGCGAATGACCACGCGTCGGGACGTTCTCAAGGCCGCTGGCGCCCTCGCCGGCGGCGCCGCGCTCGCCATGCCGCTCGTGCGCCGCGCCGCGGCGGCGGACGAGCCGCTGAGCTTCATGACGCCGTTCGGCTACATTCCCGACTTCCTCGAAATGATGAACATGGTCTCGGGCGGCTATCTCGCGAAGCAGGGCTTCGCGCCCAAGCTGATCGGCGGCCACGGCACCGCGACGGCGCTGCAGCAGCTCGTCGCCGGCAGCGTCTCCTTCGTGCGCATGACCGGGATCGACGAGTTCAATGCAGTCGCCAAGCAGAAGGCGCCGCTCGTCAGCGTCTCGACGCTCTACCAGGGCTCGAACTTCTATTTCATCTCAGCCAAGGACAAGCCGGTGAAGACGGCGGCGGAGATGAAGGGCAAGACCATCGGCGTGGTGTCGGTCGGCGGCTCGACCGAAGCGCTGCTCGACCTCGCGCTCCGGAGCGCCGGCCTCACCAAGAAGGATGTGAAGATCGAGGTGGTCGGCAACAGCCCGGGCGCCTTCCAGTACATCCGCCAAGGCCGTGTCGACTGCTTCATCAACTCGCTCGCGGTGGTGGTGGCGCTGCAGCGCGCCAACGCGGCGATGGAGGCGTGGCCGACCGATCGCGCGGCGCCGATGCCGGCCCAGATCTACGTCACCTCGCAAGCGCTGATCGACAAGAAGCCGGACGTGGTGGTGCGCTTCCTCAAGGCGTTGAAAGGCTCGACCGACGACATGCTGCACGGCGACCTCGCCGCGATCTTCCAGCGCGCGTCGAAGGACTTCGAAATCCCCGGCATCAAGAAGCTGGACGAGTTGATCGACCTCACCAAGTTCACGATGGCAAATCCATGGATGGCGGCAGGGAAGGAGAATTTCCTCCGCAACGTGCCGAAGCTCTGGAACGACGCCGACAAGGAGATCCGAAGCGCCGGCATCGCCGCGGTGCCGAACGTGGACGCGCTCTACACCAACAAATATATCGACGAGGCCCTGAAGGCCTGAGGCAGGCCCGGGCGGCGGCGCGCGGGGACTGGCGGGCATGGATTCGATCGTCGAGCCGCTGAAGAGCCACCGGGTCTATTTCGTCCTCAAGGAGCAGATCACCTCGGGCGCGCTCCTCCCCGGCGGCCGCCTCGCCAGCGAGCCCGAGCTCGCCGAGCGCTACGGCGTCTCGCGCGTCACGGTGCGCAAGGCGCTCGACAACCTGGAGCACGAGGGGCTGATCCGCCGCCAGCCGGGCGCCGGCACCTTCGTCATCGACGCCGGCGTGCCGAAGGTGCTGCACGCCGACCTCTCGGACCTCCTGTCGCACATCGTCGAGATGGGCCGCTCGACCAGGGTCAGGCTGCTGTCGTTCGGCTATGCGGTGCCGCCCCCGGCAGTGGCCGAGGCGCTCGGCCTCGGGCCGGGCGAGCGGGTGCAGCGCTCGGTCCGCGTGCGCCTGGTCGACGGCCAGCCGTTCTCCTACCTCACCACCTCGGTGCCGGAGCGCATCGGCATCAGCTATTCGGAGGCCGACCTCGCGTCGAAGCCGCTGCTCGCGCTGATCGAACGCTCGGGCATCCAGGTCGCGCGGGCGACGCAGTCGATCCGCGCCACACTCGCCGGGCCCGAGGTCGCCGAGGCGCTCGGCGTCGAGATCGGCGCCTCGCTCCTCGCGGTGCGCCGCCTCGTGGTCGACCGCGACGGCCGCGGGGTCGAGCATCTCGACGCGCTCTACCGGCCCGACCGCTACGAGTTCACGCTGGAGCTGGAGCGCAAGGGCGTGCGGACGGCACGGCGCTGGCGCCCGGCCGAGCGGCCGCCCTCCCCGCGGCGCCACCGGCCGGCGAAGCCCGCGTCATGAGCCATCCCGACCTCGATCCCGCAGTGGTCGCGGCGGCGGCAGCCCGACGCGGCCGGCCGCATGTCTACGACGACCTGGCGGCGGCGCGGACGGCGCTCGTCGTCATCGATATGCAGAACGCCTTCGTGCGACCGGGCGCGCCGAGCGAGGTCGCCGCCGCGCGCGGTATCGTGCCGACGATCAACCGCCTCGCTGCGGCGCTGCGCCACGCGGGCGGCACGGTTGCCTGGGTGCAGGCGACGTTCGAGAAGGACGGCTGGCCGCTGTTCTACGACCACATGGTGACGCCAGCGCTCGGTGCCCGCATCCTCGCGGCGCTCCAGGCCGGCGCCGACGACCATGCCCTCTGGCCGGCGCTGGAGGTCGCCCCGAACGACCTCGTGGTGCCGAAGTACCGCTTCTCGGCGTTCCTGCCGGGCGCCAGTACCCTGCCGGCGATGCTGCGCGGCCGCGGCGTCGACACCGTGCTGATCGCGGGCTGCATGACCAACATGTGCTGCGACAGCTCGGCCCGCGACGCGGTGATGACCGATTTCCGCACCGTGATGGTGTCGGACTGCAACGCCGCGCGGAGCGACGCCGCCCATCTCTCGGCGCTGGAATCGTTCCTCACCGGCTTCGGCGACGTCATGCGCTCCGATGCGGTGATGGAGCTCCTCGACATCGGCGCCGCGCGCTTGTGAGCTTAGCCCTATTCATATAGCAATAGGACACCTGAGCCGACGCGGAAGGATCGGGCGGTGCCGCCGTTCGGGGCCATCGACATCGTCGTCAACCCGCTGACGCCGCGGATCGTGGCGGCGCGCCCGGCCTGGACCCGCGAGTTCCACACCAGGAAGATCGGCCGCGACCCGGCCGCGGTGCAGTCGGTGACGCTCGAAGCGATGCTGGCCGAGATGGACGCCGCCGGCATCGAGCGCGCCTTCCTCGTCGCCTGCAAGCTCGGCCAGGAAGGCCTGCCCGGCTCCTGGCACATGCCGGAGGAATGGATCGCCGAGGCGGTCGCGGCCCATCCCGACCGCTTCTGCGGCCTCGCGGGCATCGACCCGACCGAGGGCATGGCCGGGGTGCGCAGGCTCGAGCGGGCGGTGAGGCAGCTCGGATTCGTCGGCGCCCACACCTACCCGCACTGGTTCGAGCTGTCGCCAAGCGACCGCAAGTACTATCCGTTCTATGCCAAGTGCTGCGAGCTCGGAGTGCCGGTGCAGATGCAGGTCGGCCAGTCGCTGGTCTATTACGACAAGCGACCGCTGCGCAGCACCGGCCGGCCGATCGCGCTCGACGATATCGCCTGCGACTTTCCCGAGCTGAAGGTCGTCGGCATCCACGTCGGCATCCCGTGGCACGACGAGATGATCGCGATGGCGTGGAAGCACGAGAACGTCTTCATCGGTTCCGACGCCCACAGCCCGAAATACTGGCCGGCGAGCTTCGTGAACTATCTCAACAGCTACGGCCGCCACAAGGTGCTGTTCGGCACCGACTATCCGGTCCTGGCGTTCGGCCGGACCATGGAGGAGATCGCCGCGCTCGGCCTCAAGCCCGATGTCATGCGGCTGTTCCTGCGGGACAACGCGCTTCGGGTCTACGGCCTCGCCGGCGCGGAAAAGACCGACGCGATGAAGGGAGTCGAACATGCGAACGGGTAAGCGCCTGGCCGCGGCCGCCGTCGCGGCGTTTGCCGCGATGGCCTTTGCCGGCACCGCCGACGCCGCCGACAAGACGGTGACGATCGGCATCGTGACCGCGACGAGCGGGCCCCTTGCCGCCGCCGGCAAGTTCCAGCTCAACGGCTTCAACCTCGCCGCCGACGCCATCAACGCCAAGGGCGGCATCAGGATCGGCGGCGACAGCTACAAGGTGGCGCTGAAGGTCTACGACACCCATTGCAACGCCGCCGAAGGCGCCTCGGCGATGCAGCGCCTCGCGACCATCGACCATGTGCCTGCCGCGCTCGGCGAGGTGTGCAGCCCGGTCGGCGCCGCCGAAGCGGCGGTCGCGCAGGATTTCTCGATCCCGCTGGTGCTGACGGTACCGACGGCGCCCGATCTCACCAAGCAGGGCAACCGCTTTCTCTTCCGCGTCAACGCCGACAACGACCAGCTCACCAAGGCGCTCGCCGCCTTCGTCGGCCAGCACGCCCAATGGTCGCCGCTGTCCTTCATCGCCTGGAACAACGACGCCGGCCGTGGCGGCGTCAACGGCATGAAGGCGCTGCTGCCGAAGGACTTCAAGCTCGGCTATGTCGGCTATTTCAACGTCGGCGAAGTCGATTTCTCGAGCCACATCACCAATATCCGCAACGGCGGCGGGCACTCGGTGATGCTCTTGATGGACGAGGAGCCGGGCGCGCTCGCCATCCGCCAGATCCGCGATGCCGGGCTGAACGTCCAGCTCATCGGCACACTGGCGATGGGCTCCGACCGCTTCCTGAAGCGCGTGCCCGCGAAATATCTCGCCGGGATGGTGCAGTACAACGCCTTCCCGCCGTCGGCGCCGGTGCCGCGCATCGAGGCCTTCAGCAAGGCCTACAAGGACCGTTTCCACGAGGAGGCGCACGGCTTCGCCGCGCAGTCCTATGACGGGCTGATGATGGTGGCGAAGGCGATGGAGACGGCCGGCACCGCGAGCGACGGCAAGAAGATCCGCGATGCCCTCGCCGGCGAGACCTATGAGGGCGTGATCGGCACCATCAAGTTCGACAAGGACAACCAGGCTGCCCCGCCGGTCTACATCACCGAGTGGTGCCAGGACGGTAAGCGCAAGATCGACTATCCCGCCGACCTCAAGTCCGCCTGCGGCGCCGGGTGATGCGGCGCGACCCTCGTCGGGTGGGCAAGCAAGGCTTGCCGACGAAGTGGGCATCGGCGACCCGGTGCCCGCCCTACGGCTCCGGCCCGGATGACAAGACGAATCCGGCCGGATGCGCCGCTGCGAGCGAATCGTGACCGCGATCTTCGAGCAGGTCGTGAACGGCACGATGATGGGCGCGATCTACGTGCTGGTCGCGCTCGGCATGGTGCTGATCTTCGGCGTGATGGAGGTCCTGAACTTCGCCCACGGCGTCCTGTTCATGGCCGGCGGCTATCTCGCCTGGGTGTTCTACTACGGTCTGACCGGCAGCTATCCGGCGTCCGTCATCCTCGCCGCTTTGTCCCTCGCGGTCGTCGGCGCCGCGCTCGAGCGGGGCGTGTTCCGCCGCGTCAGGACCAACGTCCCGATGCAGATCGTGGCCTCGCTCGGGCTCATCCTGATCGTGCAGAACGGCGCGGTGCTGCTGTTCGGCCCGAGCGCGCTCGCGATGCGGGTGCCGACGGTGACCGCCCTCGTCCACGTCGGCGACCTCAGCTTCACCCAGCAGCACTTCGTCATCATCGCCACCGCGGCCGCGGCGATCGCGGCGCTCGCCTTCTTCCTGTTCCGCACGCGGCTCGGCACCGCGATGCGCGCAACCAGCCAGAACCCCGAAGCCGCGCGGGTCGTCGGCGTCGATCCCGACCGCATCCACCTCCTCGCCTTCGCCATCGGCAGCGGCCTCGGCGGACTCGGCGGCGCCCTGCTCGGCCCGCTGTTCCTGATTTTCCCGCAGATGGGCGACCTGCCGCTGCTCAAGGCGCTGACCGCGATCGTGCTCGGCGGGCTCGGCAGCATTCCGGGTGCCATCGTCGGCGGCTTCGTCATCGGCATCGCGGAGGCGCTGTCGACGCTGGTGGTCTCGACCGACTATCGCGACATGGTGGTGTTCCTCCTGCTGATTGCGGTGCTCCTGGTGCGGCCCTGGGGCCTGTTCGGCATCCGCGTCCGGGGCGAAGGCTGATGCACCCGGCGGGCCGTGCGGCGCCGTGGGCGGCGCTCGCCTTCGTCGTCCTGCTCTACCTCGCGCCGGTGGTCTTCGCGGGCTCGCCCTACGTGCTCTACATCCTCACGCTGACGCTCTGCTATGCCGTGCCGGCGATCGGGCTGAACCTCCTGTTCGGCTATGTCGGGCTGGTCTCGCTCGGCCACATGGCCTTCGCCGGCGTCGGAGCTTACGCGACGGCCCTGCTCATGAAGGCCGGCGTCGGAGTGGTGCCGGCGCTGGCTGCCGGAACGCTCGGCGCGGGGCTCATCGGGCTCCTGGTCGGCATTCCATGCCTCAGGCTCCGCAGCCATTTCTTCATCATCGTGACGCTGGCCGTCGGGATGATGCTCTACCTCCTGTTCAACAATCTCGACTGGCTGACCGGCGGCGCCGCGGGCCTGCCCGGCGTGCCGCGCCCGCAGCCGCTCGACCTTGGCGTCGCGACGATCGATTTCCGCCTGTCGGAGGGCTTCTACTGGCTTGCCGCGACCGCCTTCGCCGTCGCCTTCGCTGCGCAATATCTCCTGGTCCGCTCGGATTTCGGCCGCTCGCTCGCCGCGATCCGCCAGGACGAGGCGCTGGCGGCGGCGCGGGGCGTCGACGTCTTCGCCCACAAGCTCGCGGCGTTTGCCATCTCGGCCGCGATCGCCGGCCTCGGCGGCGGGGTGATGGCGCTGTTCCTGCGCGCGGTCGCGCCGCTGTCGTTCGACTTCATGGAGAGCATCAACCTGGTGCTGATCGTCATCGTCGGCGGCGCCGGCTATCTCTATGGCCCCTATCTCGGCGCGCTGCTGTTCGTCGCCCTGCCGGAGTTTCTGCGCGCCGCCGACCAGCTCCGCCTGGTGGCGTTCGGTGCAATCCTGCTGGTGCTGGCGCTCTATGCGCCGCGCGGCCTCTGCGGCCTCGCCGCTCTGATCGGCCGGCGGCTCCGCCATACCCCTGCCGGGGCCGCCGCCGATGCCTGAGCTTCTGGCGGTCGAGGGCCTCGGCAAGGCGTTCGGCGGCATCCGCGCGGTCGACGGCGTCAGCTTCCGCATCGAGCGGCCCGGCATCTACGGTCTGATCGGCCCGAACGGCGCCGGCAAGACGACGCTGTTCGACGTGCTCTGCGGGCGCCAGGCCGCCGATGCCGGCGAAATCCGCTTCGAGGGCCGCCGCGTCGACCTCGACCGCGTCCATCGCCGCGCCCGCCGAGGCTTCGCCCGCACCTTCCAGGAATGCCGCGTCCTCCTGGAGGAGAGCTGCCGCGACAACGTGCTGTTCGCGGCGCAGGACAAGCGCCTCGGCCGCGAGGGTCTCCAGGCGATGCTGCGGAGCGGACGGGCGCGCCGCGCCGCCCGTGCGGAAGCCGACCGCCTGCTCGACCTCGCCGGCCTCGCCCGCTACGCCGAGGCGCCGGCCTCCGTCCTGTCCTACGGCCAGCGGCGGCTGCTCGAGATCGTCTCGACGCTGATGACGCGGCCGCGCCTGCTGCTGCTCGACGAGCCGGCCTCGGGCGTCAACCCGACGCTCCTGAACGCGCTCCACGATTTCCTGAAGCGCATGTTCGCCGAGCGGCCGGCCGTCTTCATCGTGGTCGAGCACAACATGGAATTCATCATGTCGCTCGCCTCCGAGATCATCGTCATGCACCAGGGCCGCATCCTGGAGCGCGGAACCCCGGCGGCGATCCAGGCGAGCCGGCAGGTCATCGACGCCTATCTCGGATGAGCGCGCTGCTGGAGGCCACCGGGCTCGAAGCCGGCTACGGCGCCGGGCGCCTCATCGTGCGCGGCGTCGACCTTGCGGTCGGGGGCGGCGAGATCGTGACGATCATCGGTCAGAACGGGGCCGGCAAGTCGACCCTGCTGAAGGGCATCTTCAACATGGCGCCCGTCCGCCGCGGCACGGTGCGGCTCGCCGGAGCCGAGGTCACGGCGCTGCCGACCCACGGCCTGCTGCGGGCCGGCCTCGCTTATGTGCCGCAGGCGCGGAGCCTGTTTCCCAAGCTGACGGTCGCCGAAAACCTCCGCATGGGCGGCTACCTCCTCCGCGACGAACGCCTCCTGGACGAGCGCATCGCCGAGGTGGAGGCGATGTTCCCGATCCTCGCCGAGCGGCGGAGCCGCCATGCGGCGAGCCTCTCGGGCGGCGAGCAGCGGATGCTGGAGATCGCGCGCACGCTGGTGATGGCGCCGAAGGCGATCATGCTGGACGAGCCTTCGATCGGCCTCGCCCCGCGGATGGTCGAGCAGGTCTTCGCGACGGCGCGACGGCTGGCCGAGCTTGGCAAGGCGGTGCTGATGGTCGAGCAGAACGTCCGCGCCGCGCTGGAGGCGTCCGACCGCGGCTACGTGCTCGAGCTCGGCCGGGTGCGCCTTCAGGGCTCCGCCGCCGAGCTGGTCGCAAGCGACGAGGTCGGCCGCCTCTACATGGGCGTGCGGGGATAGAAGGCTCATGGGGTGGGCATCGGACTGCCGATGCCCACGAGTGGGCATGCGTTTGCATGCCCACCCTACGAAAAAGGGCCTACCGTAGATCCACGATCGGCTTGGCCTTCCAGCCGCGGCCGGCGAGCACGGGGTCGGCGGCCGTCGTGCGCTCGACGATCGGGGTGACGTTGATCGCCTCGCGGACGCAGCGCGCCAGCGCGGCGTCGAGATCGGCGGGAGGGTCGGCGGCCGGCACGATCTTCAGCACCAGCCGGTCCATCGCCAGCGGATCGCGGGAGTCGGTGCGTTCGACCACCGCCTGCCAGTCGCCGACGCCGGAAGCCCCGGCGAGCGCGTCGGCCAGCGCCTGCGGATCGACCAGCATGCCCTTGATCTTGAGGAGCCCGTCGACCCGCCGCGGCACCGAGATCAGCCGCTCGGTCAGCGCGCCGCAATGGGGGCACCGCTCCCGCGTCAGCCGCGCCACGTCGCCGAGCGCATAGCGCAGCATGACGGTGCCGCGGCGGTCGAGATGGGTCAGGAGGATCAGCCCTTCCGCGCCATCGGCGACCGGCGCGTGGGTCTCGAGATCGACCGCCTCGAAGAAGAACTGGTCCGGCGCCGGATTGTGGTAGCCGGCGCCGGGCGTGCATTCGATCATGCCGCCCTGCATCTCGGTCGCGCCGTAGGACACGCTGATGAAGGGTGCCACCGCGCCGAGCCGCTCCAACCGCGCCACGAGGTCCGCCCGCGCCGCCTCGCCGAAGCCCTCGCCGGTGACGAACACCATCCTGACGCTCGCGAACGAGGCACCGAGCTCGGCGGCGCGGTCGACGACGCGACGGACGAAGGTCGGCACGCCCCAGAGGATCGTCGGCCGGGACCGCGCCGCGATGGCCACCACCTCGTCGAGCCGGTTGCCGATCTCGGGCCGCCGCTCGACCCCCTGGCCCGGAAGCGCCGCGACGACGGGGATGTTGTAGGCCGCCGCCGCGTGCATGGCGCGGGCGAAGGCGCCGTGCGGATAGCGCGTCAGCGGGAACAGGTTGAGGATACTGTCGGCCGCCGTGACACCGCGGAGCCTGAGCATGTTGCGGTTCAGCGCCAGGATGTTCACGAAGTCGTAGGCGGTCGAGACGAACGGCGTCGGCGCCCCGGTCGAGCCGGTGGTGTACATCACGTCCCAGACCACGGTCTCCGCGGGGTCGATCGCCCCCTCGGAGCCGAGGCGGAAGCCGTCGGGCTGGGCGACATAGTCGGCCTTGGCGACCACCGGCAGGCGCGCGAGGTCGGCAAGCCCGGCGATGTCGGCGCGGACGATGCCGGCCGCCGCAAGGCGCGCGCGGTAGAACGGATGGGCGACAAAGACGCGGTCGAGCGTCGCCGCGAGACGCTCCTCGCGGAGCGCCCGGAGCGTCGCCTCGTCGAGGCCGAACAGCACGTCCTGGCTCATCGCGGCGGCGTCCTGCGGAGCGGGAAAAGAGATAAAGCTATAGCAACAGATCCTTTGGCGATGCTACCGTGGCGGCGAGGAGAGAGCGATGAGCGAAGGCGCCCGGTCGCGCGCGGCGATGGCCATGCCGGCGACCATTCTGTCGGCGGAACGGTCGCCCGTGCCGCTCTATCATCGCCTCTACGTCATCCTGCGCGACCAGATCGTGAGCGGCCACCACGGCAAGGGTAGCCTGCTGCCGAGCGAGCTCGAGCTGTCGGCCCTGTTCGGCGTCAGCCGCATTACGGCCAAGCGCGCGCTCGACGAGCTGAACGCCGAGGGCCTGGTCGAGCGCGCCCGCGGCCGCGGCACCCGGGTCATCGACCGGCCGGCCGAGGTGCCGGGCGGCCGGCCGATCAGCGCCTCGATCGACGGGCTCCGCGAGAACCTCTCGGTCATCGGGCGCGAGACCAGCGTGCGCGTGGTCGAGTTCGGCTATCTGCCCGCGCCGGCCCTGGTTGCCGAGCGGCTCCAGCTCGCGGCCAACACGGCGGTCCAGCGCGCCGTCCGCGTCCGCGGCCTCGACGGCCAGCCGCTGTCGCAATCCACCACCTTCATCCCGGAGGAGATCGGCCGCACCTTCGCCAGGGACGATCTCGCAACGACCCCCCTGATCGAGCTCATCGAGGCCGCAGGCATCAAGGTCGCGTCGGCCGAGCAGAGCATCACGGCGACGCTTGCGGACAGCATTACCGCCGGGCGCCTCGACGTGCAGGTCGGCAGCGCGCTGCTCTTGCTGAAGCGGCTCGTCGTCGGCAGAGGCGGCCACCCGGTCCAGTATATCGAGATCCTCTACCGGCCCGACCGTTTCGAATACCGCATGGCGCTGACCCGCGACCAGGCCGCGCGCCACGGCCGCTTCGCCGCGCCGTGACCGGCGCCGCCATGCCTTCCCGACCGGAGTCCCGATGACCGCGTTCGATCCCGTCATCCTGGCCGTGCTCAAGGGCCGGCTGGAGCAGATCGCCGACGAGATGGACGCGACGCTGTTCCGCTCCGCCTTCAATCCGATCATCGCCGAGGCCCGCGACGCGAGCCACGGCCTCTACCACGCCGAGACCGGCGACACGCTGGTGCAGGGGAAAGCAGGCCTGCCGATCTTCGTCGGAGCCATGGCCTTCGCCGTCCGCGCCGTGATCGAGAAGGCCAAGCGCGACGGCGACCTCGCCGACGGCGACGTCTACATCTTCAACGATCCCTATGACGGCGGAACCCACCTCTCGGACTTCAAGCTGGTCCGTCCGTTCTTCCGGAACGGCAAGCCGTTCTGCTACCTCGCGTCCGTCGGCCACTGGCACGACGTCGGCGGCAACGTGCCCGGCAACTACAACCCCGCCGCGGTCGAGTGCTTCCAGGAAGGAATGCTGATCCCGCCGGTGAAGCTGTTCGCCGGGGGCGCAATGCGCCGCGACGTGGTCGACATCGTCACCGCCAATACCCGCCTGCCGAAGAGCGCCTATGGCGACCTCAATGGCCAGATCAACGCGCTCGACCTCGGCGTCCGCCGCCTTGCCGCGCTGCTCGACGAATATGGCGACGACGTCGTGGCCGAAGGCATGGCCCAGCTCCGCCGCCGTGCCGACCTCCTGATGCGCGCCAACATCGCCGAGCTGCCGGACGGCACCTATTCCGCCGCCGACTTCCTCGACAACGACGGCATCAAGGACGAGCCGTTGGGGATCGCGCTCGACCTCACGGTCGCCGGCGACACGCTGACCTTCGACTTCAGCCGCTCCTCGCCGGCCTGCCAAGGACCGCTCAACATTGCGCGCTCCACCGCGATCGCGAGCTGCTACGTCGCGCTGAAGCACGTCTTCAGCGAGGTGCCGGCCAATGCCGGCGTGCTCGACCCGATCCGCTTCGTCATTCCGGAAGGCTCGCTTCTCGCCGCGACCTGGCCGAAGCCGGTCGGCGGCTATACCGAGACGATCCTCCGCATGATCGACGTGGTGTTCGTCGCGCTGGCGCAGGCGATGCCGGGCCGGCTCACCGGCTGCGCGTACGGCACGATCAACGCGCTCTCGCTGGCGGGTCACCGCCGGAACGGCCAGCGCTGGGTGATGTTCTCCTTCTTCGGCGGCGGCCATGGCGGACACGCGGACGGCGACGGCCTCAACCACGGCAACGCGCCGATCTCGACCGCGACCATCCCGCCGATCGAGGTGCTGGAGGCAGCGTACCCGGTAATGTTCACGCAATGGGCGCTCCGGCCCGACAGCGGCGGGCCCGGCCGGCACCGCGGCGGGCTCGGCGCGATCTACGAGATCGAGCTCCTGGAGGAGCAGGCGGACCTGTTCCTGTTCGGCGAGCGCGGACGCTACGCGCCGCCCGGGGTCGAGGGGGGTGCACCTGCGGCACGCGACGAGTTCGCGGTGCTGCGCAAGGACGGCGGACGCGAGTCGCCGCCAATGGCCTCCAAATGGCTCGGCGTCACGCTGACGCGTGGCGACCGGGTGCGCCTTGCGAGCCCCGGCGGCGGCGGTTTCGGCCCGCCGGCCGAGCGCGACGCGGCCGATATTCGGCGCGACATCGCGCGCGGCTACGTCACGCCCGAAGCCGCGGCGCGCGACTATGCGCGCGACGGCGAGGAAGCGGCATGAGCGGCGGGCGTCTCGTCGTCGGCGCCGATGTCGGCGGCACGTTCACCGACCTGTTCTTTCTCGACGAAGCCTCGGGCCGGTGCTGGATCGGCAAGGTCCCGTCCACGCGCGGACGCGAGGCGGTCGGCTTCCTCGCCGGCATTCATGCCGGCGCGCCGGACCTCGCGGAAGTCGCGACGGTGGTGCACGGCACGACCGTCGGCACCAACGCGCTCCTGGAGCGGAAAGGTGGCGCAGCCGCGATCATCACCACGCAAGGCTTCCGCGACGTGCTGGAGATGCGCCGGCGCGACCGGCCGACCACGTGGGGCCTCCGCGGCCAGTTCGAGCCGGTGGTGCCGCGCGAGCGCCGCGTCGAGGTGCGCGAGCGGGTGCTGGCCGACGGCACCGTGCATGCCGCGCTCGATCCCGCGGAAGTGGTGCTGCGGGCCCGCGAACTGCTCGCCGAAGGGGCCCAGTCCGTCGCGGTCGCCTTCGTCAACGCCTACGCCAACCCAGCCAACGAGCGTGCCGCCGCGGCGGCGCTCCGCTCGGTGTGGCCGAACCCCTACGTCAACGTCTCCAGCGAAATCCTCCCGGAGATCCGCGAGTTCGAGCGCACCTCGACCACGACGCTCAACGCCTATCTCCAGCCGGTCGTCGCCGACTATCTCGACCGGCTCGAGCATGCGCTCGGCGAGGAGGGCTTCACCGGGCAGCTCCTGATCGTGCAGTCGAACGGCGGGGTCATGACGGTCGAGACCGCGAAGGCGCGGCCGGTCCGCACCGCCCTCTCCGGCCCCGCCGCCGGCGTCATCGCCGCCGCGCATATCGCCCATTCCGCCGGCTTCCCCAACGTGGTCACCGGCGATGTCGGCGGCACCAGCTTCGACGTCTCGCTGATCGCCGGCGGCAAGACCGCGCTCGCCGCCGAAACGAGCATCGATTTCGGCCTCGTCGTCCGCACCCCGATGATCGAGATCACGACCATCGGGGCCGGCGGCGGCTCGATCGCCTGGGTCGATCGCGGCGGCCTCCTCCAGATCGGGCCTGAATCGGCCGGCGCCGATCCCGGTCCGGCCTGCTACGGCCGCGGCAACGAGCGGCCGACCGTGACCGACGCCAACCTCGTGCTCGGCCGCATCAATGCCGAGCGGCCGATCGGCGCGCTCGCCCGGCTCGACGTCGAGGCGGCGAAAGCGGCGCTGATGCGCCATGTCGGCACGCCGCTCGGCCTCGATGCCGTCGCCGCCGCGGAGGCGGTCGTGCGCGTCGCCAACAGCCGCATGGCCGGCGCCATCCGCCTGGTCTCGATCGAGCGCGGCCACAACCCGCGCGACTTCATGCTGATGCCGTTCGGCGGTGGCGGCGCGCTGCACGCGGGAGCGCTGGTCCGCGAGGTCGGGCTGAAGGGTGCGCTGGTGCCGCGCTTCCCCGGCGTCACCTCGGCGCTCGGCTGCGTCATCGCCGACATGCGCCACGATTTCGTGCTGACGCTGAACCGCCTGCTCGACGACCTCGACGAAGCTGCGCTGGCCGCCGAGATCGCCCGGCTCGACGGCGAGGGCCGCGCGCTGCTCGACCGCTCCGGCGTGACCTTCATGGGCCGCGACACCGAGATCGCCCTCGACATGCTCTATCTCGGCCAGACCCACACCGTGACGGTGCCGCTGCCGGCGGGCGACGCGCAGGCACGGCGCGACACCATCCGCGCCGCCTTCGACCGGCGCTACCGCGAGGTGTTCGGGCGCCTCCTGGAAGGCATCCCGCTCCGGGTGATGAACCTCCACGTCGCCGTGATCGGCCGGCGGCCCAAGCTCGACCTCGCGATGCTGGCGCCGACAGCGGGCACCATCGAGGAGGCGCGGCGCGGGACCCGGCAGGTCCATGTTGGCGGCGGGTGGGCGGAGACCGCGATCTACGAGCGAGGCGCGCTGCCTGTCGGCGCAGCGTTCAATGGGCCCGCGATCCTGGAACAGGACGACGCGACGATCTTTGTCGAGCGGGATTTCTCCCTCCGTGTCGATCGCTGCGGCAACGTCATCCTCGAACCGCGCGAGGCCTGACGATGGAGATTGGCGATCCGGCACGTCTCGCGCTGCTCATGGTCGACCTGCAGAACGACTTTCTGCATCCGGGCGGCGCCTATGGCCGCGCCGGGCAAGCGGCGCCGGCCATCGCGGCGCTGCCGGGCCGCATCAGGCCGGTGGCCGAGGCGGTGCGCGCGACGGGAGGCGTGGTAGTCGCAACCGAGTTCACCCTGGTGCCGGGCAAGAGCGGCGCGCCGCTGATCTCGCCGCATCTGAAGCGGCTTCGCCCGTTCCTCGCAGCCGGCGATTTCGCGCCTGGAAGCTGGGGCCAGGCCGTC
This sequence comes from Hyphomicrobiales bacterium, assembly GCA_035547055.1. Taxonomy (GTDB): domain Bacteria; phylum Pseudomonadota; class Alphaproteobacteria; order Rhizobiales; family Methylopilaceae; genus DASZVN01. The sequence goes on from DASZVN010000088.1 coordinate 19,800, forward strand.
GTGGACGAGTTGCAGCCGGTCGATTTCGCGGTCGAGAAGGTCGCCTATTCCGCGTTCTACATGTCGCGGCTCGAATGGGTGCTGCGCAAGGCGGGAATCGAGCGGCTCGCGGTATGCGGCATCACCACGAACGGCGGGGTCGCGGCGACGGTCCGTGACGCCCATGTCCGCGACATCCCGGTGATCCTGCTGGAGGACGGCTGCGCGACGTTCGATGCCGAGGTGCACCGCGCCACCATCAAGGCGCTCGGCAGCGCCGTCGAGGTGACGACCTGCGCGGAGTTCGCCAAGGCGCTCGGCTGATCGCGCCGGCGTAACCCACGCCCCTTCCACCATGCTTCGCATGGTTCCCTTCCCCGCCCGACATCGGATGTGTCCGGTGTCGGCATCGTTGGGTGCCGAGGTCGGGCAAGCCCGACTTCAATGACGGGGGAAGGATCCGGGCCGCGGCGCCGCGCGGATCCTCTCCTGCAAAGCGGGGGACGTGGCGAGCGCAGCGCGCCGGAGGGCCATGTGCGGCGCGGCGTTCAGCGAGCCCGCCTCGCGGCGAAGCGCTTCTCCAGGTGCGGGACCAAGCCACCGTCGGCGATCATCGCCAGCAGGAAGTCCGGCAGCGGCTGGGCGCGCAGCTCCTCGCCGGTGGTCTCATTGCGGACGAGGCCGCTGGCGGCATCGACCGAAACCCGGTCGCCGGCGCGGATGCGCGCGGTGTCGGCGCATACGAGGACCGGCAGGCCGAGATTCAGCGCATTGCGGTAGAAGATCGTGCCGAACGACTGCGCCAGCACCGTCGCGACGCCGAGCTCCTTCAATGCCTGGGCCGCCTGCTCGCGCGAGGAGCCGATGCCGAAGCTCTTGCCGGCCACCACCACGTCGCCCGGCCGGACGCCGGTCGCGAAACTGGGGTCGACCGCCTCCAGACAATGCTGCGCCAGCACCGCGATCGGCTCCTTCATGTAGATGCCGGGCGCGAGCACGTCGGTGTCGATGGCGTCGCCGAAGACGAAGGCGCGGCCGCTCATGCCCGGCCTCCCTCGGCGAGCAGCGGCCGCGGGTCGGCGATGCGCCCGACCACCGCCGAGGCCGCGACCGTGTAGGGCGAGCCGAGATAGACCTTCGCGCTCGCGGCACCCATGCGCCCCTTGAAGTTCCGCGCGGTGGAGGAGATGCAGGTGGTGTTTTCCGCCAGCGTGCCGCCATAGCCGGCGCAGATGCCGCAGGCGTTGGGGAAGAAGCGGGCCCCGGCCTCTTCGAGGATCGCCATGACGCCTTCGGCCGCGGCGGCGTCCTGGTCGCGCCGCGATGCCGGCGCCACCATCAGCGACACGCCCGACGCGACCTTGCGGCCGCGGAGCACCGCCGCGGCCATCCTGAGGTCGACCAGCTTGGCGCCGGTGCAGGCGCCGACATAGGCAACGTCGATCGCGGTCGGCTCGTAGTCGCCGACGGCCGCTGCGTTGGCGGGGCTGTGCGGCGCCGCAACCTGCGGCGCCAGCGCCCCGGCATCGAAGCGGTGATGCTCGGCCGCGTCGATCGCGCCCGCATCCTGCCAGCGCGAAGAATCGCCGGGATCGGCGCCGGCGGCGCGGAGATAGGCGGCGGTGGTCGCGTCCGGCGCGATCAGGCCGGTCTGGCCGCCGAGCTCGGCGGTCATGTTGGCGAGGGTCATGCGCTCCTGCATCGGCAGCGCGCGGATCGCCTCGCCGGCATATTGCACCGCCTGGCCGCGGCCGCCTTCCATGCCCATCCGCCCGCACAGGAACAGCATCGCATCCTTGGCAACGACGCCCTCACCGAAATGGCCGCTCCACTCGATCAGGATGGTCTCGGGCACCGCGAGCCAGATCTCGCCGGTCGCGAGCACGCCTGCCATCTCGGTTGCGCCGACGCCGAACATGTAGGCGCCGAACGCGCCGCCGGTCGGCGAATGGCTGTCGCCCCCGACCACCAGCATCCCCGGCTTGAGGTGGCCGCGCTCGGGCAGCACGACGTGGCAGATGCCTTCGCCGTCGTAGAACCCGGCGAGCGGATTCTGCGCGGCGAAGGCGCGAGTCACCTCGCCGATCCGCCGCGTCTCGGCGTCGTTCGCCGGCACGTAATGATCGCTGATCAGGACGACCTTGGCGGGATCCCACAGCCCGACGCCGAGCTTGTCGAGAAGGGGCTGCACCCGCCGCGGCCCGCCGCTGTCGTGGATCATCGCGAGGTCGACGGCGCAGGTCACGATCTCGCCCGGCGCGACCCGCTCGCGCCCGGCCGCTCTGGCGATGATCTTTTCGGCGAGCGTCATCGCCATCTCGTCAGCCCTCCTCCGCCGCCGCCCGGCAACCAGCGGTGCTCTTTACGAGCCGCTACGCATAATGACATATTCATATAGCAAATCCCGACAAGAGCGGGAGCGTGGCGACGCAAAGGGAGGAACACATGTTCGCCAACCGGATCGACCGGCGTGGCCTCCTCGGCGCAGGGCTGGCGCTGGCCGCCGGCGCGGCGCTGCCGAAGGCCGCCTTCGCCGCAGACGAGCCGAAGCACGTCACGTATATGACGCCGTTCGGCTTCCTCATCAGCTTCGCCGAGGTGATGTACGGCGAGAGCGGCGGCTTCTTCGCCAAGGAGGGGCTCGACCTCAAGATCGAAGGCGGCCACGGCTCCGCGATGTCGGTCCAGCAGGTCAGCGCCGGCAACGTGCTCCTGTCCCGTACCGGCGGGACCGACCTCGTCAAGGCCTATGCCAAGGACCCGACGATCGTCGCCATCGCCGAGATCTTCCAGCGCGACATCTTCTATGTCATCAGCGCGGCCGACAAACCCATCAAGTCGCCCGCCGACATGGCCGGCAAGACCATCGGCCTCGTCTCCGTCGGCGGCGCGACCGAGAACCTGCTCGACATGATGCTGGTAAAAGCCGGCGTGCCGAAGGGCGAGGTCAAGCGCGAGACCACCGGCGACAATCCCGGCGCGTTCGAGTTCGTCAAGCGCGGCCGGGTCGACGGCTTCATCGCCAGCAACAACACTATCTTCGGGCTGCAGAACCAAAAGGCGCCCGTCGTCGCCTGGCCGGTCGACGAGTTCGCGAGCTTCCCGGCCCAGGTCTACATGACGTCGCGCAAGACGCTGGAGACGCAGACCGAGGAGCTCGCGAAGTTCCTCCGCGGCGTCTACGCCGCAATCGGCGACATGATCGCGAAAAAGGGCGATCTTGCGCCGGTCATCGCCTCGATGAGCGCGCACTACGACATTCCCGAGACCAAGCGGCCCGACAAGGGCATCGCGACTCTCGAGCATACGATCGAGACCACCTACAAGCCGGCCTACGACGCCAAGCTCGCCATGGTGCCGGGCCAGTGGGATTCGGCCTATGCGCTGATGGTGAAGGCCGGCATCGTGCCGGAGCTCAAGACCCACGATTTCTACGACGATCGCGCGCGCAAGCTCGCCTTCGGCTGAACGACAACGCGACCGCGGCCGCCCCTGGGCCGATCGCACCGGACAAAGAGAGGATAACCATGTTCGACAGGCCACTCGATCGGCGACAGCTCCTCGGCGGCGCCGCCGCGCTTGCGGGCGCGACCGCGCTGCCGCTGCTCGGCGCCGGACCGGCGGACGCGGCAGCGCTGCAATCCGTGCGCTACCTCACCCCGTTCGGCTTCTTGATGGGTTTCGCCGCGGTGCTCTACGGGGAGACCGGCGGCTTCTTCGCGAAAGAAGGGCTCGACGTCGTGGTCGAGGGCGGGCGCGGCTCGGCGATGGCGGTGCAGCAGGTGACGGCCGGCAACGTGCTGCTGTCGCGCACCGGCGGCACCGACCTCATCAAGGCGTATGCCAAGGACCCGTCGATCGTCGCGATCGCCGAGATCTACAATCGCGACATCTTCTACGTCATCAGCCAGGAGTCGAAGCCGATCGCCTCGCCGGCCGACATGGCCGGCAAGACCATCGGCGTGGTCTCGACCGGCGGCGCCACGGAAAACCTGCTCGACATGATGCTGGCGGCCAAGGACGTGCCGGCAAGCTCGGTGAAGCGCGAGACCGTCGGCACCGCGCCGAGCGCCTTCGAGCTGGTGAAGCTCGGTCGCGTCGCCGCCTTCATCGCGACCGCCGACACGGTGTTCCAGCTCCAGACCGACAAGGCGCCGATCCATGCGTGGTCGACCGACGACTACGCCCCCGCGCCCGGGCAGGTCTACATGACCTCGAAGGCGACGCTCGCGAAGGATACCGAGACGCTGGCGAAGTTCCTCCGCGCGGTCTACGCCTCGATCGGCGACATGATCGCCAAAAAGGACAATCTCGGGCCGGTCATCGCCTCGATGACGGCGAAATACGAGATCCCCGAGGCCAAGCGGCCCGACAAGGGCCTCGCGGTGCTGAAGCACGCGCTGTCGCAGACCTACGGTCCCCCCTACGCCGACAAGCTCGCCTCCAATCCCAAGCAGTGGCAGTCGGCCTACGCGCTGATGGTCAAGGCCAAGATCATCCAGCCGACCGCCGACCAGAATTTCTACGACGATCGCGCCCGCAAGCTGGCGTTCTCCTGAACGGCGAGCGGCCCCAGCCGTCATTGCGAGCGCGGCGAAGCAATCCAGACACGCCGCCGAGCCCTGGATTGCTTCGTCGCTTCGCTCCTCGCAATGACGGGAGTCTGCGGCGGCCGCCGATTTTTCAATCGACCCTTGCCCATGCCGACGCTCCTCCTGCTGATCGACCTGCAGCGCGCTTTCTGCGACGCCGGCGGATCGATCGCCCGGCAGGGGCACGACATCGCTCCGCTCGCGGCTGCGGCGGCAGTCTCGGACCGGCTCGCCGCCGCGGCGCGCAGAGGTGGCGTGCCGGTGGCGTGGACGCGCATGATGCTGCGGCCGGACTATGCCGACGGCGGCACGCTCATCCGGATGCGGCCGAACCTTGCCCGCATCGGCGCGCTCCGCGCCGGCACCGCGGATGTGGAGCTGTCCGCCGCGATCCATGTCGAGGAGCGCGACGTCGTCATCGACAAGCCGCGCTATTCCAGCCTCTACGCGACTCCGCTCGAAGCGCTGCTGCGCGCCACCCGGACGGAGCGCGTCATGGTCGGCGGCGTCACCACCTCGATGTGCGTCGAGACGACCGTGCGCGACCTGTCGCAGCGCGATTTCGACGTGGCGGTGGTCGAGGAAGCCTGCGGCGACTTCGACGCGGCCCGCCACGCCGCCTCCCTCGCCGCGATCGCCTTCGGCTTCGCCCCGGTGGTGTCCGAAGCCAATGCGCTGGCCATGCTGGCGGCCAGCTAGACCGAAAGGTCGTAGACCCGGATGGCGTTGTCGCGCAGCATCTTCTTCAGCGGCCCCGGACGCAGGCCCAGCGCCTCGATCTCGGCGCGGGTGCGGGCGAAGTCGAGCACCGGGAAGTCGGTGCCGAAGATCACCTTGTCCTGGCCCCAACTGTCGCAGAAGCGGACGAAGCTGCCCGGCCAGTATTTCGGGCTGTGGGCGTCGCAGACGATGAAGACATTGGGATGCTTCCACGCCATCGCCATCATCTCCTCGTGCCACGGGATGCCGACGTGAATGCCGATCAGCTTGAGTTCGGGAAAGTCGCAGGCGATGCCGTCGAGCGTGATCGGCTGGCCGACGCTGCGGGTCCGGTGCTCGGGCGCGTAGATCATCGATTGGCCGACCTGGAGCTGGTAGGGCACGCCGAGCTCCACGCACTTGGCGTAGAACGGATAGTACTTGGCATGGTCGGGGGCGAGGTCGAACCAGTGCGGATAGCAATGGGCACCGATGAAGCCGTCGTCGCGGATTGCGCGCTCCAGCGCGCGGACGCCGGCCATGCCCTCGTAGGGGTCGATGCCGGCGAGGCCACGGAAGCGGTCGGGGTGGCGCTGCACCGCCTCGGCGACGAGGCGATAGGGCAGGTGCCAGCAGCCCGGCAGCCCGACCCGGCCGGACTTGGAGGCGACCAGGAAGGCACGCTCGGTGCCGGCCGCATCCATGCGGCCGATCAGCTCCTCCAGCGACAGGCCCCGCATCAGGGCCGCGTCGGCCTTCATCTTGCCGACGAAGAAGCCCTCGCCCCAATTGGGCCGAAGCGCCAGCACCTCCGGTGTCCACAGATTGACCACGGCATCGATGGCGCGGATGGCGTCAGGCATGTCGGCTACTCCAGGGAGCACGGCGTGAGACGGGATCGCGCGGCATGAACCTCGCCACGCTGGTGCTGCATCACGGCACGACCCGTCCCGACAAGGTCGCGACGATCGATGCCGCGGGCGCGGTCGACTACGGCACCGCGGCGGCCCGCGTCCAGGCCTTCGCGGCGCGCCTTGCGGCGGCGGGCGCCGGCCCGGGCCGGCGTATCGGGCTCGCCCTCGGCGAGCATGCCGACCACCTGCTGCTGCACTTTGCCGTCGCCCTGACCGGCGCGACCATCGTGCCGGTCGACTGGCGCTGGACGCCGGCGGAGAAAGGCGCGGTTGCCCGCGCCTTCGCCTGCCATGCCGTCGTGATCGAGCCGGACGACCCGGCCCGCGACGCCGTGCCGGCCCTGCCCTTCGACCGAAGCTGGCGCGACGGCGCGCCCCTTGCCCGGCCGGAGCCGGACGACGACGACCTGCCGCTCGTGCTCTCGCTCTCCTCCGGCACGACCGGGCGGCCGACCGGCGCGATCGTCTCGCACCGCCAGCAATACGAGCGCTTCGTCAACCAGTGGGGCGGCATGGGCCTGAGTGGCGCCGACCGCTTCGTGCTGGCGACGCCGCTCTATTTCGGCGGCGGGCGCGGCTTCACCCTCAGCATCCTCGGCGCCGGCGGCACCGTGATCTTCGCGCCGCCGAACCGTCCCCGCGAGATCATCGACACCATCCGCCAGCACGAGGCCACTGCCGCCTTCGTAGTGCCGACCCAGATCACGCGGATGATCCAGGCCTGGGACGGCGAGCGCCCGGCGATGCCCTCGCTCCGCCGCTTCGTCACCAGCGGCGCCGCGATCCACCCGGACGAGAAGCGCCGCGCCATCGACGTGCTGACGCCGGCGCTGATGGACTACTACGCGACCAGCGAAGGCGGCGGCATCGCCGTGCTGGCGCCCGAGGAGCAGCTCGCCTACCCCGAGACCGTGGGCCGCCCGGCGTTTCGCGTCGAGATCGAGGTCGTCGACGAAAACGGGCAGCCGCTTTCCCGCAACGCCATCGGGCGCCTGCGCTACCGCGGCCCCGGCGTCTCGACCCGCCTCGTCGACGCCGAGGGCCGGCTGACCGAGGGGCCGGCCGGCGGCTGGTTCTACCCCGGCGACCTCGCCCGCATCCTGCCGTCCGGCCACGTCCAGCTCGCCGGCCGGGTCAAGGACATGATCATCCGCGGCGGCGTCAACATCTATCCCGCCGAGATCGAAGCGGCGCTCTCGACCCATCCGGCGGTGGTGGAGGCCGGCGCCTTCGGCGTGCCGGACCCCGAGCTCGGCGAGGAGCTTGCGGTCGCGGTCGTGCTCCGAGCAGGCACCAGGGCCGACGCGGCGGCGATCCAGGAGTTCCTCCGCGGCCGGCTCGCCCCTTACAAGGTGCCGCGCCGGGTGGCCTTCATTGCCGCATTGCCGCGCAACCCCAACGGCAAGGTCATCCGCGACCAACTGCGCCCCCTGGTCGAAGCCGCGGCTCCCCCGCCGGGCGGCTGAGCTGCCGGCATCTTCCGCTCATGTCATATCCATAATACAAAGTGGCGCGGCCTGCGACCGGCCGGCCACCCAAGGACGAGCGAACGATGGGCGACACGGCGGACCTCGCGGCGCGGCTCCGGCGGAACGGCGACATCCTGGTCGCCCCAGGCGTCTACGACGCCCTGACCGCCCATATCGCCGCGGAAGCCGGGTTCGAGGCGCTCTATCTCTCGGGCGCAGCCATCGCCTATTCGCGTCTTGGCCAGCCCGACCTCGGCCTGGTGTCGATGAGCGAGGTCGCCGAAACCGTGGCGCTGGTGCGCGACCGGGTCGCCCTCCCCCTGATCGTCGACGCCGACACCGGGTTCGGCAACGCGCTGAACGTGCAGCGTACCGTCCGCATGCTGGAGCGCGCCGGGGCGACCGCGATCCAGCTCGAAGACCAGACCTTCCCCAAGCGCTGCGGCCATCTCGACAACAAGACCGTGATCCCGGCCGCGGAGATGGTCGGCAAGATCAAGGCCGCGGTCGACGCCCGCGCCTCGGCGGGGACGCTGATCATCGGCCGCACCGACGCCGGCGCCGTCGAGGGGCTCGACCGGGCGATCGAGCGGGCGCGGCTCTACGGCGAGGCCGGCGCCGACGTTCTCTTCGTCGAGGCGCCGCGCACCGAGGCCGAGCTCGCCACGGTGACGCGCGCGCTCGGCGGCCGCGCGCCGCTGATGGCCAACATCGTCGAGGGTGGCCGCACCCCGACCCTCAGCGCTGCGGCGCTCGGCACCCTCGGCTTCAGCCTGGTGATCTTCCCCGGCGGCATTGTGCGGGCGCTGACCCGCGCCGCTCGCGAGTACTATGCCAGCCTCCGCGCCAACGGCACCAACCAGCCGTTCGCGGACCGCATGCTGGATTTCACCGCGCTGAACGGCGTCCTCGGCACGCCGGAGCTGCTCGCGACCGCCCGCCGCTACGACCCCGCCAGCGAAGACGCCTGAGCCGCCGGCCTGCGTCTCCGCCGGACCGCCCGCACATCGTTCCGATCGATCGCCGACGCACCGACGGTTGCAGCGGTCAGGCGCTCTCTTCGGATCGCGCGGAGGCCGGCCGCATCGGCGCGTAAGGGACGTGTCGGCGTCCGCAATCGCTGACGCCGACAACCGGTCCGCCGAGACCGACCTTATTTCACCACGGCGGCGCAGCAGGCACTGTAGGTCGTCTCCAAGGCCGGCGCCTTGTCGCGCGGGATCACGCCGTGGCTGACGTAATAGTCGCGCATCCGCGCAATGCGGTCGACGTGGATCGCGCCGTCAGGCGAGAGCTTGAACATGCTGAACAGCTTTTCGGCGATCTGCCGATCGACCTTGAACCGCGTCATGAGCCGCGTGATGTCCTCATCGTGGTGGCTGCTGACATAGGCGGCCGCTTGCAAGAGGACGCCGGTTGCCTTCTTTACCATCGCCGGCCGCTCCGTGAGCGCCCTCCGGCTCGCCATGATCACATAGGGATCCCAGTCGTTGCCGAGATAGTTCGAAAGCTTGGTGACGCTCCGGAGCAGCCCGGCTCGGTCGATCAGTGCGGCAGCGTGCTCGGTGGTCACCCAAAGATCGGCTTTTCCCGCCTTCAGCGCCCCGTAGTTCTGCGGCAACCCGCCGGTCGGCACAAAGGTCACGTCCTTCGGCGACAGTCCGAGCTCGTTCAAGAACACGTCCGCATACAGCCTATCGGTGCCGGACATCTGCGTGACCGCGATGCGCTTTCCCTTGATCTGCGAGGCTTCGTGGATCGCCGACTCCTTGAGCGTCCAGACATGCCACTCGGCGCGCGCGCCGAGATCGGCAACGATGACGAACTGAACCCCTTTCGCCATGTAGTTGAGGGCCGCGCCCATGCCGTACATTCGCACCTCCGGCTGGTTCTCCAGCTCGGGGGTCCAATGCCGGCGATCGAACGAGGGCGGTTCGTGCGGCTCGATCCCTGCCTTCTGCCATAGGCCAAGGTCGCGGGCCGTCACATCTATCAGCGCAGTCGGCGGCACGTTCGGCACGCCGACGCTGTAGGCGAACGATTCCGGCGCGGTCGCGGACGCCAGCGCGGCCCCGGCAAGTGTGAGAGCCCCGGCGATGCCCGCTGCGATGCAAGTCCTCAAGAACATGAAAACCTCCCTTCAATTATGGCCTGTCGGCGGTTTTCCAAGCAATCGGCCGCGTAGCGCCGCCTCGACGAGGGTCGGCGGGCGTCAGTCGACGAAAGCGTTGGTGTAGAGGTCGGCAACCGGCACCTTGGCGTGGATCACGTTGTTGTCGAGATAGACCTTCTCGACTGCGGCGAGCCGGGCGGGATCGAACTTGCCGAGGTCCGACGGCTTGTCGACGTGGTAGACTTGCTTGGCGTAACGCTGCAGCACGTCCTCGATGAAGCCTGCCTTGTCCTTGTATTGCGGCACCGCCTTGGCGTAGTCGGCCGCCGCCTGCCTGGGATCGGCCATGATGTCGCGCAGGGACTGCAGGATCGCGTGGACGAAGCCGCGCACCACCTGCGGCCGCTCCTTGATGGTCTTGTCGGATGCCAGGATCGCCTGCGCCATCGCCGGGAAATACTGCGTGACCGGAAAGCTCTCCACCGGCACGCCGCCGGCCTCGATCTGAGTCGCGTTCTCCGGCACGTTGGAGATGGCGTCGAGCTGCTTGGCCACCATCAGCTTGATGATGCCGGCGAAGCCGACCGCCTCGATCGACACATCGCTCTTCCTGATGCCGTTGTCGGCAAGCGCCGCGAGCAGCGCGTAGTAGTTGGTGTTGCCGAACGAGGTGACGCCGATGCGCTTGCCCTTGAGGCCGGCGATGCTGTCGATGCCCTCGTCCTTGCGCACGATGATCGTCGTCAGCCCGCCGCCGCCGAGGAGCGCGACGCCTCGTACCGGCAGGCCGTTGGCGCGCACCAGCATCGAGGTGTCGCCGAGGCCGCCGCCGAGGTCGGCATTGCCAACCGCGACCTGCGTCGCGACGTCGGCGCCCCCCTTGGCGACGATGAAGTGGACGTCGAGCCCGGCCTTGGCGAAATAGCCCTTCGCCCGCGCCAGCTGGTAGGGCACGAAGGCGGGCAGGTTCTCCGGGCCAGGCAGGAGAAAGGTCACCTTCTCCGCTGCGGATGCCGCGGTGGGGAGCGCTATCGAAAGCGCCAGCGCGGCGATGCAGGCGATCCTGCCGAGCGTCGTCATCGGTTTCCTCCGTTGTGGGTCTTTCCTGCGGACGGCGCGGCCATCTCCGCCGCGAGGTTGCGCCGCGAATTGTCGATCAGGCGGTTGGCGAAATCGGTCAGGGCGCGGACTTCCGCCGCGGAGAAGCCGCTGGTGAGAAGCGCGTTGTAGTCCGGCGCCCGCCGGATCATCTCCTTGTAGATGGCGCGGCCGGCCCTGGTCAGCGTCAGCGCCAGCTCGGCCTGATTGTTCGGGTTGCGGCGGCGGTCGATCAGCTTCCGGGCGACGAGGTCGGTGACGCCGCGGCTCATCTGGCTCTTGGCGAGCCCCGAGCGATAGGCGAGCTGGTCGAGCGAAATCGCCGGCCCGGCGCCGAGCCGCAGCACGATCCAGCCGTCGACGAGGCCGAGGCCGAAGTCGCGCTGGAACCGCGTCGTGGTGATGCGGCGCATCAGGTTCGCCATGGTCATCAGGCGCGAGCCGAGGAACAGCGGCTCCTCGGGCGGCGGCTCCGGCATCGGTGGTGCCGCCTTCCGTGGCGGACGGCTCGTCTGCTTCATGTTGCGCGGCTGCATGGTTTACCTTGTAAACCGTTGCGCATTCGGTTTACTGAGTCAATGGCTTTCACCAGGATCGACCTTCATGACATCTCCGAGGATTGCCGTCGTCGGCGCCGGCATCGGCGGGCTCGCGGCCGCGATCGCGCTCCGCGGCGCGGGCGTCGCGGTGGACGTGTTCGAGCAGGCGCCGCAGTTCCGGCGCATCGGCGCGGCGATCAATCTCACGCCGAACGCGGTCAAGGTGCTGCGGCTGCTCGGCGTCGCCGATGCGGTGGCGGAGCGCGGCTACCGCCTCGCCTATCGCAGCAGCCGCCATTGGATCGACGGCGCCGAGACCTCGCGGCTGCCCCTGGGGCCGGCGGCAGAGCAGCGCTACGGGGCGCCGCAGCTTACCGCCCACCGGGCCGACCTCCTCGGCGCGCTCGAGGCGAAGCTGCCGGCCGAGGCGGTCCATCTCGGGCGCCGGGTCACCGGGCTGCGCCAGCAGGGCGAAGCGGTCGAGCTCCGGTTCGACCGGGGCGAGGCGTACCTCGCCGATGCCGTCATCGGCGCCGACGGCATCCACTCGGTAGTACGCGAGGCGCTGTTCGGGCCCGAGGCGCCCCGCTTTACGGGCACCGTCGCGTTCCGCGCGATCGTGTCCGCCGCGCCGCTCCGTCGATACGACCTCGCCGGCTTCACCAAATGGTGGGGGCCGACGCCGCAGAGCCAGCTCGTCACCTTTCTGATCGACCGCGGCGAGAACCTGTTCCTGTTCGCCACCCGCGCCGAGACCGACTGGCAGCAGGAATCCTGGTCGTCGGCGGGCGACGTCGCGGACCTTCGCGCGGCGTTCGCCGGCTATCCCGACGAGGCGCGCGCGATCGTCGGTGCCTGCGATGTCGCGCTGAAGACGGCGCTGTTCGAGCGCGACCCGCTGCCGGCCTGGACGGTCGGGCGGGTGACCCTGCTCGGCGACGCCTGCCACCCGATGATGCCGTTCATGGCCCAGGGCGCCGCCATGGGCCTGGAGGATGCCGCCGTGCTGGCCCGCTGCCTCGCCGGCGCCAGCCCCGCCGGCGTGCCCGCCGCCCTGCGGCGCTACGAGGCCGCCCGCCGCCCGCGCACCGCCCGCATCCAGCTCGGCTCACGCGAGAACGAATGGCTCCGGACGGGCATCGACGCCGATTGGGTCTATGGCTATGACGCCGCGGCGGTGCCGATCGAGTGACCTGGGCCAGCGCCCCTTGCCGCGGGTGGATCAAAAGGGGACGGACGAAGCCGCCGGCACGGTCCGGCCCTGGCCACCGGGCGGCGGCTCTCCGGCGGGGCGCTGATCATCCAGCCGGCGAAGTGGATCAGGCTGCCTTTACGTCACGGCGCGCCGGACTCGGCGCCACCGACCTCATTTCCAATGCATCTCGTCCAGTTGCGCGCCGGCGGTGGTGAGCGAGCCCTTGGGCACGACGAGATCGGCGCTGTGGACGAAGATCGTCGGGAACGTCGTCAGCGTCATCACGTAGTGCTGCTCGTTGATGCGGTCGAAGATCTTCTTGTAGATCGCGTCGCGCTTGGCGGAGTCCATCTCGCCGCCGGCTTCCTTCTGCCAGGCGTTGATCTCCTTGTCGTGCCAGTAGTCGCGCCCGGTGTCATTGAACAGGAAGTCCGGGGCCGCGGCGGCGTCGGGCATGCCGCCCGAGGCCCAGTGACCGACCAGGATCTGCAGCTTTCCGGCCGTCTGCTTCTTACGGTAGGCGACGAAGGTCAGCGTGTTGACGCTGGCGCGGACGCCGATCTTGCGCAGCATGCCGCCGACCGCCTCGGCCTCCGGCCAGGCCCCCGGATAGGCGGTGATGTCGACGTCGAAACCGTTGGGGTAGCCGGCTTCGGCAAGGAGCTTCTTCGCGCCGTCGGGATCGAAGGCCGGCGGCTTGACGGAATGCACGCAGCCGACCTGGGCGTCGATGCAGAAGGCATCGACCAGCTTCACCGCGTCGCCGCCGGGCACGAGGTCCTTGCGGAGCGCCTCGCGGTCGATCGCCATCTCCAGCGCCTTGCGGACCTCGGGCTTGGTCAGCTCGGGGGCGGTGCCTGATTTGTCGACCGAGGCCATCGCCATGAAATAGAAGGTCAGGCCCTGCGAGGCGGTCATGGCGAAACCGGGAGTCGAGGCGAGGTTCTGCGCCTGGTCCTTCGGCACGTCATGGATGAGGTCGATGCCGCCGGTCATCATCGTGGCGATCTCGGTCTGGAGATCCGGCATCGGGATCAGCCGGATGGTTCCGATCGAGGCCGCCGGGCGCCAGGGCCCGGGCGACCTGTAGTTCGGGTTCTTCACCAGGACGACGCCATTGGTCGAGTCGATCGACTTGAGCATGTACGGCCCGGTGCCGACCGGGTGCTTGCGGCCAAAGTCGACCTTCTCGGCGAGCTTGCCGTGGATCGCGGCGGGATAGATCGGGGTGTTGGTGGCGAGGCGGGCGAGGTCGTACGCCGTCGGCCGCTTCATCACCACGCGCACGGTGTCGGCCGAGACCTTCTCGGCGTGGTCGATGAAGTCCCAGTTCGCAGCGTAGCGCAGCTTCGACTTCGGATCGGACAGATAGTTCAGGGTGTAGACGACATCGTCGGCCGTCAGCGGCGAGCCGTCGTGAAAGGTGATGCCGGGCCGGAGCTTCAGCTCGAGCGTCTTGGGATCGACATGCTTCCAGTCCTGGGCGAGGCCGGGCTTGTAGGTATGGCTCTTGGCGTCGTAGACGAGCAGATTGTCGAAGATCGCATCCTCGACGAACTCGGTCTCGGGCTTCGGATCGAAGAAGATGTCGACGGTCGAGATCGGGTCCTGGAAGGCGAAGCGCAACGTATCGGCCGCCTTCTGTGCCGCGGCGGGCGAAGCGGACGCCATCGCGAGCATCGCGGCGCCGCAGGCGCCGAGCAGTCCGTGCCTCAGTCCCATCGGATCCTCCCGTGTCGCGCCGTGCCTGATGGGCCGCCGATCGATCTTACTGTAATACAATTACGGTTCGAGGGGCCGGTCAATCCCGTTTCGACCCTCGGCGACGGAGACGAGCGAGTGGCTGCACGCAGGCGACGCGAGCTCGACCAGGATCGACCGGCACCGCCGGGGCAGGTCGCGCTTCAGGCAGTACGCCCTGCCTCCGTTGCCGACGGACTCGTGGCCCAGGTCAGGGCCGCCCTCTTTCGCGGCGAGCTGAGGCCGGGCGACCATCTCGGTTCGGAATCCGAGCTCGCGCAGCGGCTCGGGGTGAGCCGCGTGCCGGTGAGGGACGCGTTTCGCTCGCTTCAGGCGATGGGCATCGTCGAGGTGCGCCGCGGCGCCGCCGGCGGCGCTCGCATCGCGGCGGGCAACCCGTCCCGCTTCGCCGAGGCGCTCGCGGTACAGTTCAAGCTGATCGGGATCACGCTGGAAGAGTTGTTCGAATCCCAGACGGCGACGGAAACCGCGGCAGTCAGGCTCGCCGCGCGCCATGCAACCGCCACCGACTTCGCAGTGCTCGAAGCCATCCTCGGCCGTCTCGCCGAAAGCCGCCGCGATGCCGCGCGCTTCACCCAGGAGGCGCTCGCCTTTCATCGCGCCGTCGTGGAGGCCTCGCACAACCGTGCGCTCATCGCGCAATCGCAGGCGCTGCTGGAGGTGCTCTACCAGGTGCTGGTACCGCAAACCACGCCGACGCTCGCCGCGCGCGTCCTGCGCAAGCACTGCCGTCTCGTCGACTTCATCCGCGCCGGCGATGGCGACACCGCGAGCGAGGCCATGGCCGAGCACCTGGAGCAGGTTCGCCGTCGCGTGCTGCGCGAACGCGCGCGGCACGATGGATCGGGGCCGGCCAGACGTCGGTCCAGGGCAAGCGACGCGTCGACGTCGCAGGACGCCGAAAGAGGGCCGATCGGCCGTCGACCGAGGATGCGCATGCCGCGCTCCCCGGGCTAAGGTCGTACTGCGGTGCGTCGCATCGCGTGTCCGCGGCGCTGCGGGTGCGATCGAAACATCGAGATCGAGGGGCTGGAACTTCATGGAGATGCGGAACATCCCGGGGTGCGGTCTGGCGCTGCCGGTGGTCGGGATCGGCTGCAACAATTTCGGCGGCCGCAGCGGCCTCGAGGAAACCCGCGCGGTGGTCCACAAGGCCCTCGACGTCGGGATCACGTTCTTCGACACCGCCGACGTCTATCCGAGCACCAACAAGGGCCAGTCGGAGACGCTGCTCGGCCAGGTCCTCGGGGCGCGCCGGAAGGACGTGGTCATCGCCAGCAAATTCGGCATCCGGATGGACGGCCCGGCCGGGGCGAGCCGGCGCTATATCGTCTCCGCCGTCGAGGCCAGCCTGCGGCGGCTCGGGACCGACTGGATCGACCTCTACCAGCTTCACCGCCCCGACCCGCAGACGCCGCTCGCCGAGACCCTCCGCGCGCTCGACGATCTCGTGCGCGCCGGGAAGGTACGCTATGTCGGCTGCTCCAACTTCGCCGCCTGGCAAGTGGCCGATGCCCATTGGATCGCCAAGGAACTCGGCATCGACGGCTTCGTCTCGTGCCAGAACGAGTACAGCCTCCTCAGGCGCGAGATGGACCACGAGCTGATCCCGGCGTTGACGGCGTTCGGCAAGGGGCTCCTGCCCTATTTCCCGCTCGCCGGGGGAATGCTGACCGGGAAATACAAGCCGCAGGAGGAAGCGCCCGCGGCGACGCGCTTCGCCAAGACGAAGGTCTTTGCCGACATGTTCATGACCGAGCGCAACTGGACGATCGTCCAGCAGCTCGAGGCGTTCTGCGCCGAGCGCGGCCGCACCATGGTCGAGCTCGCCTTCAGTTGGCTGGCCACGCGCCCGGCGCTGTGGAGCATCATCGCCGGCGCCAGCACGCCGGCCCAGGTCGAGCAGAACGCAGCCGCTTGCGAATGGCGCCTCGCCGCCGACGATCTCGCCGAGATCGACCGCATCACCGCCCCCGCGCCGCTCGGAAGCCATTGAGCGCCGCACCCATCACGGCAGCGGAGCGGAGGATGTCGGTCGGCATCCCTACGTGACGACCTTCGCCGGCGCTTCGAGCAGTGCCAGGAGCCCGGCGAGCAAGTCGGCCGGGCGCGGCGGACAGCCGGCGATGTGGAGGTCCACCGGAACCGTCGGAGCGACGCCGCCGACGACGGCATAGCTGCCGGCGAAGGGGCCGCCGTCGCGCGCGCAGTCGCCGACCGCGACGACCCATTTGGGCGCCGGCATCGCCGCGTAAGTGCGCTGCAGCGCTTCCTTCATGTTGCGTGTCACCGGGCCGGTGACCATGAGCACGTCGGCATGACGGGGCGAGGCGACGAAGCGCAGCCCGAAGCGCTCCAGGTCATAGAAGGCATTGCCCAGCGCATGGATCTCCAGCTCGCAGCCGTTGCACGAGCCGGCGTCCACCATGCGGATGGCGAGACTGCGGCCGAGCCGGTGGCGCGCCGCGCGGTCGACCGCGCCGGCGAGCTCGCCGAGCGCCGCCTCGTCCGTGGCAGGCGGCGGTTCGGTCAGCGGCGGGCGGACCAGGCTGTCCAGGAACAGGCGGCGCATCAGAGGTCGTGTCCGGAATAGGAGCAGTTGAAGGATTTGTTGCAGAGCGGAAAGTCGGCGATGATGTTGTCCTCGATCACCGCTTCCAGGAGCGGCCACTGGAACCAGGACGGGTCGCGCAGATGGCCGCGCGCGACCGTGCCGCCGGCATCGAGGCGAAGCCACGCCAGCACGTCGCCGCGGAAGCCTTCCACCAGCGCCATCCCCTCGCGCGGCTCGCCCGCGTCCGGCACGGCGACACGGATTTCGCCCGCGGGCAGCCGCTCCAGGATCTGGTCGACCAGGGCAAGGCTCTGCTCGACCTCGAGGATGCGGATCCAGACGCGGGCGTTGACGTCGCCCTCGCTCCGCACCGGCGTCTCGAACGCGAGCTGGTCGTAGGGCGCGTAGCCGGGCGTACGACGAGCATCGAAGCGGCGGCCGGAAGCGCGGCCGACCGGCCCGCCGGCGCCATATTGCCGTGCCAGCGCCGGGCTCAGCACGCCGGTGCCGACGGTGCGCTGCTGCAGCGAGGCGGTGTTGTCGTAGAGCCCGACGAGGCGGGGAAAGCGCCGGCGGATCTCGGCCAGCATCGCGATGATCGCGGCCTTGCCGACCGGGTCGAGATCGACCGCCGTGCCACCCGGCACGACGCGGTCGAACATCAGGCGGTGGCCGAAGGCGGCGTCGGCGGCGCGCAGCACATGCTCGCGGAGCACTGCGCAATGCGCGTGCATCAGCGCGAAGGAGGCGTCGTTGCAGATGGCGCCGATGTCGCCGAGATGGTTGGCGAGGCGCTCCAGCTCGGCCATCAGCGCGCGGAGCCAGACTGCGCGGCGCGGCACCGAGAGGCCTAGCGCGGCCTCCGCGGCGCAGGCGAAGGCGAGCGAGAAGGCGACGGCGCTGTCGCCCGAGGTGCGGCTCGCGAGCCGCGCGGCATCGGCGAGGCGGGCGCCGGCCATCAGGCCCTCGATGCCCTTATGGACGTAGCCGAGCCGCTCTTCGACCCGCACCAGCGTCTCGCCGCTCGCGGTGAAGCGGAAATGGCCGGGCTCGATGATGCCGGCATGGACCGGCCCCACCGCCACCTGGTGCAGACTCTCGCCCTTGGCGGGGAGGAAGGCATACGCCACGGCGCCCGGCGCGGGCGCGTCGCGCGCGCCGAGCGGATGGGCGATGCCCCAGCGCCCATGGTCGAGCCAGGGCCGCGGATCGGGCAGGCCTTCCGGCGCGAGGCCGAAAAGGTCGCGCAGCGCCCGCTCCAGCTTGAGTGCCGGCGGGTGGTGGAGGCCGACCGAAGGATAGGTGCCGTCCAGGCAGTCGAGGCTAACCACGGCGAGCGCCCCGGTCTCATCCTCCATGAGCGCCATGTGCACTGCGTCCCGCTCGCCCCAGAG
>DASZVN010000089.1:0-35898 GCA_035547055.1 Hyphomicrobiales bacterium
GCAGGCAGGCTCGCACTAGATCGGCTACCGGAACTGTCCATCTGGGGGAGCGGTCCTGCGATGATGTCGACGCACTTGCTCGACGCGGCGGGGATGGCGCCGTGTGATGCGATAGTCAAGCGCGATTTCTTCGACGGCGCCGCCGTAGCCCGGGTACGGGGGTACGGAATGGTACCCCGCAAATCGGCGATGCAACGCATCCGGAGGAGCCGCAATGAGCCGACGGCCTGCCGGAAACCGCTGATTTCTCAGCGAAGATGTCTGCTATGAGATGCAGTGAGAAAAAGGTGATGGTGCCCAGGGGCGGAATCGAACCACCGACACGCGGATTTTCAGTCCGCTGCTCTACCAACTGAGCTACCTGGGCCGCCGCGGCGGCGGGCGCCGCAAGCCGGCGCCTTATAGGGGAGGGCACCGCCGGCTGTCCAGCCGCCGCGACGCAGAGGTGCGTCGCGCCGCGCCGCGGTTGCCGCCCGCCGGAGGCTGTGTCCAAATGGCGCCACGAAGCGCACAGGCGGCCGGCGTCGGGAGCGACGCGGGGGAATGCCGAAGCCGAGGAGGGCACGATGCGCCGGGGATCCTGGGACGGCGCCCGCGCGCCGGTATGGCGGCGCCTCGTGACGGGCGGCGCCGGTGGCGTGGCCGTGCTCGCGGCGTGGCTCGGCTTTGCCGCGGCGGCTCACGCCCAGGCGGGTGGCAATGCCAGCCTGGTCGCGCGCGGCGAATATCTCGCCCGCGCCGCCGACTGCACCTCGTGCCACACTGTGCCCCAGGGCAGGCCGTTCGCCGGCGGGCGCGCCTTCACGCTGCCCTTCGGCACGATCTACGCGCCCAACATCACCGCGGACAAGAAGACCGGCATCGGCAACTGGTCGGACGACGACTTCGTCCGCGCGCTGCACGAGGGCGTCACCCGCAGCGGCCGCCACCTCTATCCGGCGATGCCCTACACCTCCTACACGCTGATGAGCCGCGACGACATTCTCGCGATCAAGGCCTATCTCTTCAGCCTGCCGCCGGTCAGCCAGCGCAACCAGCGGAGCCGCCTGCGCTTCCCGTTCGACCAGCGCTGGGGGATGTTCTTCTGGAACCTCCTGTTCAACCCCAACCACCGCTTCCAGCCCGACCCGAAGCAGTCGCCGGCGTGGAACCGCGGCGCCTATCTGGTCGAGGCGCTCGGCCACTGCGCCGAGTGCCACACCCCGCGCAACATCGCGATGGCGCGCGACAACGGCCAGGCCTTCGCCGGCGCGATGGCCCAGGGCTGGACCGCCTACAACATCACGCCGGACAAGCAGTCCGGCATCGGCGCCTGGTCCGACGCCGCGCTCACGAGCTTCCTTGCGAGCGGCCATGCCGAGGGCCACAGCGCCGCCGCCGGCCCGATGGGCGAGGTGGTCGAGAACAGCCTGCGCCACCTCACCAAGGACGACATCGCTGCGATCGTGACCTATCTCAAGACGGTCCGGCCGATCGCGAACGCGCCTGCGGTCGCAACCGACCCGCCAGCCAGGCAGTCGCCGGCCGCCCCGGTGGCGTTGGGCGACCTCGGCACCCGCACCTTCGCCGGCGAGTGCGCCGGCTGCCATGCCTGGGACGGCAGTGGCGTGCAGTCGCCGGCCGCGGCGCTGATCGGCAGCCGCACCGTCAACGATCCGGCCGGCACCAATCTCGTCAACGTGATGCTCGAGGGCGTCTATCTCGATCTGAACGGCGGGCCGGTGTTCATGCCGCCGTTCGCCGCCGCGCATTCGAACGACGAGATCGCGGCCGTCGCGAATTTCGTCAATCACCGCTTCGGCAACGGCGCCGCCCACGTCACCGCCGCCGACGTCGTCAGCGCCCGGCACGGCAATGTCGAGCCGTGGCCGGACTGGTGGCTCTGGCTCGGCACCGCAGTCGCGATCATCGTCGCGCTGCTGGTCATCCGCCTGATCGTGTGGATCGTGTCGCTGCCGTTCCGTCGCCGGGTGCCGGCGTGAAGGGCATCGCGCGGCCGGCCGGCGCGGCGCGGGCGATGGCGCTCGCGCTGGTCCTCGCCGCCGCGCTTGCGGCCTGCGCGAGCGACGACACCACGGTCACGGTGCCCGGCTACAGCAAGGGCGCGGTGGTCGCGCAGGCGCGCTAGGCGGCGATGGCTTCTCTTCGAGCCGCCACCGCGCTCCGGCCTCGGGATCGTGCGCCAGCGGCGGTGCTGGCACCGCGGCGTCCGCCACGATAAGAAGGCGGCGGAGTCCCCGTAGCTCAGCCGGATAGAGCACTGGTTTCCTAAACCAGGTGTCGCGTGTTCGAGTCACGCCGGGGACGCCAACAACCCGCAGCGCAGCCTGTGCCGGCGTTCAGGCGAACAGCGACGGCGTCAGCACGGCCGGGAAATTCGGCTCCCTGAACAGCGCGAGGTGCCGGTCGCGGCCGAAGGTGAAGCCGTAGTTCACGTTGATGCCGAGGATCGTGTACGGGTTGTTGCTCAGCGACCCGGTCCGATGCCCGGGAGGCACGAAGTCTACCCGTCCGTCTGCAAACGCGCCTTCGTAGTACCATTTCTGAAAGGTTTCGATGGCGCCGACGGTGATGGGGCCGCAGACGCCGTCGACCTTGGGCGCGGCGCCGCTGCCGAACGTCTTCCCCGCCTTGTCCCTGAGCTTGCCCCACATCGCGTTCAGGAAATACTGCACCAGCAGCACGTCCTCGCGACGGTTGACGCCGCCGCGCCCGACGGCGGCATCGTTCAGGTAGACGACCGTGATCGCCCCCGGGCTGCTGACGACCCTGACAGTCGGCATCGCGCTCCCCTCGGAAGTCCAGCCAAGCAGACTGTAGAGAAGCGGGCGGGTACGGGCAACAAGTCCAAATGGGGCCTGGGCGCAGCCCAGTACTCTCAAGAATTTTCGGCTGCGCGCTCTATGGAAGCGCGGCCCGCAGCCGATCCCGCGCCCGCATCCTCATGCTGCGAGCGCGGTCTCGACCAGGCGCACCCAGTAGGAGGCGCCATAGGGAATGGCCGCGTCGTTGAAGTCGTAGGCCGGGTGGTGCAGGCCGGCGGTGTCGCCGTTGCCGACGAAGATGAAGGCGCCGGGCCGTGCCTCCAGCATGAAGGAGAAATCCTCCGCGCCCATCACCGGGGGCGTCGCGGGATCGACCGCGCCCGAGCCGGCGACCTCGGTCGCGATGCGGGTCGCGAGCGCGGCGCAGGCCGGATCGTTGATCGTGACCGGGTAGTCGCGCCGGTAGCTCACGGTCGCCTTGGCGCCGAAAGACGTTGCGATGGTCTCCGCGATCGTGGTGATGCGCTCCTGGAGGAGGTCGCGGATCTGGGGATCGAGGCTCCGCGCGGTGCCGGCGAGATGCGCCGTCTGGGGGATGACGTTGTCGGTGGTGCCGGCCTGGAAGATCGTGGTCGAGACCACCGCGGCCTTCAGCGGATCAGCGTTGCGGGCGACGATCGACTGCAGCGCGGTCACGATATGGCTGCCGACCAGGACCGGATCGACCGTGAGATGCGGCGCCGCGGCATGGCCGCCGCGGCCCTCGATGTCGATCTCCCAGCGGTCGGCCGAGGCCATCAGCGGGCCGGGGCGGAGCGCGAACGAGCCGACCGCCATGCCCGGCATGTTGTGCATGCCATAGACCTCCTCGACCGCGAACCGCTCCATCAGGCCGTCGTCGACCATGGCCTTGCCGCCGGCGCCGCCCTCCTCGGCGGGCTGGAACGCGACCACCACGGTGCCGGCGAAGTTGCGGCTGTCGGCGAGCTGGCGCGCGGCGCCGAGCAGCATCGCGGTGTGGCCGTCATGGCCGCAGGCGTGCATCAGGCCTGGGTTCTGCGACTTGTAGGCCGCCGCGCCGATCTCGGTGATCGGCAGCGCGTCCATGTCGGCGCGGAGCAGGATCACCCGGCCGTCGCCGCCGTTCTTGCCGCGGAGCACGCCGACGACGCCGGTGCGGCCGATGCCCTCGACCACCTCGTCGCAGCCGAAGGCGCGGAGCTTGTCCGCGACGAACGCCGCGGTCTCGTGGACGTCGTAGAGCAGCTCGGGGTGGGCGTGGATGTGCCGCCGCCAGGCGGCGATCTCCTCGGCGGTCTCGGCCAGGCGGTTGACGATCGGCATGGGTTCCATTCCCGCGGCGAAGCCCGAATTTTCCTGCCGCTGCGCCGCGCGGTCAATCAGCCATAAGCACAGCCGCGGGGAAGGCCGCGAACAGCGCGGCTGCAGCAACGCCGCCGGGCGCGGCCTCGACGGCGACGCCGGTCAGCGCATCCGTCCAAGTGCCGGCGGGGAGGGCGACCGTGGTGTCCTGCCAGACGGCGCCGAGCGGCCAGGCGTCGCCGCCGAGGCGGCCGGCGAGAAGGTGCGGCACGACCACCGCGAGCCGCGTGCCGTGATGGGCGCGAATGAACGCGACGAGGTGCTCGCCGAGCGCGCCGCGGGTCGCGAGCGGGCGGTAGTCGCCTTCGGCGAAGAGCGCCGGCGCGGCGGCCCGGGCCGCGAGCAGCGCGGCCAGGAGACGCGCCTTGACCCGCCCGTCGCGCCAGTCGCGGAGGACGGCGGGCCAGTCGGCGGCGCCGCCGAGCGCGGCGGTGCGGGCGGCGAAGTCGACCGGGCGGCGGTTGTCGGGATCGACCAGCGCGAAGTCCCAGAGCTCCGTGCCCTGGTAGACGTCCGGGATGCCCGGCACCGTGCATTTCAGGACGGTGCGGACAAGGCCGTTCAGGGCGCCGGCGAAGGCGAGCCGCCGCGCCAGCGGCAGGAGCGCCGCCAGCGCCTCGCTCTCCGGCCGCAGCACGGCGTCGATCAGGGAAGCGGCGGCGGCCTCGTAGCCCTCGTCGGGATTGACCCAGCTGGTGCGGCGCTTGGCCTCCCGCAGCGCCTTCGTGGCGAAGGCCTTCATGCGCTCGGCGAAGCCGGTCCATTCCGCCACCGGGGCGGGGCTCTCTCCCATCAGCGCCAGCGGCCAGGCGCCGACCAGGCTCTGCAGCAGGAGGTAGCGGTCGTCGGCGTCGGGGATCGGCCCCTCCTCGCCGCGACCGAGATGGGGCGCGACGGCCGCTTCCCATTGCCCGACGGCTGCCGTCCAGTCCTGCGGAAATTCCGACAGCGCCAGCAGGCGGCCGCGGGAATCCTCGCCCCGCTTGGTGTCGTGGGTAGCGCTCGCGATCATCGCGTGCGGCCAGTGCTCTTCCCGTGCCGCGTTCGCCGCGTGGAAGCCGTCCACGGCAAGGCCGAAGCGGCCAGGGTCGCCGCCGACCTCGTTCAGCGCGAGCAGGCGGACGAAGCGATAGAACAGCGTGTCCTCCACGCTCTTCGCCATCACCGGGCCGGTGAGCTGCTGGAAGCGGCGGCGGAAGCGGGCGATGAGCGTCGCCGCTTCGGCGGGCGCGGTGCCGTCGGCATCGGCCTCGGCGATCAGGGCGGCGGCGATGAAGTCGTGCACCGAGCGGTCGGGCAGCGCGCTGCCGCGCTTGGCGCGGCGCACGGTCTCGGCGATCAGGCGGCGGTCCTCGTCGGACGGGCCGGCCTCGTCGATATAGCTGCGATAGACCGGCAGGCGGGCGACGATCTCGACGAGCGCGCGGCGGAGCGCGGTCGCGGTGAGGTCGCGGGTGTGGCGGTCGAGGTCGGCGCAGCGCTTGAGGTCGGAGACCAGCACCTCGAGCTCGCTCGCGAAGCTCGTCTCCAGCACCTCCTCCTTGGTCGCGCGGACGAGCGCCGGATAGGCCTCGCGGATGCCGGTGAGGTCGCGATAGAGCCGGTCGAACGCGGCCTCGGCCGGGCGGGCGGCGAAGAGGCCGTCGATCAGGTTGAGGGCATCGTAGCCGGTGGTGCCGGCGACCGGCCAGGGCCGGAGCGCCTCGCCCGGCTCCAGGATCTTCTCGACGACGATGTAGAAGCCGGGGCCGACGGCGGCCTGCAGCGCGCGAAGATAGCCGGCCGGGTCGGCGAGGCCGTCGACATGGTCGATGCGGAGCCCCTGGACGCGGCCTTCGGCGACGAGGCGGAAGATCAGGCGATGGGCGGTCTCGAACAGCGCCGCGTCTTCCATGCGGAGCCCGGCGAGGCCGTTGATGTCGAAGAAGCGGCGATAGTTGATGTCGCTCGCCGCGACGCGCCAATGGGCGAGGCGGTAGCTCTGCCCTTCGAGGATGCGGTGGAGCGTGCCGAAGCTCTCCGGCTGGCCCGGAGTGCCGTTGATCAGGCCGATGGCGCGCCCGATCGCCTCGGCGAGCGGCGGCGAGGCCCCGGCGGCCGCGGCGAGGCGCGCCTTCAGCGCGGCGGCTTCGGCGGGGAAGCCGGCGCGGCGGGCAGGATCGGCCTCCTCGGCCATGACGCGGAGCCGCTCGGAGATCGCCATCGCTTCGCCCGCCGCGGCAGGGTCGGCGTCGCCGAGCGCCGCCAGCGCGCGGTCGAGCACGATCGGGTAGCGGAGCGGCGAGATCGGAAAGCGGTGCTCGAAATGCCAGACGCTGAAGCTGCCCTCGTCCGGGTCGAAGCGCAGCGCGAGCTGCCCGGCATCGAGCGCGTCGCCATAGCGGGCGCCGAGGAACGGCAGCACCAGCTTGCCGTCGGCGCCGAGGCGCTGCCAGTCGATGTCGAAGATCGGCTGCGGCGCGAGCTCGCCCCATTCCAGCACGTCGAGCCAGGCGCGATTGTCGGCGCCGCCGACCCCCATGTGGTTCGGCACGATGTCGAGGATGAGGCCGAGCCCGTGCCGCTTCAGCGCCTCGGACAGGCGGACGAAGCCGTCCTCGCCGCCGAGCTCGGGGTTGATCGCGTCGTGGTCGACGATGTCGTAGCCGTGGGTCGAGCCGGGGCGCGCCTTCAGGATCGGCGAGGCGTAGAGGTGGCTGACGCCGAGGCGGGCGAGATAGGGCACCACCGCCACCGCGTCGTCGAAGGTGAAGCCCTTGTGGAACTGCAGCCGGTAGGTCGCCCGCGGCGGCGGCGCGGCGAGCGCGCTGCCGCCGTTCCGGCGGCCGCGGCCCTCGCCCGCGAGCGCGGCGGCGAGCTTGCCGAGATCGCCGCCCGGCGCCGTCACCGCCTCGAGCGGCACCGGCAGGCGGCGGCGCCAGTTGGGGTGCGGGTCGCCGACGCCGGGCAGGTTGGCCTGCACCAGCTCGCCGGCGATGTCCTCGATCTGGATGGCGGCGAGCGCGGCGGCGGAGCGGGCGAGATAGCGCGCCGCGGCCTCGAACGGCGGCTCCTCGGGCGGCTCGGGGGCGGGAACGAGGCCCTCGGCGAACAGCGCCGCGGCGAGCGCCTGCTTGTCGCCTGCGCGGGCGCGTTCCTGCTCCGCCGCCATCGCCTGGTCGTAGACCCCGACCGAGTGGCGCAGGTCGATGTCGAGCCCGCGCCACCAGCCGCGGAAGGTCGGCAGGTCGTGGGTGGTGATCGCGGCGAGGGCCGAGCGCGGATAGTCGGCCGGCCGCCGGAAGGCGCCGTCGCCGCCGCGCTCGAAGATGAGGAGACGGTAGCTCAGGAGGCCGGCCGCCATGATGCGGTCGGAAAAGCCCTCCGGGGCGTTGCCGAGATCCTCGGCGATGACCGCGCAGCCGCCACGGCGGCTCTCCAGGCGGAGCACGGCGAGAAGCTGGTCGAGCGGGTAGTCGACATAGGCGCCCGCCGTCGCCGGCCCGCCCCCGGGGATCAGGAACAGCCGGCGGAGCTGGAAGGCGTGGTCGATGCGGAGCGCCCCGGCGTGGCGCATGTTGGCGGCGACGACGGCGCGGAAGGCGGCGAGGCCTTGCGCCTCGAGCGCGATCGGGTCGAACGGCGGCAGGCCCCAGTCCTGCCCCTGCGGCGCGATGGGGTCCGGCGGCGCGCCGATCGAAAGGGCGGCGGCGAAGCGCTCCGGCGCCGCCCACATCTCCGCGCCGCCGCGGTCGCAGCCGACGGCGAGGTCGCGGTAGAGGCCGATCGCCATGCCGGCCTGCCGCGCCGCGGCCGCCGCGGCGCCGAGCTGGAGGTCGGCCTGCCATTGCAGCCAGGCATGGAAGGCGATCGCGTCGTCGTTCCCGGCGGCGAAGCGGCGCACCTCGGGCGAGTCCGCCCGGCGATAGGCATCGGGCCAGTCGCCGAGCCAGCAATGGCCCCGCTGCCATAGATGGACCGACAAGGCTTCGAAGATGGCGTGGCGTTGGAGCGCCTCGCCGGCGTCGGCCCGGAAGCGGTCGAAGCGGGGATCGCCGCCGCGGGCGCGAAAGGCCCGCCACAGCCGCTCGAGCAGCGGCAGCTTGATTGCCCAGACCTCGGCGTGGCTCGCCAGCGGGGCGTCGCGGAGCAGGGCGATCTCGGCCTCGCGCCCGGCGAGGAGCGCCGCGCCGCCGCTCTCGGCGAAGCCGTCGATCCGGCGCGGATCGATATGGATGGTCTCGAGGAACAGCCGCGACGACGGCGAATAGGGCGAGATCTTGCTGCGGTCGGCGCCGAACAGCGCGTGGACCGGGCTCAAGCCCAGGAAGGCGGCGCCGGTGGCGCCGGCCTCCGCGGCGAGGCGGCCCGCGGCGGCGTAGTCGCCGATGCCGAGATCGTCCTGGAGCCGCAGGCCGTAGAGCTGGGCCGTGACGCCCCACAACCGCTCCTCCGCGCCCGCCGGCGGCTGGCAGGTCGCCGGGGCCGCGACCACCAGCGCCTCGGCGCGCCGCGCCCCGCTCGCGGCCCGCAGCCGATGGTAGCCCGCCGGCAGCGGCGGCAGGCGCAGCATCGCGCCGCCGCCGGGCGCGGCGACGGCGGTGGATTCCCCTCCGTCCTCGCCGCCCCCTTCCAGCGCGAGCCGCCAGGCGACCATGTCGCCCGCCCTGGCCCCGCCGAGCGGAACGGTCCCGCGGCGGGCTGCGGCGAGCGCGACGACCGGCGACAGCAGGTCGTCGCGAAGCGCGCGGATGCGGGCGAGGCTGTCGGCCGCTTCGCCGGCGGTCGCCGCCGGAAAGCCGAACGCCGCGGCGATGGCGCGCTTGGTCTCGGGCGAGACGATGGTCGGGCGGCCGAACGCGTCCGTGTGCGAGGGATGGATGCCGAGCGCGTCGGCGAGCGCGTCGAGCGTCTCGTCGCCGCCGGCCATCAGGCGCCCCGGAACAGGGCACCGGTCCAGGGCGGCAGTGCCACTGCACCCGCGCGCAGCTCGGCGGCGGGGCTCGACCAGACCGGGCGGTCGCCGTGGATGATGCCGTATTCCGCCGCGACGTTGCCGAAGTTCAGCGTCAGGCGCAGCGTGCCGTCGGCGAAGCGCCAGGTCACGTCGAGCGCGTCCGGCGTCGGCCGCGCCCACATCGCGCCGAGGAAGTCGGTCCGGGTCAGCGGCAGCACCGCCTCGCGGCGGAGCGCGAGCAGGCGCCGCACCTCGGCGCGGACCGTGGCATGCGGCGCACGCGCCGCCTCGTCCCAGTCGAGCCGGGAGTCGTGAAAGGCGGCCTCGGCCGTTGGGTCCGGAATCGCGCCGGTTCCGCCGGCGAAGGCGGCGAACCTGGCGAACTCGCGCCGCCGGCCGTCGCGCACGGCCGCGGCCAGCGCATCGTCATGCGCGAAATCGACGAAGTAGCGGAACGGCGTCGACGCGTCCCATTCCTCGCCCATGAACAGCAGCGGGATCTGCGGCGCGAGCAGCAGCACCGCGCGGGCCAGCGCCAGCCGCTGCGGGGCCGCCAGCGCCGCCAGCCGCTCGCCGAGGGCGCGGTTGCCGACCTGGTCGTGGTTCTGGAGGAAGGCGACGAAGGCCGAGGGCGGCAAGTGGCTCGACACTTCGCCGCGGGGGGTGCCGCCGCGATGGCGCGACGGCTCGCCCTGCCAGGCGAAGCCCTCGGCCAGGGCGCGGCCGAGATGCTCGACCGGGTCGTCGGCCACGTCCTCGTAATAGCCTTCGCGCTCGCCCGTCAGCACCACGTGCCAGGCGTGGTGGACGTCGTCGGCCCACTGGGCGTCGAACAGGCGCTGGCCGCGGCTCAGCCAGCGCGCCTCGTTGCGGTCGTTCTCCAGCACCAGGTGGATCGCCCGGCCGGGCAGCGCGGCGCGCACGCTCGTCGCGATCTCCGCCAGGATGTGCGGCCGGGAATCGTCGGCGATGGCGTGGACCGCGTCGAAACGGAGACCGTCGCCGTGAAACTCCTCCAGCCAGTAGAGCGCGTTGTGGACGAAGAGGTCGCGCACCGGCCGGGCCGCCTCGCCGTCGAAATTGATCGCCGCGCCCCAGGGCGTGTGATGTCGCTCGGTGAAGAAGGGTGCGGCGTAGCGGCCGAGATGGTTCCCCGCCGGTCCGAAATGATTGTAGACGACGTCGAAGAACACCATCAGGCCGAGCCCGTGGGCGCGGTCGACCAGGCGCTTGAGGTCGTCGGGGGTGCCGTAGGCCGAGTCGGGCGCGAAGGGCAGGACGCCGTCGTAGCCCCAGTTGCGCGCGCCGGCGAAATCCGACAGCGGCATCAGCTCGATCGCCGTGACGCCGAGATCCGCCAGTTCCGGCAGGCGGAGCGTCAGCGCCGCGAAGGTGCCCTCGGGCGTCGCGGTGCCGACATGGACTTCGTAAAGCACCGCCTCTTCCCATGCCCGGCCGCGCCAGGCGCCGTCCTGCCAATCGTAGCCCGCGGGGTCGATCACCATGCTAGGGCCGAACACGTCGTCCGGCTGAAAGCGCGACGCGGGATCGGGCACCTTCTCCGCGCCGTCGATCACGTAGGCATAGCGGCTGCCCGCGCCGGCGCCGGGAACGGCCGCGCGCCACCAGCCGTCGTGGTCCCGGCTCATCGCCCGCGTACTGCCGTCGAGCAGCAGCGCGACCGTCTTCGCGCTCGGCGCCCAGAGCGCGAAGCGCACCCCCTCGGGCGTCACCGCCGCGCCGAACGGCATCGCGTGGACGCTGGCCGTCATCGGCGCTCCTCTGCGTGCTGGAACACCATCAGCGTCCGCCCCGGCAGGCCGCAGCCCGTTCCGGCGGCCAGCGTCGCGGCCTCGCCCCGGACCATCCCCGCCGCCTCGCCGGTGTGGAATACGCAGACCCAGCGGCTGCCCGGAAAATTGTCCGGCAGGCGGAATTCGACATCCTCGGGGGCGGCGTTCATCAGCACGAGGAAGCGCTGGCCGTCGGCGGCGGAATTGCCGATCTGCATGCCGAGAGCGCGACGGTTGTTGTCGCTCCAGTCGTCCATGGTCATCTCGCGGCCTTCCGGGGCGAGCCAGTACACGTCCTTCAGCGCGCCGCTCGGCACCGCCGCGCCGGTCAGGAAGCGGACCCGGCCGAACGCGTCGTGGCGGCGGCGGAGCTGGATCGCGGCGGCGACGAAGGCGGCGAGGTCGGAGTCGGCGGCTGCGCCCGCCTCCCAGTCGAGCCAGCTCAGGCGGTTGTCCTGGCAATAGGCGTTGTTGTTGCCCTCCTGGCTGCGCGACAGCTCGTCGCCCATGAGCAGCATCGGCGTGCCGATCGAGAGCATGACCGAGGCGATGAAGTTCCGCTTCTGCCGCGCGCGGAGCGCATTGATCGCCGCGTCCGCGGTCGGTCCCTCGGCGCCGCAGTTCCAGGACAGGTTGTTGGCGTGGCCGTCCTGGTTGTTCTCGCCGTTGGCCTCGTTGTGGCGGTCGTTGTAGCTGACGAGGTCGTTCAGCGTGAAGCCGTCGTGGGAGCAGACGTAGTTCACCGTGGCGCGGGGCTGGCGCCCCGCCGGCTCGTAGAGCTCGCGGCAGCCGGCCATGACCCGGGCGAGGCCGGGCAACTGGCCGAGGTCGCCGCGCCAGAACGCGCGCAGCGTGTCGCGGAACTGGTCGTTCCACTCGCTCCAGCCGGGCGGAAAACCGCCGACGCGGTAGCCGCCGGCGCCGATGTCCCACGGCTCGGCGATCAGCTTGGCGCGGCCGAGCACCGGATCCTGGGCGATCGCCTGGAGGAAGGGCGCGTCGACCGCGAAGTCGAACGGCTGGCGCGCCAGCGTCGAGGCGAGGTCGAAGCGGAAGCCGTCGATGCCGTAGGACTGGACCCAGTGGCGGAGCGAATCCAGCACCATCTGGAGCACGCGGGGATGGCCGAGGTTCAGCGTGTTGCCGGTGCCGGTCGAGTCCCAGTAGAAGCGCGGGTTCTCGGGCGACAGCTTGTAGTAGGTCGCGTTGTCGAGTCCGCGGAACGAGAAGGTCGGGCCGAGATGGTTGCCCTCGGCGGTGTGGTTGTAGACCACGTCGAGGATGACCTCGATGCCGGCCTCGTGCAGCGTCGCGATCGCGCTCCTGAGGCCCCACAGCCCGCCCTCGCCGAGATAGCGCGGCTCCGGCGCGAAATAGGCCAGGGTGGAGTAGCCCCAGTAGTTGTGGAGGCCGCGGTCGACCAGGAAGCGATCGTCGGAAAAGGCGTGGATCGGCAGGAGCTCGACGGTCGAGATGCCGAGCTTGACGAGGTGCTCGACCACGGCGGGATGGCCGAGCGCGTCGTAGCGGCCGCGGAGATGCGCCGGCACGTCGTCGCGAAGCTCGGTCAGGCCCTTGACGTGGGCCTCGTAGATCACGGTGTCGTGCCAGGGCCGGCGCGGCGAGGGTCCGGAAGCGGCCTCCGGCGCCGGGGCTTCGACGACGCATTTCGGCACCATGCGGGCGCTGTCGCGGCGATCCATGGTGAGGTCGCCCCGGTGCGAGCCCATGCGATAGCTGAACAGGGCATCGTGCCAGCGCACCCGGCCGTTGAGCTGCCGCGCATAGGGATCGAGCAGCAGCTTGTGGGGGTTGAAGCGGCGGCCGTGGTTCGGCTCGTAGGGGCCGTGGACGCGATAGCCGTAGAGCTGGCCCGGCATGATGCCGGCGAGGTGGCCGTGCCAGACCTGGTCGGTGGTGCAGGGCAGCGCGATGCGCTCGATCTCGCGCTGGCCGGTCGGCTCGAACAGGCACAGCTCGACGCGCTGCGCCCCGGCCGAGAACAGCGCGAAGTTCACGCCCGTCCCGTCCCAGGATGCGCCGAGAGGGAAGGGGGCGCCGTCGGTGATGCGTGGCATGACGCTGCGGGCTCGTCCGGGGTGCACGGAGGTTACCGGACGAAACGTTGCAGAACGGGGGATAGGTTCCAAGCCCCAAGGCTTGCGTGGGGCGAGGGGCAGCCTGTGTCGCGGCGGGACGGTCAGGCGATGCGGCGAAGGCGGAGCGGTTCGGTCGCGGCCAGCGCGGCCTGGGCGGCGGCGTAGGCTCCGGTCGCGGCGCCGGGTGCCGCGCGGCGGCGCCGCCGGCTCTCCGGCATGTCGAGCCGGGCCGCCAGGAGCTGGGCGACGAGCGACGGATCGGGCCGGGCGTCCGCGGCGGCGCGCAGTGTCGCCGGGCCGGTCGCGACCAGCGCCGTTCCCACCCCCGCGGTGCCGTCCTGTGCCGTCATGGGACGCCTGTCGTCTGTTTCGACCTCGCCGACCGATTCGCCGCAAGCCCTATGCCAACCCCACAACGGGGCATTAAGGTTCGGCCCATAGGGCCGGGCGTCGCGGTTTGGTAAAGATGCCGGCAGGGCGCGGGGGATGTGGGCAGTGGCAAGCGCGGACGAGCCTGACGGCCCCGTGCCGTCGCCGGGCGCGGTGCTCGATGCCGTCGCGGCCGTCGGCTACGAATGGCGGCTTGCGAGCGACCGCCTCTCCTGGCAGGGCGACGCCCAGCGCCTCCTCGGCTGCCG
The DNA here is from genome assembly GCA_035547055.1 of Hyphomicrobiales bacterium. Lineage (GTDB taxonomy): Bacteria > Pseudomonadota > Alphaproteobacteria > Rhizobiales > Methylopilaceae > DASZVN01. The sequence goes on from DASZVN010000089.1 coordinate 13,615, forward strand.
GCCGGCGAGCGGCGCCGAATGGGAGCGGCTGCTCGATCCCGAGGCGCTGACGTCGCGGGCCAACGCGGTGCGCGGCACCGCGCGGCGCGACGAGGGCGCCGGCGTCCCGTACGAGATCGACTATCCGCTCAGGCTGGCCGGCGGCACGGTCTGGGTCGAGGATATCGGGCGCTGGCATGCCGGACCGGACGGCGCCCCGGCGCGGGCGATCGGCTTCCTCCGCCGGATCACCGAGCGTCACGAGGCCGAGCAGCGCCTCGCCGCCGAGGGCCGCGACCCGGTGTCGGGCACGCTGACCCGCGGCAAGCTGCTCGACCTGCTCGACACCATGCTGGCCGACGCCAAGCGCTACCAGGAAAGCTGTGCCCTCCTCCTCGTCGCGATCGAGAATCTCGGCGCGATGAACGACGCCTACGGCCCCGACATCGCCGACCGGCTGGTCGCCGGGGTGGCGCAGCGCCTCCGCGGCGAGATGCGGGCCGGCGACGCCCTCGGCCGCTTCTCGACCGCGACCTTCGGACTGATCCTCAACAAATGCACCGCGGTCGACCTCGATGTCGCGGCGCGGCGCTTCCTCGCCGCGGTCCATGACATGCCGCTGGAAAGTCCCGCCGGGCCGGTGATCATGCGCCTGTCGGCGGCCGGGGTGGTCGGCCCGCGCCATGCCCGCTCGCGCGGCGAGATGGTCGCCCATGCCGGGGCGGCGCTTCGCCTGGTGCGCCGCCGTGCCCGCGGGACCTTCCTCGCCTATGCGCCGGCGGTCGACGGCGAGGCCGACCACCGCGTGCCGCCGGCGCTGGTGCAGGAACTGATGCGCGACCTTCGCGAGCGCCGCCTGAGGCTGGCGTATCAGCCGGTGGTCGAGGCGGCCGGCCACCGCGTCGCATGGTACGAGGCGCTGGCGCGCCGTGCCGATCCCGCTGCCCCGATCGCGCCGCTCGTCGCCGCGGCCGAGCAGCTCGGCCTGGTGCCGATCCTCGACCGCCAGATGCTGGAGGCGGCGCTCGCCGCGCTCGCGGCCGATCCCGGCCTGAGCCTCGCCCTCAACGTCGCCGCCGCGACCACCGCCGACGTCGAATGGCGTCGCTGCCTCGACGCCTTCCTCGACCGCCGCCCGGACGACGCCCGCCGTCTCGTCGTCGAGATCACCGAGACGCAGGCCTTCGCCGATCTCGGCGAGGCCGTCGCCTTCGTGCACGGCCTCCGGAGTCGGGGCATCCGCGTGGCGATCGACGATTTCGGTGCCGGGCACACCTCGTTCCACGCCCTGCGCGCGCTCGCGGTCGATCTCGTCAAGATCGACGGCGAGGTCGTCGCCGGGGCCGCCCGCTCGGCCGTCGACCAGGCCTTTCTCCGCGCGGTCGTGGCGCTGGCCGGCGAGGTCGGCTTCAAGACCGTCGCCGAGCGCATCGAGACCGCGGCCGAAGCCCGCCTCCTGGCCGACATCGGCATCGATTATCTCCAGGGCGACCTGTTCGGCGTACCCGGCCCGCTGCCGGATCCGCCCCCCGTTCGAGGCGAGTGACGCGATGCCCTTTGCCAGGATCGGCGATCTCGAATTCTGCTACGAGCGGGCCGGCGCCGGGCCGCCGCTCATCTACATTTCCGGCACCAACGGCGACCTCCGGGTCCGGCCGAACATCCTCGACGGGCCGCTGCCGGCGCATTTCGATGTCATCGCCTACGACCAGCGCAATCTCGGCCGCAGCAGCAAGCCGGATGCCGCCTGCACCATGGCGGACTATGCCGACGACGCCGCGGCGATGATCGCCTTCGCCGGCTGGGACCGCGCCAACGTCATCGGCGTGTCGTTCGGCGGGATGGTGGCGCAGGAGCTCGCGATCCGCCATCCGGGGCGGGTACGGCGCCTCGTGCTGGCGTGCTCGTCGCCGGGCGGCGCCGGCGGCGCCTCCTTCCCGATCCACACGCTCGCGGGTCTTGCGCCGGAGGAGCGGGCGCGCCGCCAGATCACGATCATGGACCGGCGCCGCGACGCGGCCTGGATGGCGGCCCATCCCGAGGAATGCGCCGCCCTCGTCGCCGCCTTCGCCGATCCGTTCGCCGGCGAGACAGGCCGTGCCGCCGGCGAGACAGGCCGTGCCGCCGGCGCCCGCCGCCAGCTCGAGGCCCGCGCCGGCCACGACACCTGGGACCGGCTGGACCGGATCGCCTGCCCGACGCTGATCGCGGGCGGCCGCTACGACGACCAGGCGCCGCCCGATCGCCAGGAGGCCATGGCGGGCCGCATCCGCGGCGCCACGCTCCGCCTGTTCGAGGGCGGCCACCGCTTCCTGCAGGACGACCCTGCGGCGTTGCCCGCCGTCATCGCGTTCCTGGAGGAGGAGTGAGGCCTCTCCGTCATGGCCGGGCTTGTCCCGGCCATCCACGGCCTCTCTTGGCGGCGCCGGCAACTCGTGGATGCCCGGCCCAAGGCCGGGCATGACGGGGAAGCTACTCCTCCGTCCCCATCATGTCGGCGTCGGAGAGGTGGGCGACGGTCTCGCCGGTTGCGGCGAAGGTGCGGGTGACCTCGGTCGCGCTGTAGACCCACAGAATGACCAGCGGCTCATTGCCGACGTTGCGGAACAGATGCGGCCGCCCGGCGGGAATGTAGGTGGTGTCGTGCCGGGCGAGCCGGGTCGCCCGGCCGTCGACCTGGACCTCGCCCTGCCCCGACAGGATCGTCACCTGCTCGTCGCAATTGTGCCAGTGCAGCGGCGCGCCCTGGCCGACCGGATAGGTGCTGATGCCGGTGGTGAAGCGGGCGTTGGCGGCCGAGCGATGGGTGATCAGCGGCAGGGTCTCGATGCCGCTGCCGCGGGCGAGGCGCGGGGTCTCCGCGGCGTGGAGGATCGTCACCCCATCCATGTCAGAAGCGGTCCTTGCGGCCGCGGATCTCGGCGAAGACCTTCGCCGGCGCGGCGCCCGCGAGGCCGACCGCCGCCGCCAGCGCCTCGGGGCGGAGGAACGGGTTGGTGTCGAGCTCCTCCGCCAGCGTCGCCGGCACGGTCGGCTCGCCGCGGCCGCGGGCGGCGCGGACCGCCTCGGCGCGGGCCTTGAGCCTGGCGTTGTCGGGGTCGACCGACAGCGCGAAGCGGGCGTTCGCCTCGGTATATTCGTGTCCGCAATAGAGGCGGGTGTCGCCCGGCAGGCGGCGCAGCTTGTCGAGCGAGCGCCACATCATGTCCGGGTCGCCCTCGATCACGCGGCCGCAGCCCAGCGTGAACAGGGTGTCGCCCCCGAACAGCAGGCGCTCCCTGTCGAAAAAGTAGTTGATCTGGCCGAGCGTGTGGCCGGGCGTCTCGATCACCGTCGCGTCCGCGCCGCCGGCCGAGACGCAGTCGCCCTCCTTCACCGTGCGGGTGACGGCCGGGATCTTCGCGGCCTCTCCAGCGGGGGCCACCACCTCGGGGTGGAAGCGCCGGACCAGCGCCTCGATGCCGCCGGTGTGGTCGTGGTGATGGTGGGTGACGAGGATGGTGGAGAGCCGCCAGCCCTCCTTGTCGAGCACCGCTTCGATCGGCGCCGCCTCGGGGGCGTCGACCACTGCCGTCGCCCCGCTCGCCGGGTCGTGCAGCAGCACGGCGTAGTTGTCCGTGAGGCAGGGGATCAGGCGGATCTCGACGGCCATTGCGGGCTTCCTCGCGGGCTTGCGTCATTTGGCAATACGCCGGGACGCCGACCTTAGCGGTCATGGCCGGGCTTGTCCCCGAATTCGGATGTTTCCGAATTCGGTCCCTTCATTCGGAACGCGGGAACACCCGCGTTCCGGCCATCCGCGACTTCGACCGTCGCGCCCCCAAGCTCGTGGATGCCCGGACCGAGTCCGGGCATGACGGCGCCAGCGCCTTGCCGGGCCGCGCCCGGCACCGCATGCTGCGCGGCATGACCGTCGACGTGGTCGATCTCCGCGATTTCTACGGCCGCCCGCTCGGCAGCGTGGTCCGCCGCATCCTCCGCACCCGGCTGCGCCTGCGCTGGCCCGACGCCAGCGGGCAGAGGGTGCTCGGCTTCGGCTACGCCACGCCCTATCTCGGGCTGTTCCGCGAGGAGGCGGAGCGGGTCCTGGCCTTCATGCCGGCGGGGCAGGGCGTCATCCCCTGGCCTGCCGACAAGCCGCCGGCGACCGCGCTGGTCGAGGAGGACATGTGGCCCCTGCCGGATGCGGCGGTCGACCGCATCCTCTTGGTCCATGGCCTCGAAGGCGCCTCCTCGGCGGCCGATCTTCTCCGCGAATGCTGGCGCTGCCTCGCCCCCGGCGGGCGGCTGCTCGCGATCGTGCCCAACCGGCGCGGGCCGTGGGCCCGGATCGACACCACCCCGTTCGGCCACGGCAGCCCGTTCAGCCGCCTCCAGCTCAACCAGCTTCTGCGCGAGTCTTCGTTCGCGCCGATGGCCTGGGAGGAGGCCTTGATGTTCCCGCCCTTCAACGCCCGCCTGGTGCTGCGCTCCGCGAGCGCGATCGAGCGCGCCGGCCGCGTGCTGTGGGCGCCGTTCGCCGGCGCCCTCATGGTCGAGGCCACCAAGGAGGTGCGCCTGCTGGTGGCCTCGCGCCGCCGCCGCGCCCAGCGCATGGTGCTGAAGCCGGCCCCGCTTCCCGCCGGCACCCCCGCGCCGGCGCCGCCGGGCTGAGCGCTGTGGGGTGGGCATCGGCATGCCGATGCCGACGACGTGGGCATGCTCCGCATGCCCACCCTGAGAAGAAGGCTTCAATCCTTTCGGGTCAGCAGGAACACCGCCTGGGCGCCGAAGATGTTCCAGAACCACCACGGCGCCAGCACGCGCACCGGCCGTCCGTCGGCCGACAGCGCTTCGGCCCGCTCGATCGTGGCGCCGACCTCGCGGCACAGCTCGACGAAATCGCGGATGGTGCACATGTGGATGTTCGGCGTGCCGTACCAGGTGTCCGGCAGCGTCTTGGTCATCGGCATCCGGCCGCCGGTCAGGAGCTGCCAGCGCATCCGCCAATGGCCGAAATTCGGGAACGACACCACGGCGCGGCGGCCGATCCGCAGCAGATGCTCCAGGACCGCCTTGGGCTGGCGCGTCGCCTGCAAGGTCTGCGACAGCACGACGTAGTCGAAGGCGTCGTCGGGATAGTCGCCGAGGTCGGCGTCGGCATCGCCCTGCACCACCGACAGGCCGTGGGCGACGCAGGCGTTGACGCCTGCCTGCGAGAGCTCGATGCCGCGGCCGTCGATCTCGCGCTCGGCCGCGAGCAGGCGCAGCAACTGGCCATCGCCGCAGCCGACATCGAGCACCCGCGTGCCGGGCTGGACCATGTCGACCACAAGGAGATGGTCGGGCCGCGCGGCGGCGCGAACCGCCGCGGCCGCGGCCTGCGGCCCAGCGACGTGGTTCTCGTCGGCGAGGGTCAGGCTCATGCCGCGCCGCCGGGGAGCGCGATGCAGCGTGCATCGGCTGCCGCCGTGAGGAAGCCGCGGATGGTGGCGTGGAACTCCGGCTCGTCGAGGAGGAAGGCGTCGTGGCCCTTGTCGGACTGGATCTCGACGAAGCTGACGTTCGCCGCGGCGGCGTTCAGCGCATGGACGATGGCGCGGCTGTCGGCGGTCGGGAACAGCCAGTCCGAGGTGAACGAGGTCACGCAGAAGCGGGTCCTGCTGTCGCGGAACGCGTTGGCGAGGACGCCGCCATGGTCGGCGGCAAGGTCGAAATAGTCCATCGCGCGGGTGACGTAGAGATAGGAGTTGGCGTCGAAGCGCTCGACGAAGCTCGACCCCTGGTGGCGGAGATAGCTCTCGATCTGGAAATCGGCGTCGAAGGTGAAGGTCGGCCGCTCGCGGTCCTGGAGGTTGCGGCCGAACTTCCGCTGCAACGCGGCTTCCGAGAGATAGGTGATGTGCGCGGCCATCCGCGCCACGGCGAGGCCCTTCCGGGGGGTCACGCCGCGCTCGACATAGCGGCCGCCGTGCCAGTCGGGGTCGGCCATGATCGCCTGGCGGCCGACCTCGTGGAAGGCGATGTTCTGCGCCGAATGCTTGGCCCCGGCGGCGATCGGGATGGCGGCGAACACCCGGTCGGGATAGCTCGCCGCCCATTGCAGCACCTGCATCCCGCCCATCGAGCCGCCGACGACGCAGAACAGCGTCGCGATGCCGAGCCGGTCGAGCAGGAGGGCCTGGGCACGCACCATGTCGGCGATGGTGACGACCGGGAAGTCGAGGCCCCAGACCTTGCCGTCGGGCCGCCGCGAGGCGGGCCCGGTCGAGCCCATGCAGCCGCCGAGCACGTTGGTCGCGACGACGAAATAGCGGTCGGTGTCGATCGGCTTGCCGGGGCCGACCATCGCCTCCCACCAGCCGGGCTTGCCGGTGACGGGGTGGGGATTGGCGGCGTGCTGGTCGCCGGTCAGCGCATGGCAGACCAGGATGGCGTTCGAGCGCTCCGCATTCAACGTGCCGTAGGTCTGGTAGGCGATCTGGAACGGCGACAGCACGACCCCGCAGTCGAGCTTCAGCGGCGCCTCGGCGCCGAAGCTCTCGACGGCGCTCCGCGGCGCGTCGGCCTCGCGCTGCGCGAGCGCGCTGATGGTCCGGATGACGGTCGGTTCGCCCATGGCGGCAAGAAACCCTGCCGCGGCTGGGCGGCAATCTTTCAGCTAGGGTGGCAGGACCTTGCGAGTCAACGCTTCTTTGACATCGCCGGCTGCCGGGGTATGTAGGGGCCGCGGCCCGCGGCCGCCATCCGCGCCGCCCGGAACGCCTCCGACATGACCGCATCCTCTCCGCCCAACCTCGCCGAGCTGCGCCGCGAGATCGACCGCATCGACGATGCGCTGCACATGCTCCTGATGGAGCGCGGCGCGATCATCGACCGGCTGATCGCGGCCAAGGGCACGGCCGACAGCGGCATCGCCTTCCGCCCGCTGCGCGAGGCCGAGATGATGCGCCGGCTGGTCGGCGGCCACGAAGGCCGCCTGCCGGCGACCACGGTCGAGCATCTGTGGCGGGCGATCATCTCGATCTTCACCCATCTCCAGGCGCCCTACGCCGTCCATGTCGACGGCAGCGCCGGCTTCGCGCTGCTCGACGAGGCGCGCTACCAGGTCGGCTTCGACGTGCCGCTGGTCCATGAGGTCGGCGCGGCCGAGGTCGTGGCGGCGGTCGCGAAGTCGGCCGGCGACCTCGGTTTGGTCGCGCTCGTGCCGAACGCCGCGCCGTGGTGGGAAGGGCTCGGCGCCGACGCCGAGATTTCGGCCCGCCTGCCGTTCCTGGTGACGCCGGCGCGGCCGGGCACGGCGGCCGTGGTGGTGACGCGGCCGCTCGGCGATGCCGCGGTGCGCGAGGTCCAGGTCTTCGCGATGAGCGACAATGCCAAGCCCGGCCTCGCCGGTCCCGAGATCCTCGCCGAATGCAACGCCGGCGGCCGATGGCACGGCCTCCTCGCCTGCGACGGCTGCGCGCCGCCGAAAGGCGCCCGGCCGGTCGGCTTCTATGCCCGGCCGATCGTGCTGGCCGAGCCGGCCGCCGCTTCCGCGACCGCCGGAACAGGTGCGCGATGACCACCCTGCTGCGTCCGACGCCCCGCCCGGGCATCCTCGACATCAGCCCCTATGTGCCGGGCAAGAGCGAGGCTCCCGGCGTGGAGCGCGTCTTCAAGCTGTCCTCGAACGAGACGCCGCTCGGCCCGAGCCCGAAGGCCCGCGCCGCCTTCGCCGAGGTAGCAGCGCGCCTCGAGATGTATCCCGACGGCGCCTCGACCGCGCTCCGCGAGGCGATCGGCCGTGCCGAGGGCCTCGACCCCGCCCGCATCGTCTGCGGCTCCGGCTCGGACGAGCTCTTCACCCTGCTGGCCCAGGGCTATCTCTCGGCCGGCGACGAGGGCCTGTTCACCGAGCACGGCTTCCTGATGTACCGCATCGTCATCCTGGCGGCGGGGGCGAAGCCGGTCGCGGTGCCGGAGACCAATTTCCAGGCCGACGTCGACGCCATCCTGTCCTACGTCACGCCGCGGACGAAGATCGTCTTCCTCGCCAACCCCAACAACCCGACCGGCACCTATTTGCCCTACGAGGAGGTGCGGCGGCTCCGCGCTGGCCTGCCGTCGCAGGTCATCCTGGTGCTCGACGGCGCCTATGCCGAGTATGTCGCCCGCAACGACTACGACGTCGGCCTCGGCCTGGTCGACGAGTACGACAACGTCGTCGTCACGCGGACCTTCTCGAAGATCCATGGCCTCGCCGCGCTCCGCCTCGGCTGGATGTACGGCCCGCCCGAGATCGTCGACGCGCTGCACCGCTTCCGCGATCCCTTCAACGTCTCGGCCGCGGCGATGGCGGCCGGCATCGCCGCGATCGAGGACCGCGCCCACGTCGCCGCGGCGGCCGCGCACAACGAGCGCTGGCGCCAGTGGCTCACCGAGGAGATCTCCGGGCTCGACCTCGTGGTGACGCCGAGCGCGGCGAACTTCGTCCTGATCCATTTCCCGCAGAAGCCGGGCTGCACCGCGCGCGAGGCCGACGCCTTCCTCACCAAGCGCGGGCTGATCCTGCGCGCGGTCGGCAATTACGGCCTGCCGGACGCGCTCCGCATGACCGTCGGCACCGAGGAGGCGAACCGCCTCGTGGTGGAGGCGCTGAAGCAGTTCGTCGATGGCCGCTGTGACTGACGCGCCGCCTTTCGAGCGCCTCGCGGTCATCGGCGTCGGGCTGATCGGCGGCTCCGCCGCGCGGGCCGCGCGCGAGTTCGGCCTCGCGAAGCGCATCGCCGTCTACGACGCCTCGCCCGCGGCGCAGACGCGGCTGAAGGCGCTCGGCTTCGCCGACGAGGTCGCCGACAGCGCCGCCGCCGCCGTTCGGGGAGCCGACGCCGTCATCGTCGCGGTGCCGCCGGGGGCGTGCGGGCCCGTCGCCAAGGAGATCGCGCCGGCGCTCCAGCCGGGCGCCATTATCTCCGACGTCAGCTCGGTCAAGGCGGCGGTGATCGCGGCGATGGGGCGCGAGCTGCCCGACGGCATCCATTTCGTGCCGGCGCATCCGGTCGCCGGCACCGAGGAGAGCGGCCCCGACGCCGGCTTCGCGACGCTGTTCGCCGGGCGCTGGTGCATCCTGACGCCGCCGCCCGGGACCGATCCCGACGCGATCCTGCGGATGGCCGCGTTCTGGCGCGGCACCGGCTCGAACGTCGAGATCATGACGCCCGAGCACCACGACCTCGTGCTCGCCATCACGAGCCACGTGCCGCATTTGATCGCCTACAACATCGTCGGCACCGCGGCCGACCTCGAGCAGGTGACGCAGTCCGAGGTCATCAAGTTCTCGGCCGGCGGGTTCCGCGACTTCACCCGCATCGCGGCGTCCGATCCGACGATGTGGCGCGACGTGTTCCTGCTGAACCGCGACGCGGTGCTGGAGATGCTCGGCCGCTTCGTCGAGGATTTGACGGCGCTGCAGCGCTCGATCCGCTGGGGCGACGGCGACGCCCTGTTCCAGCTCTTCACCCGCACCCGCGCCATCCGCCGCGGCATCATCGCCGAAGGCCAGGACGCGCCCGGCGTCGATTTCGGCCGCCCCCACCGGGCACCCGAACCGCCGGCGAAGGACACGGCCGCGGAGTAGCGCCGCCGCCGTCCTTGCGAGGAGCGAAGCGACGAAGCAATCCCGGGCGTTGGCGCCGGCGGCCCTGGATTGCTTCGCGTCGCTCGCAATGACGGCGCTCCCTTCATTGTCCCTTCAGCCTGGAACTGCTAAAGCGTCCGCCATGGCATTCCGCCCGGCAGACGACGGCGCGTTCCGCCCGCATCGGAGCGGGCGGCCGCGCGTGCGCTCGACGCTGGACTTCGCGGCGCTGCACGACCACGCCCGCCTGCCGGCACGCTTCTTCGGCCGCATCCTCGCGGTCGGCGCCGCAGCGCCCGGCCTCTGACGCGCCGGCGCGGCCCGGTCCGCGCGCCGTCACCCCACCTTTTCCGTTCGAGACATCGCCATGGCCAAGCCGCGCACCCTCTACGACAAGATCTGGGACGACCACGTCGTCGACGTTCAGCCCGACGGCACCACGCTGCTCTATATCGACCGCCACCTCGTCCACGAGGTGACGAGCCCGCAGGCCTTCGAGGGCCTGCGCCTCGCCAACCGCAAGGTCCGCGCGCCCGAGCGCACGCTCGCCGTCGTCGACCACAACGTGCCGACCACCGACCGCAGCAAGGGCATCGACGATCCGGAATCGGCGCTCCAGGTCGCGACCATGGCGAAGAACGCTGCCGAGTTCGGGCTCGAATATTACGACGAGCACGACGTGCGGCAGGGCATCGTCCACGTCATCGGGCCGGAGCAGGGCTTCACGCTGCCCGGCATGACGCTCGTCTGCGGCGACAGCCACACCGCGACCCACGGCGCCTTCGGCGCGCTCGCCCACGGCATCGGCACCAGCGAGGTCGAGCACGTCCTCGCCACGCAGACGCTGCTCCAGCGCAAGTCGAAGAACATGCGCGTGGTGGTGGACGGCGTCCTGCCCGCGGGCGTCACCGCCAAGGACATCACGCTCGCGATCATCGGCGAGACCGGCACTGCCGGCGGCACCGGCCACGTCATCGAATATGCCGGCGAAGCGATCCGCGCGCTCTCGATCGAAGGCCGCATGACCCTCTGCAACATGGCGATCGAGGGCGGCGCCCGCGCCGGCATGGTCGCGCCCGACGAGAAGACCTACGCCTATCTGGAAGGCCGCCCGAAGGCGCCGAAAGGCGCCGCCTGGGAAAGGGCGCTGGCCTATTGGCGCACGCTGCCGAGCGACGCCGACGCGGTGTTCGACAGGGAGATCCGGCTCGACGCGGCGAAGCTGCCGCCGATCGTGACCTGGGGCACCAGCCCGGAGGACGTGGTGTCCGTGACGGGGATCGTGCCCGATCCCGACCAGCTCGCCGACGAGGCCAAGCGCGAGGCGAAGTGGCGGGCGCTGCGCTACATGGGCCTCCAGCCCGGGACGAAGATCACCGACATCCGGCTCGACCGCGTCTTCATCGGCTCGTGCACCAATTCGCGCATCGAGGACCTCCGCGCCGCGGCGAAGGTCGTCGCCGGCCGTCGCGTCGCCGAGGGCGTCAACGCGATGGTGGTGCCGGGCTCGGGCCTCGTGAAGGCCCAGGCCGAGGCCGAGGGCCTCGACAAGATCTTCGTCGCCGCCGGCCTGGAGTGGCGCGAGCCGGGCTGCTCGATGTGCCTCGCGATGAACGCCGACAAGCTCCGCCCGGAGGAGCGCTGCGCCTCGACCTCGAACCGCAATTTCGAGGGCCGCCAGGGCTACAAGGGCCGCACCCATCTGGTGTCGCCGGCGATGGCCGCCGCGGCCGCGATCGCCGGCCGCTTCGTCGACATCCGCGACTGGAAGTGAGGCGCGCGGCGCGGAGGGCAGGCGGCGCTTCGGCGTTGCCCACCCCCGCGGCGGGGCGCGCTGGACGAGCCGCGGCAAAAGTTGACTCAGTCTACGTGAGATTGACAATTGCCGAGTCGGCACCTGTCGAGGAGGCATTCGCGCGCCATGAGGGACGGCGATCCGCTACCGTTCCAGCAGGGGTTCCTGAATCAATCGGCGCTCGATGATCCTCGGGTGCTGAGCGGTCAGTTCTGGGCCGAGCTCCGGGTGTTCCTGGCCGTCGCCAAGGCGGGCTCGTTCAACCGCGCCGCTGCCGTCCTGCACATGAGCCAGCCGACGGTCAGCCGCCAGGTCAAGCGGCTCCAGGATCTCATGGGCGCGCAGCTTCTGGTTCCGAGCCAAAGCGGGGTGCGCCTGACCGCGAAGGGCGACGAGCTCGCCCGCTCGCTGGCGCTGCTCGATCACTCGCTCTATTCGATCTCGAACGATCTTCGCGCCGAGACGCGGCAGGAAAAGGGGCTGGTCCGCGTCTCCATCACCGACGGGCTGTCGCTCTTCTTCCTGGTGCCGGCGATCGGCCACTTTTCGGCAGCGCACCCCTTGATCCAGATCGCGGTGCAGAACCCGCGCAACCTGAACAATCTCCGCGAAAACCAGACCGACATGATGGTCGCGTTCGCGCCGATCACCGCTGCCGACGTGACCTGCCGCCCCGTCGGCACGCTGCACCTCGTGCCGGTCGCCGCGTCAGCCTATATCGAGCGTCACGGACTGCCCACGCTGCAGAATCTCGGCGACCACGCCTTCGTGCAGTCGCCGCTCTATTCCGGCGGCGAGCCGTGGGTGCGGTGGGAGGAGGTGGTGGCCCAAGGCCGGGTCGCCCTCTACGCGGACAATTCATTCGTCCACGGCATGATGATCAAGGCCGGTTACGGCATCGGGCTGCTCGGCTCGTACACGCTGCTCGAGCCGACGATCCGCCCGCTCGCGCTCAACGTCCACGTGCCGCTGCAGCTCTATGTGTCGGTGCTGACCGAGCGCCTCGAATCGCGGCCGGTCGAGCTCGCCTACGAATGGCTGTGCGACGTGTTCGCGCAGCAGGCGGCAAGCTGGCTTGCCAACGACCTCACGCTCGCGAACGGCCCGTCGATCGTCGACGAGGGTTTCGAGATTCTGTTCAACCTGCCGCGCCGGCTGCCGTGACGGCGGGCGGGAGCAGGTCGGAATCGACCGTCCGGTCGCGCGCGTCCGGCAAGGTCCACGAACCTTCAACCTGGAACAGCACGTTGGCGTTGGTCTGCTCGGTAATCGCGCCATCGAGCAGCGGCAGCACCTTGATCAGTTCGATATAGGGATGCTCGTGGCCCTCGATGGTCAGCGGCTCCTTGCCCGGTGCCGGCTGGAACCCGAGCAGCATGCGCCACAGCCGGGCGTAGAGCGGGGCGGCGTGAGTGATGACCCGGGTATAGCCCTTCAACTGGACGTGGTGAAAGGCGAAGTCCGCGCAGGCCCGCAGGACGTGCGAATTGCGCCAGGCCTGACGAAAGGCGGTCCGCTCGAACTGCGCAAAGTCCTTGAACCAGCGGATCCTGAGCGTGCCAATCGGCTCCTCGCCGTCATAGGCGATGATGTGAGTTGCCTGCCAGTCATTGCCGTCGAAAATTACTTTGGCTGCAACGCCTTCTTCTTCAACGAAGCAAATGCTTCTGACTGCCTGGGCATGCAAAAGCTGTTCATAACTGGTAACGATTTCGAAACGAATGCTGTTGTGACCTCTTCTCGGCTTATCGTTCATCTGCCTCGTCTCCCCAACGCACACTGATTCTTAGCGTTGGTCGCCACGATACAGCGCAGGTCGTGGCGGGCATGAAGCGAAGCATTTGCAGCGGATCTTCAATAATTTTGAAGCGAAGGAGGCCGGCGTTGATCTCCCAGGGCGCCCTCGACTTTCTCCAGCGGCTGTGCGACGAGGCGGTGACGGCGTGCGGCGGCGATGTCCCGCAGATCGAACGCCACGTCGCCGCCGCGCTGGCCAATCTGCCGGCGGACGAGCGCCAGGCCTTCCATGAAGCGGTCAGCCGGTTTCTGGAGGTGCAGCGCGCGCTGAACGACCACGTGCGCCGGCCCCGCGCACTTAGTTGACGAGGCAACCGTCGACTAGTTCAACACTGGTGAACAGCGGCTCAAACCCGCTCCGGGTTCCCCGACTCGTTGGATATCAAATAATCCCACCCTGTGTTGCGGGCAGGGGTCGCTTCGCGTTGTCGAAGTCGAGCGGGATAGTTGCGGCGCTGGCGCCGGCTGAACCGGCCGGGCCGCGGTGGCGTGCCTCAAGCGCACGCGGCGGAGGCGAAAGGATGGGCCAGCGCGGGCTGCGCGTGATCGTGCCGCATCCGATCGGCGAGCCCGGGGCGATCGTGCTGAAGACCAGCGACGCCAAGCTCTACAATCTCATCCTGCAGATGGTCTATTTCCTGAACGACGCGACGCTGGACGCGTCCCCGCAATCCGGGGCCGACGACCTCACCGACGAGGAGCGCCTGGCGCTGGCGCGCGAATGCCTGGAGGAGGCGCGCCAGCTTCTCCGCGAGGCCAACCAGGACGGCACGCGCCGCATGCTCGAGGCGGTGATCGAAGAGCTCTGCCACGCCGCTGCGGCCGCCTAGGTCCATCCCGCGAACTCGTAGGGTGGGTATCGGCTTGCCGGCGCCCACGTGACACGGCTGCTGACGGGCGAGCCCGGCCGTGGCTGCCCCTACTTCTTCGCCCCCTTCGACACGTCGAGGCAGATCGGCTGGCGATAGAGCGGCGCCAGATATTTCGTGTCCGGCAACTGGTCGCGGATCGCCTCGAACAGCGGCTCGACGCCGAGATCGACGAAGGCGCCGAAGTCCTGGTCGTGATGGGCCGGGAGATAGAGCGCGGGGTGGAACAGCTTGATCAGCGGCAGCGTGTACGGGATCTGCCTCTGCGCCACCGGGTGGCCCTGGTAGGCGACGATCGCGACATCGACCGGCCCGAGCTTCTGCGCCAGCGCGCGGTCGCCGTCGGTCACGTCCCCGGCACTGTCGAAGAACACCAGCTTGAAGCCGGTGTCGAAGGTGAAGGCGTAGGCGATCGTGCCCTTGGTGATGACGTCGGGCGAGAAGGTGCCGCGGGCCACCACCGCCTTCTTCTCGGCCTGCTCAGCCGGCGTCAGCGGCCCGGCGTCGACGTCGAACAGATGGGCGTTGGCCTTGAACAGGTCCGTCGAGATCGAGCTGTGACGGGCGAGCGCGGTGTCGACGGTGACGCTGCCAAAGTGCAGCGTCTCGCCGCCCTTCACCACGATGCCCATGTCCTTCGGCAGGCCGAGCTTCCCGGCCGTCTCGATCGTGACGGGCGCGCCGACCACCTTGGCGCCGGTCTGCTTCGATACCGGCACCGCATCGGCCATGTGGTCGAAATGGCCGTGGCCGAGGAAGATCGCAGTCGCCCGCGTCACGTCCTTGGCATGGAAGCCGATCGGGCGGGTCCGCGGGTTGCGGTCGTAATAGGTGTCGAGCAGGAAAACCTGGCCCTTGTAGTCGAGCTCGTAGTTTGCGGTGCCGAGCCAGCGCAGCTCGATCCTCTCCTGGTCCGCCGGCAGCATCGGCCCGCCGACCAGGGCCGGCGTCAGGCTGGTGCAGGCGTCTCCCCCATCCGCCGCGGCGGCGAGGCTCGGTCCGCCGAGCAGGAGCGCCGCCCCGATCAGGCCCGGGCCGAAAAATCTCGCGATCTTGGCCATGTCTCTCCCCTCATCGTCGCCGCACCGCGCGGCGCCAAGGGGAGCCTAGCACCGCCGCGCGCTAGGCCAGCATGTTGAGGAGGTTGCCGAGGCCGCCGCCGCTGCTGCTGCCGCTGTCGGACGCATCCGACGTGCCGCTGCCGGTCGTGCCGCTGCCGGTCGCGCCGCCGGCGGCGCTCGACGCGCTCGTGGTCGTCTCCGACACGATGGTGCCGTCGGCGTTCCGAACGATCGTCGTCATCGTCCCGTCGGGATTCATGACGGTGGTCGTCGTGGTCTGGCTGGCGCTCGACGAGGACGACATGCCGCCGCCTCCGCCGCCACCGCCCCCGCCAATTCCCTGGGTGCTCGGCGGCCGGGTCGCTGCCGCGCCCGGCATTGCCATGCCCGCCATCGCCGGTCCGATGCTGCCCACCATGATGCGGCCTCCTGGAACGGCCGCACGATCTGCCAACATGGTAAACGGACGGTAAAATCCGCGTCCGTTCAGCGCGTCGGGACGGGCTTGTCGCCGCGATAGTCGTAGAAGCCGCGGCCGGTCTTGCGGCCGAGCCAGCCGGCCTCGACATATTTCACCAGCAGCGGGCAGGGGCGGTATTTCGAGTCGGCGAGGCCCTCGTAGAGCACCTGCATGATCGACAGCGCGGTGTCGAGGCCGATGAAGTCGGCGAGCTGCAGCGGCCCCATCGGGTGGTTGGCGCCGAGCCGCATCGCGGTGTCGATCGCCTCGACCGTGCCGACGCCCTCGTAGAGCGTGTAGATCGCCTCGTTGATCATCGGCAGGAGGATGCGGTTGACGATGAAGGCGGGGAAATCCTCCGCCACCGTCGCGGTCTTGCCGAGCCGATCGACCAGCGCCTTGGCGGTCTCGAAGGTGCGCTCGTCGGTCGCGATGCCGCGCACCAGCTCGACGAGCTGCATCCGCGGCACCGGGTTCATGAAGTGGATGCCGATGAAGAGCTCGGGCCGGTCCGTCGCGGCGGCGAGGCGGGTGATCGAGATCGAGGACGTGTTGGTGGCGACGATGGTCGTGGGCGGCAGCACCGGGCAGATGCGCTGAAAGATCTCGCGCTTGACCTCCTCGTTCTCGGTCGCGGCCTCGATCACGAGGTCGCAGGCAGCGAGGTCCTCGGTGCGGACGGTGCCCTTGATGCGCTCCAGCGCCGCCCGGCGCTGGTCCTCGGTGATGGCGCCGCGGCCGACCTGGCGCGCCATGTTGCCGTTGATGGTGGCGAGGCCCGACTGGATGCGCTCCTCGGCGAGGTCGTTCAGCACCACGCGGTAGCCGGCGAGGGAGCAGACATGGGCGATGCCGCTGCCCATCTGCCCCGCCCCAATCACGCCGATAGCCTTGATGTCGGTGTCCATGGCTCCTCGCGGAGGCGGCGGGCGGCGGCTCAGCCGCGCGCCTTGGCGATCGCCTCGGTCAGCTTCGGTACGATGTCGAACAGATCGCCGACGAGGCCGAAATCGGCGACCTGGAAGATCGGCGCCTCCTCGTCCTTGTTGATGGCGACGATGATCTTCGAGTCCTTCATGCCGGCGAGATGCTGAATGGCACCTGAAATTCCGACCGCGACATAGAGCCCGGGCGCCACCACCTTGCCGGTCTGGCCGACCTGGAAGTCGTTCGGGGCGTAGCCGGCGTCGACCGCCGCGCGCGACGCGCCCACCGCCGCGCCGAGGGCATCGGCCAGCGGCTCGATATATTGCTTGAACTTCTCCGCCGAGCCGAGCGCCCGGCCGCCCGAGACCACCGCCTTGGCGCCGCCGAGCTCGGGCCGGGCCGACTGCGACAGGGCTTCGCCCGCGAACGACGACAGGCCGGGATCGGCCGCGGCCTGGACCGGCTCGACCGGCGCCTTGGCGCCGCCCGCGGCGGCGCTCGGGAACGCGGCGGTGCGGATGGTCAGGACCTTCTTCGCGTCGCCGCTCCTCACGGTCTGCACCGCGTTGCCGGCATAGATCGGGCGCTCGAATCGGTCGGGGCCGAGCACCTTGATCACGTCGGAGACCTGCATCACGTCGAGCAGGGCGGCGACACGCGGCATCACGTTCTTGCCGCTCGAGGTCGCGGCCGCGACCAGGGCGTCGTAGCCCGGCGCGAGCTGGACCATGAGCGCCGCGACCGGCTCGGCCAGCGCGTGGGCATAGCGGGCGTCGTCGGCGACGAGCACCTTCGCGACGCCGTCGAGCGCTGCGGCGGCATCGGCGACGGCGGCGCAGTCCTGCCCCGCGACCAGGACGTGGACCGGCGCGCCGAGCGCCTTCGCGGCGGAGAGGGCGCGCGCGGTGGCGTCGTCGAGGCGCTTGCCGTCGTGCTCGGCGAGGAGGAGCGTCGTCATGCCAGCGCCCCCGCCTCCTTGAGCTTCGCCACCAGCTCCTCGACCGAGGCGACCTTGACGCCGCCCTGGCGCCCGGGCGGCGGCGCGGTCTTCTCCACCGTGAGCCGCGGCGTCACGTCGACGCCGAGCTCGGCGGTGGTCAGGGCGTCGATCGTCTTCTTCTTGGCCTTCATGATGTTGGGCAGGCTCGCGTAGCGCGGCTCGTTGAGGCGGAGGTCGGTGGTGATCACCGCCGGCAGCTTGAGGCTCAGGGTCTGCAGCCCGCCATCGACCTCGCGGGTGACCTCGACGGCGCCGTCGCCGATCGCGACCTTCGAGGCGAAGGTGCCCTGCGGCCAGCCGAGGAGCGCCGCCAGCATCTGGCCGGTCTGGTTCGAATCGTCGTCGATCGCCTGCTTGCCCATGACGATCAGGCCGGGCTGCTCGCGGTCCGCGACCGCCTTCAGCAGCTTGGCGACGGCGAGCGGCTCGACCGTGCCCTCGGCGGCGACGTGGATGCCGCGGTCGGCGCCCATGGCGAGCGCGGTGCGGATGGTCTCCTGCGCCTGGGCCGGGCCGATCGAGACCGCGACCACCTCGGTCGCCTTGCCGGCCTCGCGCAGGCGCAGCGCCTCCTCGACCGCGATCTCGTCGAACGGGTTCATCGCCATCTTGACGTTGGCGAGGTCGACCCCGCTCTGATCCGGCTTGACGCGGATCTTCACATTGGCGTCGACCACCCGCTTGACGGGCACCAGCACCTTCATCGGCAGGAGCCTCCCGGCCGCGGCACCCGGAGGGGCGGCGGCCTCGCGCGAACGCGCGGGATTCCGAAGGCCCGCGCCGCAGCGCAGGCAGGGGCAGCGACGGTAGCGGCGCCCTCCGGGAGTGTCAACGCGCCGCGGCGGGCGGACGCTGCTCGGGGCGCGGCCGGCCGACACGGCGGCGGCGCAGGAAGCGCGGGCGGAGGCGCTCGCGCGACACACGCGGGCGCCGCGGCAGCGGGCGCCCGGCCCGCACCTCACCGAGCCGGCGGTCCAGCGTGACGAGGCTGCCGTCGACGCGCTCGAACAGCAGCGGCAGGCCGAGCGCGCCGCTCCAGCGGTGCCATTCGGAAACCACCTCGCCATCGTCATCGGCGCGATAGAGCGGAACGTCGAGGTCGCGGTCGTCGTGGACCAGCGCCACCTCGAGCGGTGCCGGCCCGCCCTGGCCGAGCACCCGGACCACGACGCCGCGATAGGCGGCGATCGGCACCGCGATCTTCATCGCCATGCCGCGGAGCCGCCGCGTCAGGAGCACGCGGGTCCTCTCCAGCATGACGGAGCGGACGCCGCCCTCGGCCCCGTCGTCGGGAGTGACGAAGCTTTGCGGCAGGACGGCGGGATCGAGCTTCAGCTCGACCCCGCCGCTGCCGGCTTCCGCTGATTGTGATTGACGCCCCACACCGAAACTCCCCGAAGGCTTCGTTCCGAGCCTTTCGCGGAGAGCTTGGCCGCCGAAGCTTCAGGGGAGGCTAAATTTCCTGGTTAAGGTGGAGTTGCACGACACGACGGCGATGTTCGTCATTCTCGTGGACAACGAAACCTTGCCGAATGAGGTGAATAGGTGGTTTCACTCCGTCATGCCCGGGCTTGGCCCAGCCATGACGGCGGCGACGGCTGTTGCCGAAGGCCTATTCCGCGGCCCAGCGCAGGGGGCCGAGCTCGGCGGCGACGAAGGCGATGAACGGCCCGAGAAAGCCGGCGAGCGCCGCCTGCAGCGCGGCGAAGCCGGGGCCGCGCTCGTGGCGCGCCTCGTCCATGTAGAGGGCGCGGTTGATCTCGATCTGAAGCGCGTGCAGCCCGCCGGCGGGGCTGCCGTAATGCTCGGTGATGTAGCCGCCGGCGTAGGGCCGGTTGCGCATGACGGCGAAGCCGAGGGCGCGCAGCGCCTGCTCGGCGCGGTCGGTGATGAAGGGCGCGCAGCTCGTGCCGTAGCGGTCGCCGAGCACGATGTCGGCGCGGCGGGCCTCGTCGCGCGGCAGCCCGGTCGAGGGCATCGAATGGCAGTCGACCAGGAGCACGGCGCCGAAGCGGCGGCGCATGTCGTCGAGCAGGCGGCGGAGGCTCGCGTGGTAGGGCTTGTAGAGCGCCTCGATGCGGCCGAGCGCCTCGCCGACCGGCAGGCGGCCCGCATAGATCTCCTGGGCGTCGCCGACCACGCGGGCAATGGTGCCGAGGCCGCCCGCGACCCGGAGCGAGCGCGTGTTGGCATCGGCCGGCAGGCGGCCCTCGAACATCCGGGGGTCGAGCTCGTAGGGCTCGCGGTTCACGTCGAGGAAGGCGCGTGGGAAATGCGCCCGCATCAGCGGTGCGCCGAGCCCGACCGCGGGCAGGAACAGCTCGTCGACGAAGGCATCCTCGGAGCGCCGCAAGGTCAGCGCATCGAGCCGGGTCGCCGCGAGGAACGGCGCCGGGTAGCGCGCCCCCGAATGCGGCGAGTTGAACACCACCGGCGCCGCCGCGATGTCCGGCGCGGGGGCGAGGATTTCGAACGGCGGATCGAGCGGATCGGGCGTCATCGGGGACCGGGCGACATCTGGCCCCGATGGTGCCAATTGCCGCGCTCCCTGTCCATGGCGTCGTGGGGCACCGCCGGTCCAAAGGAACTAGGCTCAGGCATCTCAATATTTGGCGTCCATGCCGACGAGCAGGTCGCGAAGACCTTCCGGCACCGGGAAGCCATACCCATCGCCCGGCTTGTAAAACACCAGCTGGCCGGCCTTGTGACAGGCGCTGGTGTAGAGGTCGGCACCAATCATCTGCAACGCGATATAGAGCGCCTGGATCGAATCGAAGCCGCCGGCAACCATGCGCTCGGTTCCCTCGGGCCAGTCGATTTCGTAGTGGCACGACCAATCGTTCCGAGCTTGCTGGATGGGCAGGTTGATCCGGATCTCAACCGGAATGGTCCTGCCGCCTTGGCGAAAGGTCAGGTTCCTCGATGCGATCAGCATTGGGTCCTCAATAGTTGAGAGGCGGGATCGGCTTGCCTGCAATGCATTGACCGTAGCGAAAACTGGCTGAAGCAGGGTTGTGGATCGCAGACGACTCCGCGGGTGGCCGCCGCGACTCCGCGATCCCAGTAAGCCCGGCTTAAGCGGTCGGGGCGCATAAGGGCGCGGGCCAGGGCGGCGCGCGGCGGACCGAAGACGACGATGGCATTGGCGGTGAAGGCGCCGACCCTACCGAGGCTCGGCGCCAGCTTCACGGTGCTGACGGCGGCGCGGCTCGTCGGCGCGGCGATCGGCTTCGCGACGCAGGTGCTGCTGGCGCGGACGCTGCCGCAGGGCGATCTCGGCCTGTTCTATCTCGCGACCAGCGTCGCGGTCATTGCCGGCATTCTCGGCTGCCTCGGCTTTCCCGCCGTCCTGATGCGCTTCCAGGTGCGCTACCGCGGCCGTGCCGTGGCCGATCTCACGGGCGCGCTGCTCAAGACGTCCCGCCGCGCCGGCGGCCTCGTCGCGCTGGCGCTGGCCGTGCTGGTTGCGGCCTATGCGCTGTTCTGGCCGGGGCTCTCGCCCAATCTCCGCCTCGGCCTCGTCATCGGCGCCGCCGCGGCGCCGCCCATCGCGATCACCCGGGTGGTCGGCGCCTTCGCCGCGGGCTTTCGCCTGTTCAAGCTGAACCTCGTGCCGGATCTCCTGGTCCGCCCGTTCCTGTTCCTCCTGTTCGTGCTCGCGGTCTCCACCCTCAGGCCGCCGCTCACACTGCCGCTCGCGCTCGGCGCGTTCGTGGCGCTGCTCTATGCCCAGTGGCTGCTGCAGGCCGTGCTGCTCCGCCGCCTCCTGCCCGATCTCGCCGCGCCGCGCCCGCTCAGGACCGGCGTCGCCCGCGCCTGGGTCGGGGCGGCGCTGCCGCTGGTCGCGGTGATCCTGTTCGCCGAGTTCTTCGCCGACCTCGCGATCATGCTCGCCGGCCTGTTCGCGCCGCCGCAGGAGCTTGCCGCCTTCGCCGTCGCGATCAAGATCGCGATGCTGGCCGGCTTCGCCATCCAGGTCGGCTACCAGATCGCCTTTCCCGACCTCGCCGAGGCCCATCGCGCCCGCGACGGCCGCGCCCTGATGCGGGCCGCGCGGCTCTCGAACGTGATCGGCCTCGGCTCGGCGCTCGGCGCGACGCTCGTCCTGATCGTCGCCGGCGACCGCGTGCTCGGCGTCTTCGGCCCCGCCTTCGCGCGGTGGGACGGCGTGCTCGTGCTCCTGATGTTCGGCCAGATCCTGCGGGCCCTCGGCGGGCCGAACGTGCAGATGCTGACCCTCGGCGGCCACCAGAAGGCGCTGGCCTGGGCCTGCGCCGTCTCGGCGCTGACGCTGATCGTGCTCGACGCCGTGCTGATGCCGCGCTTCGGCGCGCTCGGCGCGGTTGCCGCCGTGCTAGGGGCCAATGCCGTCTGGACGGCGCTCCTGGCCTGGCTGCTCCGGACGCGGATGGGCATCCGCGTCGATTTCTTCGCCTTCGACGCCGCGCTGCCCCGCCTCCGCCCCTCGCCGTCGGCCTGAGCGAAGCGCCGCCGGCGGGGCGTGGCCGACCGGAATCAGGTCGGCCGGCACGTAGCGGCGGAGGAAGCCCCAGATGCCGCGCGGCTCGACCAGGATCACCGCGATCGAGAGCGTGCCGAGCAGGATGAAGTGCCAGACGCCGATCTCCGAGAGGTACTCGCGCAGGCCGAAGAAGATCAGCGTGCCGATGATCGGCCCCTCGAAGCTGCCGATGCCGCCGATCACCACGATGAAGATGATGTAGACCGTCCAGTCGATGATGCTGAACGAGGCCGGCGGCGCGACCCGGAGCTTCTGCAGCGTGATGACGACGCCGGC
>DASZVN010000090.1:0-24611 GCA_035547055.1 Hyphomicrobiales bacterium
CCACCATGCTTCGCATGGTCCCCCTCCCCCGCTGCGCGGGGGAGGAACCGCGCCCCTGATCCTCCCCTGCGAAGCGGGGGAGGTGGCGAGCGAAGCGAGCCGGAGGGGGCCCGTTCGGCTACCGCGCCAGCACAAGGACGTGGCAGATCGGCTTCTTGCCCCAGGACAGCGCCAGCTCGGCCCGGACGGCGCGGCGGAGCGCCTTGGCGAGGGCGTCGGGATCGCGGCGGAGGCCGCGCGGCAGCTCCTCGAGTACGTCCTCGACGACGTCGCGGACGATGTCCTCCATGTCGTCGCCGGATTGGTCGCGCTCGGGCAGGCCGGTCAGCGCGATCTCTGGCGCGCCGGCCGGCTCGCCATGCTCGTCGATCGCCACCGCGATCGAGACCACCCCCGCCACAGCGAGCCAGCGGCGGTCGGCCAGCGCCGCATCCTCGGCGGCGAGGCGCACCTGCCCGTCCTTGTGGACCCGGCCGACCGGCGCCTCGTCGACGATCTCCGGCCGGCCCGGCCATAGCCGGAGCACGTCGCCATTGCGGATCTCGGGAACGTTCGGCACGCCGAGCCGGCGCGCCAGCGCCGCATGCTCGCTGAGATGCAGCGCCTCGCCATGGACCGGCACCACCGCCTGCGGCCGAAGCCAGCCGTAGAGGTCGGCCATCTCGTCGCGGCGCGGGTGGCCGGAGACGTGGACGAGGCGGGTGCGGTCGGTCACGACCTCGACGCCGCGGTCGATCAGGGCGTTGACGATGCGGTTCACCGGCCGCTCGTTGCCGGGGATGGTGCGCGACGACAGGATCACCCGGTCGCCCGCGGCGAGGTGGATCCGCGGATGGGTGTCGGCGGCGACGCGCGACAGCGCGGCACGCGGCTCGCCCTGGCTGCCGGTGACGAGGACCAGCGTCCTGTCCGGCGCGAGCCCGTCGAAGGCGTCCTCGCCGAGGAACGGCGGCACGCCGTCGAGAAGGCCGGCCTCGCGCGCGACCGCGATGGTGCGGACCAGCGCGCGGCCGGCGACCACGACCTCGCGCCCGGCCGCGGCGGCGGCGAGCGCGATCGACTTCACCCGCGGCACGTGGGAGGCGAAGGTCGTGACCGCGACCCGGCGCGGCGCGGCCTGGATCAGCTCGGCCAGCGTCGCCGCGACCTCGGTCTCGGACGGCGAGCGGCCGGCGCGGACGGCGTTGGTCGAATCGGCCATCACCGCGATCACGCCCTCGTCGCCGAGGGCGCGGAACTTCACCGGGTCGGTGCCCGGGCCCATGGTCGGCTCGGGGTCGATCTTCCAGTCGCCGGTGTGGACGACGAGGCCGGCCGGGGTGCGGATCGCGAGCGCGTTCGGCTCCGGGATCGAGTGCGCCACCGGCACGAACTCGACCTCGAACGGGCCGAGCCGAATCCGGCCGCCCGGCGGCACGACCTCGATCGGCAGCGCCGTCGCGCCCGGTTCGCCCGCGACCTTGGCGGCAAGGAGGCCCGCGGTGAACGGCGTCGCGTAGATCGGCACCTGGAGGTCGGGCCAGAGGTCCGGCAGGGCACCGAAATGGTCCTCGTGGGCGTGGGTCAGGACGATGCCGAGGAGGTTCGGCCGCTCGGCCTCGGCGAAGCGGAGATCGGGCAGGATGAGGTCGATGCCCGGGGTCTCGCCGGCGTCGCCGAAGGTCACGCCGCAGTCGACCATGATCCATTGCCGCGCCTCTGGCGGCCCGAAGCCGTAGAGCGCTACGTTCATGCCGATCTCGCCGACGCCGCCGAGCGGCAGGAAGACGAGCTCGTCGCCCTGGATCATCCCCCCTCCCCGACCCTCGTCGCGGCGGCATCGCCGAAATGGACC
This sequence comes from Hyphomicrobiales bacterium, assembly GCA_035547055.1. Lineage (GTDB taxonomy): Bacteria > Pseudomonadota > Alphaproteobacteria > Rhizobiales > Methylopilaceae > DASZVN01. The sequence continues at coordinate 1,835 of DASZVN010000090.1, forward strand.
TCGCCGGCGGCGATGGTCCGAAGCGCGCCGTCGCCGCCGCGCAGGACGAGACGCCCGGCCTCGTCGATCGTCTCGAAAATGCCGCCGATCGCCTCGCCGCGAAGCGTGGCGGCGAGCGGACCGCCGAGCCCCATCGCACGCCCGAGCCAGTCACGGCGCAACGAGGCGAAGCCGCCCCGCTCCCAGCGCGCCATCAGCGGCACCCAGGCGTCGGCGAGCGCGGCGAACAGCGCGGTGGCGGAAACATCTGCGCCAAGCGCCGCGAGCGAGGTCGCGGGATAGGGCAGGCCCGCCGGCGCCACGGCGATGTTCACGCCGAACCCGATGACGGCGACGACCTGGTGTTGGCCAATATCGACATCGCCCCTCGCTCCAGAAGATGCGCTGGGCGGCCCCGCTTCCCTCTCCCCGCTTGCCGGGAGTGGGTCAGGGTAAGGGAGCGGTGCAGAAAGAGTCTCTTCCTGGGACGCCCCCTCACCCGGTCGCTTCGCGACTCGACCTCTCCCCGCAGGCGGGGAGAGGTCGGCCGGCGCCTCAATCTTCTCCGCCTCGACCAGGATGCCGGCGAGCTTGGCGCCGTCCGCGAGCACGTCGTTCGGCCATTTCAGCGCGATTTGCCTCGCCAGCGCCGGCGCGAGGGTGGCGAGCGCGCCGTACAGAGCGAGGCCGGCGGCGAAGCCGAGCGTCGCCGCCTCGGCGGGCGCCGCGTCGGTCACGACCAGAAGGCTCGCGGCGAGGTTGCCCGCCGGGCTCTGCCAGGCCCGCCCGCGGCGGCCGTGGCCCGCGGTCTGGCGTTCCGCCACGACCCAGAGCGGCCCGCGCTCGCCGGCCCGCCCATGCTCGCGCGCGATCGCGCTGGTCGAGCCGACCTCGTCGAGGGCGAGGAGGCGGTATCCTGCCGCCTCGGCGTCGCGTCCGAGGGCGAAGGCCGCCACTCAGAACAGGCTCCGCGCCGCGGTCGCCGCCGCCGCGGTCAAGGGCGCCGGATAGACGAAGTAGAAGACGATGAAGATGCCGGTCACCGTCAGCACGGCGCGGAGCATCGCGGGCATCGGCTGGAAGCTGCCCGCCGGCTCGTCGAAATACATGATCTTGACGATGCGGAGATAGTAATAGGCGCCGACCACGCTCGCGACCACGCCGACCACGGCGAGCCAGTAGAGCCCGGCCTGCACCGCCGCCATGAACACGTAGAGCTTGGCGAAGAAGCCGGCGAGCGGCGGGATGCCGGCGATCGAGAACATCATCGTCGCCATCGCGAACGCCATCCACGGCTGGGTCTTCGCGAGCCCGGCGAGGTCGTCGATGTTCTCCACCATGCCGCCGTCGGGCCGGCGCATCGCCAGGATCACCGCGAAGGTGCCGAGCGACATCGCGAGGTAGATCGCAAGATAGATCAGGACCGAGGCCACCCCCTGCTGGGTGCCGGCGGCGAGGCCGATCAGCATGTAGCCGATATTCGCGACCGACGAGTAGCCCATCAGCCGCTTGATGTTGCGCTGGCCGATCGCGGCAAAGGCGGCGAGCACGGTCGAGATCACCGCGAGGAAGGCCATGATCTCGCGCCACTCCTGGGTGATGCCCGGGAAGGCCGAGACCACGAGGCGCACGATGATCGCCATCGCCGCGATCTTGGGCGCGGTCGAGAAGAAGATCGTGATCGGCGTCGGCGCGCCCTCGTAGACGTCGGGCGTCCACATGTGGAACGGCGCGGCCGATACCTTGAAGGCGAGCCCGGCGAGCAGGAACACCAGGCCGAAGATGAGCCCGGTCGAGACATGGCCCGCGCCGACCACCGCGGCGATGCCGGCGAAATCGACGGTGCCGGAGAAGCCGTAGGCGAGCGAGGCGCCGTAGAGGATCATCCCCGAGGACAGCGCGCCGAGGACGAAATATTTCAGCCCCGCCTCGGTCGAGCGCTCGCTGTCGCGGTCGAACGCGGCGACGACGTAGAGCGCGAGGTTCTGCAGCTCGAGGCCGAGATAGAACGCGATGAGGTCCCCGGCGGCGGCCATCACCATCATGCCGGTCGTGGCGAGCAGCACCAGCACCGCATATTCGAAGCGGGCGATGCCCGCGAGCTTCAGCCAGTAGAAGCTCATCGCCAGCGCCACCAGCGCGCCGACCACGATCAGAAGCTGGAGGAAGCGCGAAAAGGCGTCGAAGACGAAGGCGCCGTGGAACACTGGGGCGGGATGCTCCGGGATCAGCCCGAGCGCGATCGCGGCGGCGACGAGGAGCGCGACGGCGAGGCCGTTGACCAGCGGCGTCGCCCGCTCGCCCGCGATGGCGCCGAGCAGGATCAGGAGCAGCGCCCCGACGGCGGTGATCAGCTCCGGCAGGATCGGCAGGAGTTCGGCGGCGGAGAAGGTCATGCCAGAGGGTCCCTGTTGGCGTCACCGCCCTCCCCGCCATTGCCAGGAGCGAAGCAACGAAGCAATCCAGAGCCGCCGGCGCGGCCCCGGGGTTGCTTCGTTGCGCCCGCAATGACGGCGTTGCGTCTCATGTGCCCGGCTCCCGTCAGTGCGCCGCGGCCAATGCCGGCGCCGCGGCCTCGCGGATCGCCGCGGTCGTGGTGGTGATGAGGTGCTCGACCGAGGGACCGGTGACGTCGAGCACCGGCTGCGGCCACACCCCGAGAAGAATGGTCAGGATCACCAGCGGCGCGAAGATCGCGATCTCGCGCGGCGTGAGGTCGGCGATGAGGTTCAGCGCCGGCTTGACCAGGGCGCCGAGCACGATGCGGCGGTAGAGCCAGAGCGCGTAGGCCGCCGAGAGGATGACGCCGATGGTCGCGAAGAAGGCGACCCAGGTGTTGACCCTGAACGTCCCGATCAGGCTCAGGAACTCGCCGATGAAGCCGGAGGTGCCGGGCAGCCCGACATTGGCGAGCGTGAACACCAGGAACACCGTCGCGTAGAGCGGCATCCGGTTCACGAGGCCGCCATAGGCCGCGATCTCGCGGGTGTGCATGCGGTCGTAGACGACGCCGACGCAGAGGAAGAGCGCGCCCGACACCACGCCGTGGCTGATCATCTGGAACATGCCGCCCTGCACGCCCTGCGAGGTCAGCGCGAAGACGCCCATGGTGACGAAGCCCATGTGGGCGACCGAGGAATAGGCGATCAGCTTCTTCATGTCGTCCTGCATCAGGGCGACGAGCGAGGTATAGACGATCGCGATTACCGACAGCGTGAAGATCAGCGGCGCGAAGTCGGCCGAGGCCAGCGGGAACATCGGCAGCGAGAAGCGCAGGAACCCGTAGCCGCCCATCTTCAGCAGGATGCCGGCGAGGATGACCGAGCCCGCGGTCGGCGCCTCGACATGCGCGTCCGGCAGCCAGGTATGGACCGGCCACATCGGCATCTTCACCGCGAACGAGGCGAGGAAGGCGAACCACAGCCAGGGCTGCATCGAGGCCGGGAAATGGTGGTTCAGCAGCGTCGGGATGTCGGTCGTGCCGGCTTCCCAATACATCGCGAGGATCGCGATCAGCATCAGGACCGAGCCGAGCAGCGTGTAGAGGAAGAACTTGAAGCTGGCATAGACCCGGCGCTGGCCACCCCACACCCCGATGATGAGGAACATCGGGATCAGCCCGCCCTCGAAGAAGACGTAGAACAGGATGAGGTCGAGCGAGGTGAAGACGCCGACCATCAGCGTCTCCAGCACCAGGAAGGCGATCATGTATTCCTTGACGCGGACCTGGATCGACTTCCAGCTCGCCGCGATGCAGAGCGGCAGGAGGAAGGTGGTCAGGATCACGAACGGCATCGAGATGCCGTCGACGCCCATGCGGTAGCGGATGGTGCCGCCGAGCCAGGCGCCCTCCTCCACGAACTGGAAGTTCGCGGTGTGGGTGTCGAAATAGACCGGCAGCCACAGCGAGACGACGAAGGTGACGAGCGTCGTCCAGAGGGCGATCCAGCGGATGTTGCGCCGCGAGCCCTCGTCGTCGCCGCGGATCAGCATGATGCACGCAACGCCGAGGATCGGCAGGAAGGTGACGACCGAGAGGACGGGCCAGGAAGTCATGCCCTTGCCTCCCGGCCGGCGGTTTCGATGTTCCGCTGGCCCCCGTCATTGCGAGGAGCGCAGCGACGAAGCAATCCACGCCCACAGGCGCAGCGCCTGCGGCCCCTGGATTGCTTCGCTTCGCTCGCAATGACGAAGCTGCCGTCTCGATTTGTCATGTGCCCCAAATCCAACCACCCGCGGCTCAGGCCGCGAACATGAACCAGGTGAAGAGGGCCGCGAGGCCGATCAGCATCGCGAAGGCGTAGTGGTAGAGGTAGCCGGTCTGGAGCCGGACCGCGCCGCGCGTCACGTCGAGCACGCGGGCCGAGACGCCGTCCGGCCCGAGCCCGTCGATGATCGTGCCGTCGCCGCGCTTCCACAGGAAGCGGCCGAGCGCCTTGGTGCCGCGGACGAAGACGAAGTCGTAGATCTCGTCGAAGTACCACTTGTTGAGGAGGAAGCGGTACAGCAGGTCGTGCTCGCGGGCGAGCCGGACCGGCGCCTCCTTGTCGTGGATGTAGAACCACCACGCCACCGCGAAGCCGCCGATCATCGCCAGCGTCGGGATCAGGCCGAGCAGGAACGGCGTCTGGTGCGCCAGCTCCAGCACGTGATTGTTGGCGCCGGTGAAGAGCGCGTGCTTCCAGAACGCCTCGTGGCCCTCGCCGACGAAGGCGTGCTCGAACGCCGCGCCGGCGCCGAGCGCGCCGAGTGCGAGCAGGAGCAGCGGGATCAGCATCACCCAGGGCGATTCCTTGACGTGGCGCATGGTCTCGAGCGGAGCCCGCGGCGCGCCGTGGAAGGTCATGAAGATCAGCCGCCACGAATAGAACGAGGTCAGCGCCGCGCCGATCTCGGTCAGCACCGCGCCGTAGAGGCCCATGCCGCTATGGGCGGCGAGCGCGGCCTCGATGATGCCGTCCTTCGAGTAGTAGCCGGCGGTGAAGGGGAAGCCGGTGAGCGACAGGGTGCCGATGATCATGCACCAGTAGGTCACCGGGATGAGGCGGCGGAGGCCACCCATCTTCCGCATGTCCTGCTCGTGGTGCATCGCGACGATGACCGAGCCGGCCGACAGGAACAGCAGCGCCTTGAAGAAGGCGTGGGTGAAGAGGTGGAAAATGCCGGCCGAATAGACCCCGACGCCAAGCGCGACGAACATGTAGCCGAGCTGCGAGCAGGTCGAGTAGGCGATCACCTTCTTGATGTCGTTCTGGACGAGACCGACCGTCGCGGCGAAGAACGCCGTCGTCGCGCCGATGAAGGTCACGACCGCGAGCGCGGTCGAGGACCATTCGAACAGCGGCGACAGCCGCGCCACCATGAAGACGCCGGCGGTGACCATGGTCGCGGCATGGATCAGTGCCGACACCGGCGTCGGGCCCTCCATCGCGTCGGGCAGCCAGGTGTGGAGGAAGAACTGGGCCGACTTGCCCATCGCCCCGGTGAAGAGGAGGAGACAGAGCACGGTCAGCGCGTGGGCGTGGCCCCAGCCGAGGAACGACATCGTCGCCGCCGCCTTGCCCGGCGCGTCGGCGAAGATGGTGTCGAACGAGACCGTGCCGAACAGGGCGAAGACGCCGAAGATGCCGAGCGCGAAGCCGAAATCGCCGACGCGGTTGACGACGAACGCCTTGATCGCGGCGGCGTTGGCGGCCGGGCGGAGATACCAGAACCCGATCAGGAGATAGCTCGCGAGGCCGACGCCCTCCCAGCCGAAGAACATCTGGACGAGGTTGTCGCTCGTCACCAGCATCAGCATGGCGAAGGTGAAGAGCGAGAGATAGGCGAAGAAGCGCGGCTGCTGCCTGTCGTCGCGCATGTAGCCGATCGAATAGACGTGGACCAGCGACGAGACGGTCGTCACCACGACCAGCATCACCGCCGTCAGCGTATCGATGCGGAGCGCCCAGTGGATGTCGAGCCCGTCGACCATGATCCAGCGCATGATCTCGACGCGCTGCACGCCGCCCGCGCCGAAGCCGACCTGGACGAAGGCGATCCACGACAGGACCGCGGTGATCAGGAGCGGGATGGTGGTGATGAGCTCGGCCGCCTGCACGCCCGGCGCCTGCGGACGAGCCTCCTCGAGGTGGTGGATGTGCTCCTGGTCGCCGCCCTGGGTGAGGTCGGTGCCGGCATCGCGGTCGGCGTGGCCATGACCGTGACCGTCGCCATGGTGGCCTTGGCCACCCCCGCCGCCGGCCGCAAGCCCTGCAAGCTCGGCCTCGCGGGTGCGAGCGCCGCCGAACAGCGCGATCGCGCCGGCGAGGATCGCGCCGAGCAGCGGCAGGAAGACGATCGCTGGATACATCGCGTCCGCTCTCGAACGGCCGGGCGGCGGGCGCCGCTCAGCCCTTCATCATGTTGATGTCTTCGACCGCGATGGTGCCCCGCTTGCGGAAGAAGACGACGAGGATGGCGAGCCCGATCGCGGCCTCGGCGGCCGCGACGGTGAGAACCAGGAGGGCGAAGACCTGGCCGACGAGGTCGCCCGAGAAGGCCGAGAACGCGACCAGGTTGATGTTGACCGCGAGCAGGATCAGCTCGATCGACATCAGGATGATGATGACGTTCCTGCGGTTCAGGAAGATGCCGAACACGCCGAGCGTGAACAGGATCGCCGCGACCGTCAGGTACTGGCCGAGCCCGACCGCCATCGCCCCCTCCCTCAGACGCCCTGGCCGGGCGAGACCTTGCGCAGCTCGACCATGACCGGGCGCGCCACCTGCTCGGCGATCGACTGGCGCTTGACCCGGACGCGGTGCTGCAGCGTCAGGACGATCGCGCCGACCATCGCCACCAGCAGGATCAACCCGGCGAGCTGAAACCAGAACAGGTAGTCGGTGTAGATGACCCGGCCGAGCGCCTGGATGTTGCTGACCTGGGCAAGGGCCGGCGCCGGCGTCGCGAGATGCGCGTGCGCCTCGGGCGAGATGGTCCAGCCGCCGACCACCATCACCAGCTCGGCCAGCACGATCACGCCGATCAGCGCGCCGATCGGCAGGTATTGCAGGAGGTTCTGCTTCAGCGCGGCGAAATCGACGTCGAGCATCATGACGACGAAGAGGAACAGCACCGCCACCGCGCCGACATAGACGACGACCAGGATCCAGGCCAGGAACTCGGCGCCCATCAGGATGAAAAGCCCGGCCGAGGCGATGAAGGCGAGGACCAGGAACAGGACCGAGTGCACCGGGTTCCGCGCCGCGATCACCATCAGGCCGGCTGCCACCGCCACCACGGACAGGATGTAGAAGAAGATGGTGGCAAGGATCATCGCGTTCCCCGTCGCGCCGCCCCGGCGCGCGCTGTCTTACGGCCCCCCGCCGCGCCGGTAAAGGCGGCCTGTCCTTTCACGACAACAGCCGCGTCCCCCTCACCCGATCGCCGTGACGGGCGACTCGACCTCTCCCCGACGGGAAGAGGTGAAGCGGAGCCCGGCGCCCTCACCTCTCCCGGAGGGAGAGGTCGGATCGCCCGCGTCAGCGGGCGATCCCGGTGAAAAGTTACGGCGCCTGCCGTCATTACGACGACGCGAAGCCGACGAAGCAATCCAGGGGCCACAGGCTGGACCCCCGGATTGCTTCGCTTCGCTCGCAATGACCGCGAAGGCCCCACCATCCCCGCCATCACCGGTAGGGCGCGTCGAGGGCGATGCGGCGAGCGAGCTCGCGCTCCCAGCGGTCGCCGTTGGCGAGCAGGCGGTCCTTGTCGTAGAGCAGCTCCTCCCGGGTCTCGACCGCGAACTCGAAGTTCGGCCCCTCGACGATGGCATCGACCGGGCACGCCTCCTGGCACAGGCCGCAATAGATGCACTTCACCATGTCGATGTCGTAGCGCGTGGTGCGCCGTGTGCCGTCGTTCCGGCGCGGGCCGGCCTCGATGGTGATGGCCTGGGCCGGGCAGATCGCCTCGCAGAGCTTGCAGGCGATGCAGCGCTCCTCGCCGTTGGGGTAGCGGCGCAGCGCGTGCTCGCCGCGGAAGCGCGGCGAGAGCGGGTTCTTCTCGAACGGGTAGTTCACCGTCCATTTCGGCTTGAAGAAATAGCGCATCGAGATCCCGAACGCGGCGAGGAACTCGCGCAGGAAGATCGAGCGGGCGGCCTGATCGAGACGCATCAGCGAACCTTTCCCGCCGTCATGCCGGGGCCCAGCCGAAGATCTGGATGACGCCGGCGACGACGACGACCGCGGCCAGCGAGATCGGCAGGAACACCTTCCAGCCGAGCCGCATGAGCTGGTCGTAGCGATAGCGCGGCACGAACGCCTTCACCATCGCGAACATGAAGAACACGAACAGGACCTTGAGCACGAACCAGACGATGCCCGGGATCCAGGTGAAGGGCACCACGTCGAACGGCGGCAGCCAGCCGCCGAGGAAGAGGATCGTCGTCAGCGCGCACATGGTCATGATCGCCACGTATTCGCCGAGGAAGAACAGCAGGAACGGCGTCGAGGAATATTCGACGGCGTAGCCGGCGACGAGCTCCGACTCCGCCTCGGGCAGGTCGAAGGGCGGCCGGTTGGTCTCCGCCAATGCCGAGATGAAGAACACGATCAGCATCGGGAACAGCGGCAGCCAGTACCAGTTCAGGAAGGTCAGCGCCGGCGCGCCGATCAGGGTGGCGAAGCCGTGGCCGTACTGCCGCTCGACGATGCCGGAGAGGTTCAGCGTGCCGGCGCAGAGCATCACGGTGATGATGACGAAGCCGATCGAGACTTCGTAGGACACCATCTGCGCGGCGGATCGAAGCGAGCCGAGGAACGGGTATTTCGAGTTCGACGCCCAGCCGCCCATGATGATGCCGTAGACGCTGAGCGAGGAGATCGCGAAGATGTAGAGGATGCCGACATTGATGTCGGAGATCACCCAGTTCCGCTGGAACGGGATCACCGCCCAGGCGGACAGCGCGAGCACCGCGATGATCAGCGGCGCGAGCAGGAAGACGCCCTTGTTGGCGCCAGACGGGATGATCGGCTCCTTGACGACGAATTTCAGGAGGTCCGCGAAGGACTGCAGCAGGCCGAACGGCCCGACCACGTTGGGCCCGCGCCTGAGCTGCACCGCCGCCCAGATCTTGCGGTCGGCCAGCAGGATGAAGGCGATCACGACCAGCAGCACCACCAGGATCAGCAGGCTCTCGCCCAGGATCCAGAGGAAAGGAAAGCCGTAGTCGTTCCAGAAGCCGGACGGCTGGTTCATGGCACGCTCTTGTTCGGATTCCGGATGCCTCTCCCGTGATGCCCGGACCTGGCCCGGGCATCCACGAGTTCACGGCGCGACATCACGAAAGTCGTGGATGGCCGGGACAGTCCCGGCCATGACGGATGCGGCCGGGTGCCGCCGCCGTCATTGCGAGGAGCGGAGCGACGAAGAAATCCAGGGGCTGCCGCCGCGACGCGTGCCCTCCTGGATTGCTTCGCTGCGCTCGCAATGACGGCCACCATCCGCCCTACTCCGCGGCTTGGCGGGCATTGCGGCGCGCGGCGAGCGCGCTGCATTCGGCCATGATCGCCGAGGCGCGGGCGATCGGATTGGTCAGGTAGAAGTCGCCGACCGGGCTCGCGAAGCCGCCGGCCTGGACCTCGCCGCCACGCGTCGCCAGCCGGCGGATCGCATCGGCGTCGGCGGGGGCGAGCAGACCGTCGTCCTCGAAATGGGGATAGGCGGCGTAGAGCGCGCGGCGAAGCTGCGCAAGCGAATCGTAGGGCAGCTTGCGCCCGAGCGCGTCCGACAGCGCGCGGAGGATCGCCCAGTCCTCGCGGGCATCGCCCGGCGGAAAGACGGCGCGGTTGCCGATCTGCACCCGCCCCTCGGTGTTGACCCAGGTGCCCGAGCGCTCGCTGAACGCCGCGCCGGGCAGGATGACGTCGGCGCAGTGGGCGCCGCGGTCGCCGTGGGTGCCCTGGTAGACCACGAAGGTGCCGGCCGGCACCTCGATCTCGTCGGCGCCGAGGAGGAACAGCAGGTCCATCGCGCCGGGCTCGAGCATCGCCGCGAGATCCTTGCCGCCCTGCCCCGGCACGAAGCCGAGGTCGAGCGCGCCGGCCCGCGCCGCCGCGGTGTGCAGCACCGAGAAGCCGTTCCAGCTCGGATCGCTCTCCGGCGCCACGGCACCGCAATCGGCCGCGATCTTGGCTGCGAGCGACAGGACGCCGGCGCCGTGCATCAGGGCGCCCTGCCCGACCAGGATCAGCGGGTGCCTGGCCTCGGCCAGCACCTTGGCGAAGCTGTGGGTGCCGGCTGCGATCTCCTTCAGCGTGTCGGTGCCGGCGCCGAGATAGTCGTAGGCATAGGTCAGCTCCGCCGCCTCGCCGATCAGGCCGATGCGGACCTCGCCCATGCGGTAGCGCTTGCGGATGCGGGCGTTCAGCACCGCCGCCTCGCGCCGCGGATTGGAGCCGACGATCAGGATGGCGTCGGCATGCTCGATGCCGACGATCGAGGCGTTGAAGAGATAGCTCGCCCGGCCGAGCGCAGGATCGAGCGGGGCGCCGTCCTGCCGGCAATCGAGGCTGGTCACCCCGAGCCGGCCCATCAGCTCCTTCAGCGCGAAGGTTTCCTCGACCGCGGCGAGGTCGCCGACCACCGCGCCGATGCGCTCCGGCCTGGTCGCCTTCACCCTGTCGGCGATCGCGGCGAACGCCTCGCGCCAGGTCGCGGGCCGGAGCTTGCCGTTCTCGCGGAGATAGGGCCGGTCGAGCCGCTGGGCGCGGAGCCCGTCCCAGATGAAGCGGGCCTTGTCGGAGATCCACTCCTCGTTCACGTCCTCGCTGAGGCGCGGCAGGATGCGCAGCACCTCGAGGCCGCGGTAGTCGACCCGGACGGCCGAGCCGACCGCGTCCATCACATCGTAGGTCTCGGCCTTGCCGAGCTCCCACGAGCGCGCCTTGAAGGCCGAGGGCTTCGCCGTCAGCGCGCCGACCGGGCAGAGGTCGATGACGTTGCCCTGGAGCTCGGACGACATCGCCTGCTCCAGATAGGTCGTGATCTCCATGTCCTCGCCGCGCCCGATGGCGCCGAGCTCGGGCACGCCCGCGACCTCCGCGGCGAAGCGCACGCAGCGGGTGCACTGGATGCACCGCGTCATGATCGTCTTGACCAGCGGGCCGATATACTTGTCCTCGACGGCGCGCTTGTTCTCGGCGAAGCGCGAGCCGTCGGTGCCGTAGGCCATCGACTGGTCCTGCAGGTCGCACTCGCCGCCCTGGTCGCAGATCGGGCAGTCGAGCGGATGGTTGATCAGCAGGAACTCCATCACCCCGTTGCGCGCCTTCTTGACCATGGGCGTCTTGGTGTTGACGACCGGCGGCGCGCCGTCCTTGCCGGGACGAAGGTCGCGCACGCCCATCGCGCAGGAGGCCACCGGCTTCGGCGAGCCGACCACCTCGACCAGGCACATCCGGCAGTTCCCGGCGATCGACAGCCGCTCGTGGAAGCAGAAGCGCGGGATCTCGGCGCCCGCAGCCTCGCAGGCCTGGAGGATCGTGTAGTCGTCCGGAACCTCGACGACGGTGCCGTCGACGTTGATCTTGGCCATCGCGACTAGGCTCCCACGCCTGCGTCATGGCCGGGCTTGTCCCGGCCATCCACGACGTTCTTTCGCCGTGGCGCTGTGAATTCGTGGATGCCCGAGCCAAGCCCGGGCATGGCAGAAGAGAGGTCTGCCATCGCCACCTCCCCTATTCCGCCGCCACCGGGACGCGCACCGGCTCGCCGCGCGGGTGGGCCGCGTAGTCGTCGATGCGGCGCTCGATCTCGTGGCGGAAATGGCGGATCAGGCCCTGCACAGGCCACGCCGCGGCGTCGCCGAGGGCGCAGATGGTGTGGCCCTCGATCTGGTAGGTCACGTCGAGCAGGAGGTCGATCTCGCGCTTCTCGGCCTCGCCGCGCGACATGCGCTCCAGCACCCGCCACATCCAGCCGGTGCCCTCGCGGCAGGGCGTGCACTGGCCGCAGCTCTCGTGCTTGTAGAAATAGGCCAGCCGGGTGATGGCGCGGACGACGTCGGTCGTCTTGTCCATCACGATGACCGCGGCGGTGCCGAGGCCGCTCTTGAGATCGCGCAGCGTGTCGAAGTCCATCGACAGGTCCTGGCACTGGCTCGCCGGCAGGATCGGCACCGAGGCTCCGCCCGGGATCACGGCGAAGAGATTGTCCCAGCCGCCGCGCACGCCGCCGCAATGGCGGTCGATCAGCTCGCGCAGCGAGATGCCCATCTCCTCTTCGACGTTGCACGGCCGCTCGACATGGCCGGAGATCGAGAACACCTTGGTGCCGGTGTTGTTGGGCTTGCCGATCGCCGCGAACCACGCGGCGCCGCGGCGGAGGATGGTCGGCGCCACCGCGATCGACTCGACGTTGTTCACCGTCGTCGGCGCGCCGTAGAGGCCCATGTTGGCGGGGAACGGCGGCTTGAGGCGCGGCAGGCCCTTCTTGCCTTCCAGGCTCTCCAGGAGGCCGGTCTCCTCGCCGCAGATATAGGCGCCGGCGCCGTGGTGGACATAGAGGTCGAACGGGTAGCCGAAGATATTGTCCTGGCCGAGCAGCCTGGCCGCGTAGGCCTCGGCGACCGCCGCCTCCAGGATCTCGCGCTCGCGGATATATTCGCCGCGGATATAGATGTAGCAGGCGGTGGCGCCCATCGCGAACGAGGCGACGAGGCATCCCTCGATGAGGAGGTGGGGGTCGCCGCGCATGATCTCGCGGTCCTTGCAGGTGCCGGGCTCCGATTCGTCGGCGTTGACGACGAGGAAGTGCGGCCGCCCGGTCGGCTGCTTGGGCATGAACGACCATTTGAGGCCGGTCGGGAAGCCGGCGCCGCCGCGGCCGCGAAGGCCCGAGGCCTTCATCTCGTTGACGATCCAGTCCCGCCCCTGCTCGAGCAGGAACTTGGTGCCGTCCCAGGCGCCGCGCTTCTTCGCGGCTTCGAGCCGCCAGTCGTGCAGGCCGTAGAGATTGGTGAAGATGCGGTCGCGGTCGTTCAGCATGGCGCTCAGTCGATCGGCTTTTCGGCATTGCCGGTGGGTTGGCGCGGCTTGCCGGCCTCGCCTTCGGGCACGGCCTTGAGGCCGGTGCCGCCGGCGCCGGTATCGGTCTTCTGCGCCTGCGTCTCGGCGGCGTCGGATTTCTGCGACGGCCCCTTGGCCGCATCGGCCGGCGCCGGTGCCGCGACCGGCGCCGCGTCTTCCTTGGGCTGGAAGCGCTGGCGCCAAGTCCCGATCACCGAGCCGTCGTAGAGCGTGGGGTCGGTCAGGCTGGTGAGTTCGCCCGCCGGCGCCGAGGCATGGCGCCCGGTCTGCGAGCCCGGGGTCACCGGCTTCCCGGCACGGAGGTCGACCAGGAGATTGGCCAGGCTCTCGGCGGTCAGGTCCTCGAAATAGTCGACGTTGATCTGCACCATCGGCGCGTTGGCGCAGGCGCCGAGGCACTCGACCTCCATCCAGGAGAAGGCGCCGTCCTCCGAGACGTGGCGCTCGGGCCCGACGATGCGGCGGCAGACTTCCTTGAGCGCGTTGGCGCCGCGCAGCATGCAGGGCGTCGTGCCGCAGACCTGGACGAGGTGGCGCCCCACCGGCTCCAGGTTGAACATGGTGTAGAAGGTCGCGACCTCGAGCACGCGGATATAGGCCATGCCGAGCATGTCGGCGACGACCCGGATCGCCGGCTCGCTGACCCAGCCGCCGCCCTCGTCCTGCGCCCGCCAGAGCAGCGCGATCACCGCCGAGGCCTGGCGCCCCTCGGGATATTTCGCGATCTGCCCCTTGGCCCACTCCAGGCCCTCGGGCGAGAAGGCGAAGCTCTCCGGCTGCTTCTCGGCAAGTCGACGGACGGCCATCGCTCAGGATTTCCCGCTGGCGGCACGGTACAGCTCCTCGTCATGCCCGGCCTTGGACCGGGCATCCACGAGTTTGCAGCCGCGCCGGCCGAAGAAAGTCGTGGATGGCCGTGCCAAGCCCGGCCATGACGGCAGAGAGAGAGTCACCGGTCGATCTCCCCGAAGACGATGTCGAGCGAGCCGATCACGGCGGTCACGTCGGCCAGCATGTGGCCGCGGGTGAGGAAATCCATTGCCGACAGATGGACGAAGCTCGGCGCCCGGATCTTGCAACGATAGGGCTTGTTGGAGCCATCGGCGACGAGATAGACGCCGAACTCGCCCTTGGGCGCCTCCACCGCGGCGTAGACCTCGCCCTCGGGGACGTGGAAGCCCTCGGTGTAGAGCTTGAAGTGGTGGATCAGCGACTCCATCGAGCGCTTCATCTCGGCGCGATGGGGCGGCACGATCTTGTTGTCGACCGAGGACACCGGCCCCTGCCCCTCCGGCGAGCGCAGCCGCTCGACGCACTGCTTCATGATCCGGATCGACTGGCGCATCTCCTCCATGCGCACGAGGTAGCGGTCGTAGCAGTCGCCGTGATGGGCGACCGGGATGTCGAACTCGAACTCGGAATAGCACTCGTAGGGCTGGGCGCGGCGGAGATCCCAGGCCATGCCGGCGCTGCGGACCATCGGGCCGGAGAAGCCCCAGCCCCAGGCCTCCTCGGCGCTGACGACGCCGATCCCGGCGAGGCGCTGCTTCAGGATGCGGTTGCCGGTGATGAGGACGTCGAGGTCGTCGAGCACCTTGAGGCAGGGGTCGCAGAACGCCCAGATGTCGTCGATCAGCTCGGGCGGCAGGTCCTGGTGCACGCCGCCGGGGCGGAAATAGGCGGCGTGGAGCCGGGCGCCCGACGCCCGCTCGTAGAACACCATCAGCTTCTCGCGCTCCTCGAAGCCCCACAGCGGCGGGGTGAGCGCGCCGACGTCCATCGCGAAGGTGGTGACGTTGAGGAGGTGGTTCAGCACCCGCCCGATCTCGGCGTAGAGCACGCGGATGAGCTGGCCGCGCCGTGGCACCTCGAGGCCGAGGAGCTTCTCCACCGCGAGGCAGAAGGCGTGCTCCTGGTTCATCGGCGCGACATAGTCGAGCCGGTCGAAATAGGGCACGGCCTGGAGATAGGTCTTGTACTCGATCAGCTTCTCGGTGCCGCGGTGGAGCAGCCCGATATGCGGGTCGACCCGCTCGACCACCTCGCCGTCGAGCTCCAGCACGAGGCGCAAGACGCCATGCGCCGCCGGGTGCTGCGGCCCGAAATTGATCGTGAAGTTGCGGAGGTCGTGCTCAGCCATCGACTACTGGCCTTTGTCCGCTTTTTCGTCGCCGGGAAGCACGTAATCCGTGCCTTCCCAGGGCGACATGAAATCGAAGCTTCGGAACTCCTGCGTCAGCCGTACCGGCTCGTAGACGACGCGCTTCTGCACGTCGTCGTAGCGGACTTCCACAAACCCTGTCAGCGGGAAGTCCTTTCTGAGCGGATGGCCCTCGAAGCCGTAGTCGGTGAGGATGCGGCGCAGATCCGGGTGGCCGGAGAACAGCACGCCATAGAGGTCGTAGGCCTCGCGCTCGAACCAGTCGGCGGCGGGATAGAGGCCGGCGGCGCTCGGCACCTGGGCGACCTCGTCGGCCTGGAGCTTGACGCGGATGCGCTGGTTCCGGCGCGGCGACAGCAGGTGATAGACCACGTCGAAGCGCTGCTCGCGCTCGGGATAGTCGACCGCGCAGATGTCGATCAGGCACCAGAACAGGCAGCGGTCGTCGCCCTGGAGGAATTTCAGCACGTCGAGGATACGCTCGGCCGTGGTCTCGACCGTCAGCTCGCCGAGCTTGACCGAGCACGCGCGGACCGCATCGCCCAGCGAGGCCGCGATGTCGTGGCCGAGCGCCTGCAACGCCTCGTCCATCGCCGCTCCTCAGCGCTCGATCGTGCCGGTGCGGCGGATCTTCCGCTGCAGGAGCAGGATGCCGTAGAGCAGCGCCTCCGCGCTCGGCGGGCAGCCGGGCACATAAACGTCGACCGGGATGATGCGGTCGCAGCCGCGCACCACCGAATAGGAGTAGTGGTAATAGCCGCCGCCGTTGGCGCACGAACCCATCGAGATGACGTAGCGCGGCTCCGGCATCTGGTCGTAGATCTTGCGGAGCGCGGGCGCCATCTTGTTGCAGAGCGTGCCGGCGATGATGATCAGGTCCGACTGGCGCGGCGAGCCGCGCGGCGCGACGCCGAAGCGCTCGGCATCGTAGCGCGGCATCGCCATCTGGATCATCTCGACCGCGCAGCACGCGAGGCCGAACGTCATGAACATCAGCGAGCCGGTGCGCGCCCAGGTGACGACGTCGTCGACCGAGCTCAGGAGGAAGCCCTTGTCCGACAGCTCGCGGTTGACGTTGGCGAAGAACGGATCGTCGGCGCCGGCCAGCTTGCCGGTGCGCGGGTCGACGATGCCGCGGGGCGCAGGGGCGACGGCCGTCTGGTGGACGGGGCTCAATCCCATTCCAGCGCTCCCTTCTTCCACTCGTAGACGAAGCCGACGGTGAGCACGCCGAGGAACACCACCATCGACCAGAAGCCGAACACCCCGACCTTGCCGAAGGAGACCGCCCACGGGACCAGGAAGGCGACCTCGAGGTCGAAGATGATGAAGAGGATGGCGACGAGGTAGTAGCGCACGTCGAACTTCATGCGGGCGTCGCCGAAGGCGTCGAAGCCGCATTCGTAGGCCGAGAGCTTCTCGGGATCGGGCCGGCGGATCGCGACCAGGAACGGCGCGATCAGGAGCGCGAGCCCGATCGCTGCGGCGACGCCGACGAAGATGACCAGCGCCATGTAGTGGGACAGGAAATCGCTCATGCCGCGATGCTCTTTCGTCGCGCCCCGGGGAAGGAGCCGTCCCGTATCCGATATGGGGCCGGCGGGCTCGCCCGCCAACCCGCCGGCGGCGGACCGCCCCCGGATCGGGCGAGCGGAGGCTTATCCCAAGCGCGCGCGGCGGCGCAAGCCGTGATTGGAATGTTTCCGCCTTGGCGGAGGGGCGCGCGTCCCTTGTAGGGCGGGCGTGCACGGCATGCCCGCGTCGCGGGCAGCGGCAATGCCGAAGTCACCCCGGGGATCCGAAGCGGTTGACCACGGCGGCGCGCGGGGTGCAAAGCACGCCCGCGACTCAACCAAGACGCGGCGGAGCGCCGCCCGGGAGGACAGGATGCGATTCGCGTTCCGCGCGGCAGCCCTTGCCGCCGCCGCCACGGCGGCTCTCGCCACCCCCGCCTCGGCCAAGACGATCAAGGTCGGCCTCATCGCCCCCTTCTCCGGCCCGGCCTCGATCTACGGCGAGGACTGGGCGGCGGCGATCCAGGTCTTCCAGAAGCTCTACGGCGACAGCGTCGACGGCAACAAGGTCGAGATCATCAAGCGCGACATCCCCGGCCCCGACCCGCTGAAGGTCCGCGCGCTGGCGCAGGAGCTGGTGGTCAAGGAGGGCGTGCAATATCTCGCCGGCCTGGTCTACAGCCCCAACGCGCTCGCGCTCGGCGCCTTCGCCAACCAGGCTAAGGTGCCGATCGTCATCTTCAACGCCGCGACCTCCTCGATCATCGACAAGTCGCAATATTTCCTGCGCACCTCCTACACGCTGCCGCAGATCTCGGCGCCGGAGGCGATCTACGCCCTGAACAAGGGCTACAAGAAGATGGTCTCGATGGTCTCGGACTACGCGCCCGGCTGGGACGCCGAGAAGACCTTCGTCGACACCTTCGAGAAGAACGGCGGCAAGGTCGTCGCCAAGATCCGGGTGCCGCTCTCGACCACCGACTTCGTGCCCTACCTGCAGCGGGCCAAGGCGGCCGATCCCGACGCCATCTTCGGCTTCATGCCGGGCGGCGGGCCGACCTTCGAGCTTCTCACCGCCTACAACAACAGCGGCATGCGCGGGAAGATCCCCTATCTCGGCCAGGGCGAGACCAACGAGGTCTACCTGCCGAAATACGGCGACGGCGTCGTCGGCCTGACCACGGTGTTCTTCTACTCGGCGGCGCACAGGAGCGCCGAGAACGACGCCTTCAAGAAGGCGCTGCACGAGATCGACCCTAAGGCGGTCGACAACAATTATTTCGCCTGCGCCATGGACGGGATGCACGTCATCTACGCGATGATCCACGCCACCCATGGCGAGAAGGACGGCGACAAGGCGATCGCCGCGGCCAAGGGCCTCAAGTGGGAGAGCATCCGCGGCGCGGTCTCGATCGACCCCAAGACGCGCGACTTCATCCAGCCGGTCGAGGTGCGCGAGGTCGAGAAGGACCCCAAGACCGGGGCGCTCTACAACAAGGAGATCGAGGTCTTCCCGGCCCAGCCGGACTACGGCCGCCCCGGCACGCCGCTGCCGACCGTGGCCAGCCTGAAGCCGGTGATCCTGAAGTAGGCGCCCGCCTCTGGTCGGGTGGGCCTGCGATGCAATGCCCACCCGGCGAACCCGCCGACACGCGCTCGCCTCGACCCTGCGACAATTGGTGAGGCGTCAGAGCGGCGGCCGTCCGAGGACGCGGAGCGTCAGGTTCCGCACCCCGCGCATGCCCGGATAGAGCAGCCGCGTCAGCCGCGGATGGCGGAAGACCACGTAGGCGAGGCGGTTGAAGAACCCCGCGCGCGTCGACATCAGCGCCAGCCAGTGGACCGCGTCCGCGCCGTAGAACCGGCCGGCTCCCGCCGTCACCAGCATCCCCGCGTTGAGGTCGAAGCCGGCGGCGTCGGCGAGCGCCGGGGCGCCCGAGCGCGCATCGACGAGCCGCACCTCCCCCGCCGCCGCCCGGAGCCGCACCAGGCCCACATAGGCCGAGCAGAACGGGCATTGCCCGTCATAGAAGATCGTGACCGGCTGGGTCGCGGCGCCCTCGCTCACCTTGGCTCTCCCGGCGCCCTCACGGGCGCGGCCTGCGACCCTAGCGCGGCGGGGTAAAGAAAGCGCTCGAAAACGCCGCGGGATTGCCGGGGAGGCTCAGGTGTTGGCGGCCTTGTTCACCCGCACCCACGTCCCGTCGGGCTTGCGGCAGGCGGTGCCCGGCACCGAGCGCGGGCGGCTGTCGAGATAGATGGTGTGGTCGAAGGCGCGGCAGCGGTCGTTGCCGGCGATCGCGACGGCGGGGCCGGCGGTCACCGTGCCAAAGAAATGGCCCTCCGACCAGGTCACCGGCGTGCCGGCCGGCGCGGTCTCGAGCGCGCGGAGCTGGGCCGCCGCCGCGGTGAGGCGAGCGGCCGCATTGAGCGGCTTGGCGACACGGCGGTCGAGGAAATCGTCGGGCTCGCCGGCGACGCTCGCCACCATCTCGGCAGCGCTGGTGCCGATGGTCGAGCCGAGGCTCCTGGTCTCGGCACAGCCGGCCAGCCCCGCCGCCAGAAGCCCGGCTCCGGCAAGCCAGATCGAACGCATGATCCCCCTCTCCGCCCGGCGCCGCGGTCAGGCCGCCGGCAGGCTGAGCGCCGTGCGGAGCCCTCCGGCCGGCGCCACCGCCAGCGTCAGCGTGCCGCCATAAAGCGCCGCGAGGTCGGAGACAATGGCGAGGCCGAGGCCGGAGCCGGGCTTGGTCTCGTCGAGGCGCTTGCCGCGCTGCGCCACGGCGTCGCGCTCGGCAGCCGGCAGGCCCGGACCGTCGTCGTCGACCACGATCGAGAAGGCGCGGCGCTGGTCGGCCTCCTCGGCCGCGGCGACCTCGATCGAGACCCGGCCGGCAGCCCATTTGCAAGCGTTGTCGACGAGGTTGCCCACCATTTCCTCGAGGTCCTGGCGCTCGCCGCGAAAGCGCGCCGGGGCGAGCTTGATGTCGAGCGCCGGGCAGCGTTCCCCATGGATCTTCTCCATCGTGCGGGCCAGCGCCTCGACCACCGGGCCGACCTCGGTAACGCCGACCACGGCCGGCACGCCGGCGGCGATGCGGGCGCGGCGGAGGTGGTGGTCGATCTGCTCGCGCATGATCTCGACCTGCTCGCGCACCTTTCCGGCAAACGGGCCCGACGCCGCCGTGGCCTCGTTGGCGATCACCGAGAGCGGCGTCTTCAGGCCATGGGCGAGGTTGCCGACCTGGGTGCGGGCGCGCTCGACGACGCCCTTGTTGGATTCGAGGAGGTCGTTGATCTCGCGGGCGAGCGGGGCGATCTCGCGCGGCGCCGCCTGGGAGATGCGCTCCGCCGTGCCGGCGCGGATCGCGGCGATCTCGCGCGAGATGCGCCCGAGCGGGCGGAGGCCATAGGCGATCTGCAGGGTCGCCGCGGCGACGAGGCCGACGCCGAGCAGGAGGAACGCGATCAGGATGGTGGTGTCGAAGCTCTGGGCGTCGTCGGCGATGCTGCCGGCGTCGGCCGCGACCGCCACGACGAAGCGGCCCTCATCGCCGAGGTCGATCACCCGCTCGACCTGGCGGAGCTCGCCGCCGTCGGGGCCGTCGACATAGGCCTCGCGGGTCGGCGCCTGGTCCTTGTCGGGGTCGCTCGCGATGAGGAGCGGCAGCGAGCGGTCGAACAGCGAGCGCGACACCCGGACCGGCTTGCCGTCCGGCGTCGCGATCTGCCAGTACCAACCCGACAGCGGCAGGTCGAAGCGCGGCTCGCCGAGGGCCAAGGTCGACCAGTCCTCGTCGTGGCGCACCAGCTCGGCCACCAGCGCTTTGAGATAGATGCCGAGCCGGGCGTCGAAGTTCTGCTCGAGCGAATTCCTGTAGATCGAGGCCAGCACGAAGCCCGCGATCGCCAGCACCACCGCGCTCCACAGCGCCGCCGCGACGAACAGGCGCGAGGCCAGCGAGGCATTGCGCATCATGGCGGGGCGGGCGAAGCCTCGCTCGGCGCCATGGCGACATAGCCGAGGCCGCGCACGGTCTGCAGGATGTCGGCGCCAAGCTTCTTCCTGACGCGCCCGACGAAAACCTCGATGGTGTTGGAATCGCGGTCGAAATCCTGCTGGTAGAGGTGCTCGACCAGCTCGGTCCGCGACACCACCCGGCCCTGGTGGTGCATCAGGTAGGCGAGCAGGCGATACTCGTGCGAAGTCAGCTTCACCGGGGTGCCGTCGACGGTGACGCGGCCGGAGCGGGTGTCGAGCCGGACCGGGCCGCAGACAAGGTCCGAGGTCGCCCGCCCGGCCGCACGGCGCATCAGGGCGCGCAGCCGCGCCAGCACCTCCTCCATGTGGAAGGGCTTGGCGACGTAGTCGTCGGCGCCGGCGTCGAAGCCCTGGACTTTGTCGGACCAACGGTCGCGCGCGGTGAGCAGCAGGACCGGCATCGTGCGCCCGGCGCGGCGCCACGCCTCGAGCACGCTGAGCCCGTCCATCTTGGGCAGGCCGATATCGAGCACGACCGCGTCGTAGGGCTCGGTCTCGCCAAGGAAATGGCCCTCCTCGCCGTCGGCGGCGCTGTCGACCGCATAGCCGGCATCGGCCAACGCTGCCCGCAATTGGCGATTGAGGTCCGGATCGTCCTCGACGACCAGCACGCGCATGGCGTCCAGCTCCCCGGCTGCGGCGTCGACCGCAGCGCTACCCCGACGGTGCGCCGATGTCCCATCGGATCATGGCGCAAGCGTGTCGTCCAGCCGAGCTGTCACGAAACCGATGGCGCACGAACGACCGGCTTGTCGCCGGCCTTTCGCCATTGGTAGTATTCTTTGGGATCTGCCTGTTATGCGTGCATCTGCGGACCGGACGGAGCGAGCGATGTGGGGCGCGGTCCTCGGGCGGCACGGCGGTGCGCTGGGGAAGTGGTCTTGCAGGTGGATCATCGGCCTTGGCGTGGCAGCGCTGCTTGCGCTCACGGCGATGGTCCCGGCGATCGAGGCGGCGCCGCTCGCAACGCCGAAGCTCACCCTCGAACGGGTTCTGAACACCGGAAGTTCACCCGGCGCGCTGGCATGGAGCTCCGACGGCCGCCTTCTTGCGATCTCCGATTCGCTGGGCAGCCGGATCACCGTCTGGGACTACAAGACCGGAACCAAGCTCCGCACCATCACGAAGCCTTCGGCTGGGGAATGGTGGCTGTCGTTCCTGCCGGGCACCACCATCCTGGCGACCGCATCCCTCAGCGCCGGCGCCGCCCCCCCAAACACCAGCTTCGTCCTCGTGGACGCGGCGGACGGACGGGTGGTTACCGACGTGCCCGGGCCGTTGCCGGCCACGGCGCCGCGGCTTTCGAATGTCGCGCGCAAGTTCGCACTCTCGGCGGACGGGACCGTTGCCGCCGCCATCACCCGCGACGGTCGGCAGGACTTCATCAATTTCTATGACGCGCGGACATGGAAGCTGACGTCGTCCCATAAGCTCGCCGGCAGCCTGATCTCGGCCGCCATCGAGGGTCTCCCACACAGCGACGAGTTCGTCAGCCTCGACGTGGGCGGCAAGCTGGAAGTGTGGTCGCCCAAGCAGGAGACTCCGCTTTCGGTGACGCGGGTCCAGCCTTGTTGCAATGAGGGCGCGCTCGCGATTAGCTCCGATGGCCACTTTGCGGCTGTCGCGGACGGGCCTCCCGTCTATGTAGGCCCCCCTCCCCCGGCGCGGCTTCGCTTTTGGGCTACGAATGGCTGGAAGGCAGTTGCCGAGGGCGAACCTGCCCCCCACCCTACTACGGGTATCAATCGGTCGCCTTCAGCCCGACCGGCGGCTTTCTCGCCACTTTGAGCTCAAAAGGCGAGGTTCGTCTTTGGACCGAGGGCCTTCTCCCACTCCCGGTCAAAATCAACGACGGCGGCGTACGCGGAATGATGCTGTCGTTCTCGCCCGACAGCCGCTACCTGGCCATCGCGCGCGACTGGGACGTGCGGATCCTGTCTATTCAATAATGTCTTTTGGGGATGAGACATGCCCGTGACCTTGGACGAACTCACTTCCGCACGTTCTA
>DASZVN010000091.1:0-7913 GCA_035547055.1 Hyphomicrobiales bacterium
CGAGCGGCCCTGGATTGCTTCGCTTCGCTCGCAACGACCGAGGGGTGGCGTTCAATACCCGAACTGCTCGGCGATGATGCGCTCTTCGAGGCCGTGGTCGGGGTCGTGCAGCATGGTCAGGCTGCGCTCGCGGTCGAGCCGGATGCTGACCTCGGCGATGTCGCGGAATTCGGCAAGGTCGGCGACGGCCGCGACCGGCCGGCGGTCGGCGTCGATCACCTCGAAGCGGACCTCGGCGCGATCGGGGAGCAGCGCGGCGCTGGCGCGGCCGGAACGGCGACAGCGGCGTCAGCGCGAGGAGCGGCGCATTGAGCGGCAGGATCGGCCCGTGGGCGGAGAGATTGTAGGCCGTGGAGCCTGCCGGGCTCGCGACCAGCGCGCCGTCGGCGGCAAGCTCTGCCATGCGGACCTTGCCGTCGACCAGGACGCGCAAGCGCGCGGCCTGGTAGCTCTGGCGGAACAGCGAGACCTCGTTGATGGCAGGCGCCCGGTGGCGGCGGCCGCCGAGGTCGCGCGCGGTCATCGCCAGCGGGTGGATGCGTGTCGCCGCGGCTGCCTCCAGCCGCTCGATCAGCCCGTCCTCGGCGAAGTCGTTCATCAGGAAGCCAACGGTGCCGCGGTGCATGCCGTAGATCGGGATGCCGGTGTCCATCATCCGGTGCAGCGTGCGCAGCATCATGCCGTCGCCGCCGAGGGCGACGACGACGTCGGCCTCTTCCGGCACGACCGAGCCGTAGCGCGCCGTCAGCGCCTCCGCCGCCGCGACCGCCTCGGGGGCGGGGCTCGCGACGAAGGCGATGCGCTCGAAGCGTCTGGCCATGGCGGTGCCGGTGGGGCTGGATGGAGCGATGCGCGGGTGCCCGCGCGGGGGAGGCTTACATGGACGCCGTGGTCTTCGTCTACACCACCTGGCCCGACGCCGCCCTGGCAGAGGCCGCCGGGCGCGAGCTCGTGGCCGACAAGCTCGCCGCCTGCGTCAACATCGTTCCCGGCATGGTCTCGGTCTATGCCTGGCAGGGCGCGATCGAGCGCGCCGAGGAGGCGGTGATGATCGTGAAGACCCGCGCCTCGCTCGCCGACGCCGTCGCCGCGGCGGTCCGGGCCGTCCACCCCTACGATACGCCCGCCATCGTGACGCTGCCCATTGCCGGCGGAGATCCGGCCTATCTCGCGTGGATCCTGGCCGAGACGGCGGGTTGAAGCTCCACCGTCGTGCCCAGGCTTGGCCCGGGCACCCACGAGTTGGGAAACGCCGAGGAAGAGAGAAATCGTGGATGGCCGGGACAAGCCCGACCATGACGGCGAGGTGGTGCTCGATCGTATCGCCGCCCTATCCCCCCGTCCGCATTCTGAGGCCGGCCACGACGGTGAAGCCGGGGGCATAGTAGGAAAAGACCTCCTGGTAGCGGCTGCCGAACAGGTTGTCGGCGCGGACATAGGCGGTGAGGTCCGGGCGGATGTCGTAAGCGAGGCTCGCGGTCACCATCGAATAGGGCGCGAGCGACACGCGGAACGGCGCGCTGAGCAGCGGGAACGCCTGGTCCCAGCGGGTCCCGTCGATGTCGATCCCGATGGTGGCGTGGCCGCGGCCGCGGGCGAAGGTCGCGGTGGCGTCGAGATGGCCGGAATGGCGCGGCACCCGCACTTCCTCCAGGCCGGTCGAGTCCTGCGCCAGGGTGTAGGTGTAGGAGGCAGAGAGGGCGAGCCACGAGGCGGGCCGCGCGGTCACCGTCAGCTCGACGCCCTGGCGCGGCGAGACGCCGGGGAGGTTGGCCACGGTCAGGCAACCCGCGGGACCGCCCGGGCAGGCGACGTCGGCGATCTTGTCGGTGAAGCGGGCGGAGAAATAGGTGGCATCGAACGACAGCCTGCCGTCGAGGAAGCTCTTGCCGATGCCGGCGTCCCAGCCGATCGACGATTCCGGCCGGAGCGCCGGGTTGCCGACGAAGCCGAGCGCCGTGAAGGTGCCGAACTGCTCGACCATGGTGGGGTTGGTGACGCCCTTGCCGATGCTGGCGTGGAGCCGGAGATCGCCCGCGAGGCGCTGCACCGCCGTGAGGCGCCAGGTGGTGGCATCGGCGAAGGCGCTGTTCCAGTCCTCGCGGAGCGCACCCGACAGCGTCAGGCCGGATTTCAGGTCGATCAGCCACTCACCGGCAAGCCCGGTGCGGTCGCGGCCGGCGCCGGGGAAGAAGCTGTCGCGAAACGTCTCGTGGTCGTGGTCGAGGACGGCCGAGACGGTTTGCTTCTCGCCTCCGAACCAGTCGGTCGCGAAGGTGTAGACCGCCTTGTGCTCGAGCTGGAGGTCGTCGGAGACGCTCTTGTAGGGGCCGAAGGCGCCGTCGTTGCGGTAGGCGCGGCCGTAGTCGCTGAGCGAGGTCGTCTGAACGAGTGCGCCGCCGAGCGCACGGAAGGTCGCGGCGATGCGCGCGACATGCTCCTCGTCCCAGTTCTGGTCGTCGGCGTCGGCGGTGCCGCAGGCATCGATTGCGTCGGTTGCCCGGCCGGTGGCGCAGTCGGTGAAGTCGCTCTGGGCGAAGCGCCTCATGTAGCGGACGCTGCCCTCGACATTGACGTTGTCGCCGAGGTCGACGCCGAGCTTGGTGCTCGCCGTGAAGGCGTGGCTCGGATCGCGCTCGGGGCCGCTCCGCGACACGTCGAAGCCGTCGGTCCGGGTGCTGCTGACGCCGACCGCGCCGTAGGCCGCGCCCATGCTGCCGCGGGCGTTGACGCCGGCGCTCACGGTGCCGCGGGTGCCGCCTTCGATATAGCCGTCGGCCTCGGGCTTCCTGAGGCCGCGGCCGCTCTTGGTGACGATCGAGATCACCCCGGCATTGGCGCCGGCGCCGTAGAGCCCGGATTGCGGCCCGCGTATGACCTCGATGCGATCGACGTCGGCGAGCGAGAAATCGGCGAAGTCGAACGCGCCGGTGTCGGCGCTGTTGACCGCGACGCCGTCGATCAGGACGAGGGTGTGGTTGACCTCGGCGCCGCGGATGCGGACTTCGGTCAACGTGCCGGGCCCCCCCGACCGGTCGACCGCGACCCCGGGCACGGTGCGGAGCGCGTCGCCCAGGGTCCTGAAGCCCTTGTCCGCGATCTCCTGCGCCGTGATCACGGTGGCCGCCGAGGCGACATGACTGGTCGGCACCTCGGTCTGGTGGGCATAGATCACGACATGCGGCATGTCCGGCCCGGCGTCCTGGGCCGATGCCATCGAGGCGATCGCCAAGGCGAGAAAGGCCGGCGCAGCGACCTTCGCCGCGCGGCATGGACGACAGATCTCGAACGCAGCCACGAAATCCCCCCGCAACGGTCACACCGGTCACCGCTGCGGACGGCCGCTCCCGCGCGCGCCCCGCACGCGGAATGGGTGACGCAGACCGGCAGGTCTCCTGGCTCGCGGGTCGGTGCCGTCTCCCCGTCTTCCCGGTCGCACGAGGCGGCCAGTGACATGGTGGGGAGGGGCTCGCCGCTCACAGTTGCGGGGGCAGCCGCGGCTTCCGGCGCTGGAGCACGATTCCGAAAAGCGTGAAGCGGCTTTCGGAAAAGATCGTGTGCAGGCCCGCGCCGACCGCGTTCCCTCTTGCCCGGCGTTGCCGCCGGGACACCGGAATGCTGGCCGCATTGAGGCGGGCGGCGGCCCGCCGAGTCAAGCGGCGTGCGAGGTGGCGAGGCGGAATGCGTCGACCCGGATGCGCGCCTTTCGCGACAGCATGAGGGCGCTGGTCGTGCACCACGCCAGGGTCGCGAGGAACACGGCGATCGCGGCTCCGGTCGCGCCGAGGGTCGGCGCCAGCGCCGCGGTCGTGACGGCGAGCACGGCGAGCGCCAGCGCGGCGAGGCGGAGGTTCAGCATCTGGCGGCCGAGCAGGGTCAGCACCGCGGTGCCGGGTCCGAACGCCGCGCGCAGCACCTGCGCCGCGACCAGGATCACGAGCGCGGTGCCGCCGCCGGTGTAGTCGGCGCCGAAGAAGCGGAGGAGATCGTCGCCCCAGAGCGCCGCGGCGAGCGTAGCCGCGAGGGTCAGGCCGGTCGCGCTCCACGCCGCGACGCGCAGGCGCCGGTCGAGCGCGCGGGTCGAGCGGCTCTCGCGAAGGGAGGCGGCGATGTCCGGCGTCGCGATCTGCTGGCCGAGCTGGACGAAGAAGCCGATCAGGAAGGCGAGCTTCAGCGCGAGGCCGAAGCGGCCGAGCTCAGCCGGCGCCATCAGCGGCGTCGCCGCCAGGACGGCAATGTCGGCGAAATACTGGGTGAACAGCGCGACCAGAATCAGCGTCCGCGCCTCGCGCCGCCAGGCGTGGGCGAGGGGAAGGCGGACCGTCGCCGCCGCCCGGCGCCGCCAGCCGCCGAGGTCGGCCGGAAACAGCGGCCGGAGCAGGCGATATTGCGCGGCCGCCAGCGCGGCCGTGGCAAGCGTGAGGACGATCGTTGCGAGCGTCGCCGAGAGCGCGACGCCGGCGAGAGCGAGAACCGCGAGCACCGCCAGCACTACGACCGGCTTCAGGCAGACGTCCGGCAGGTAGGCCAGCTTGAAGCTCTTGATCGCGGTCGCGAAGCTGCCGTGGAGGCGCACCCAGGCGAGCGGCGGGATCGAAGCGGCCGCCGCGGCGAACACCCAGCGCGCCGCCGGCGCGAGGCCGGGCCAGAGCGCCGCCCAGGCGACGATGGCCGCCGTCATGCCAAGGCTCGCGGCCAGGTTCGAGCGCTGCGCCTGGCGCACGAACGCCGCCAACAGGGGCTGCCGGCCGCGATAGCGGGTGACGAAGCGGGTCGCGATGCTGTTGTAGCCGCCCGCGGCGATGACGGCCGCGACCATCGCGAGGCTGGCCCCGGCGAAGTAGAGGCCGAGGGCGCCCGCCGGCAGCAGGCGCGCGAGGAGAAGCTGCACGCCGAAGCCGCCTGCCGCGCCGAGGAGGCGTGCCGCGAGCAGCATCGTCGCGGTGGAGAACAGATGCGGGGCGAGTTGTCCCGCGGCCGTCATTGCGAGGAGGCGTAGCCGACGAAGCAATCCAGGGGCCGTAGGCAAGACGCCTGGATTGCTTCGCTTCGCTCGCAACGGCGGGGGAGCGATCGCCATGACCTTACGCCGCGGCGGCGGGGCGGACCGCAGGGCGCCAGTCGGCAACGCTCAATTCCGGCTCGACCGACCAGCGGCCGACCCGCTTCGGCTCCCAGGCGTGCCGGCGCAGGATCGCGAGGAACTCGTCGCGCGGCATCTCGTGGAAGCCGAGGCTCGTGAGATGGGGGGTCGGAAACTTGGCATCCCGGAGCACGAAGCCCCAATGCGCGAGGTGGCAGTGCAGGGTCGCGACCGCGATCTTCGAGGCGTCGCGGACGAAGGAGAACTGCGACTCGCCGAAGAACACGTCGCCCGCAGCGAGCCCGTAGAGCCCGCCGACGAGGTCGCCGGTCTCGTCCCACACCTCGACCGAATGGGCATGGCCGAGGCGGTGCAGGCGCCAGAACGCCCGCATCACCCTGGGCGTCACCCAGGTCAGCGGCGGCCGGCCCTCGCGCGGCACCGCGCAGGAGCGCATGACGGCGGCAAAGTCGTGGTCGAAGGTGACGCGATACCTGGCCTTGCGGATCAGGCGCCGGAGGTTCGATTCGATATGCGCCTCCTCGGGGCGCAGCACGGCGCGGACGTCGGGGCTCCACCATTTCGACGGGCCGATATGGCAGAACGGGAACATGCCCGAGCGGTAGGCATCGAGCATGAACTCCGGATCAAGGCTTCCGCCGGCCCCGACCAGGCCCCCGCGGCGGAACCGGCCGCGCGGCGGCATCGCCGGCTGCGCCGAACGGTCGCCGAGCGCCGCGCGCGCCGTCAGGCCGAGCACCTCGGGCAGCAGCGCAATCCGCCGCGCCCGCAGCGCATAGGCCGTGCCGAGCCCCCAGCGCCGCGCCTTGGCTGCCAACTCCTCGTGGAACTGCGGCTCTTCCTGGCGCGGAACGGGGGCATGCATGGCGGGTCTTTCCGGGGGGCGGGCGGCGCGTCTCGGGATCCGGCCCTGCCCTCGTCACCGTCCGTTCTAGGCGCTGTCGATTAAGAATCTGCTCGGCCTGTTGCGGACAAATCGGCCACGGCGATTAACCGCGCGTTCACCACGATGCGGCCGCTCGTCGTCGGGTGCGGCCAATGCCCGCCACCCGATGACAGCAGCGCGAAGATGGGATACGCCGACGCCCGGTGACGGTCCTGTCGGAGGCACGACGATGAAGGCGAACGCCGCGATCGCGGAAATCCTGAAGCGCGAGGGTGTGGAGATCCTGTTCGCCTACCCGCGCAACGCGGTGATCGAGCCGGCCTCCAAGCTCGGCATCCGTCCGATCATCGTGCGCCAGGAGCGCGTCGGCCTGCACATGGCGGACGCGATGTCGCGCCTGACGCGCGGCAAGAAGATGGGCGTGTTCGTCATGCAGCACGGGCCGGGCGCCGAGAACGCCTATGGCGGCGTCGCCCAGGCCTTCTCGGAGTCGGTGCCGGTGCTGGTGATGCCGCAGGGCTACGCGCGGCGGAACAGCTTCGTGCCGCGGAACTTCAACTCCACCGTCACCATGGCCCATGTCGCCAAGCACGCCGAGCCTCTGTCGTCCGGCGCCGAGGTGCCGAACGTGATGCGCCGCGCCTTCCATCTGCTGCGGAACGGCCGCGGCGGACCGGTGGTGGTCGAGCTGCCCTACGACACGGTCGGCGAGGAGGTCGCCGAGCCGCTGAACTACACGCCCGCCATCCCGGTGCGCTACGGGCCCGACGCCGAGTCCGTCGCCCGCGCCGCGAAGCTCCTGGTCAAGGCGTCGCGCCCGGTGATCTATGCCGGGCAGGGGGTGCACTGGGCCGCCGCCTATGACGAGCTCCGCGCGCTCGCCGAGCTTCTCGCCGCCCCGGTCTGCACCAGCCTCCCGGGCAAGAGCGCCTTCGACGAGACCCATCCGCTCGCGCTCGGCGCCGGCGGCGCCGCCTATTCGGCGACCTTGCCGCACTTCCTCGGCAAGGCCGACGTGATCTTCGGCATCGGCTGCTCGTTCACCGAGACCGGCTTCGGCTTCGGCATGGACCCGAAGAAGACCTATATCCACGCGACCATCGACCCGAGCGACATCGGCAAGCAGCTTCCCTGCGCGGCGCCGCTCGTCGGCGACGCCAAGCTGACGCTGCAGGCGATGATCGCGGCCTGCCAGGACCTCCTGAAGGGCAAGGTCCGGAGCCGCACGTCGATCGAGCGCGAGATCCGCCAGGTCGAGGCGACCTGGATGAAGGAGTGGCTGCCGAAGCTGACCTCCGAGTCGGCGCCGCTCAGCCCCTATCGCGTGCTGTGGGAATTGCAGCGCACCGTCGACATCGACAACACCATCATCACCCACGATGCCGGCAGCCCGCGCGACCAGCTCACCCCGTTCTGGAAGTCGACCGTGCCGCAGAGCTATATCGGCTGGGGCAAGTCGACCCAGCTCGGCTACGGCCTCGGCCTCGCGATGGGCGCCAAGCTCGCCTGCCCGGACAAGCTCTGCATCAACGTGTGGGGCGACGCCGCGATCGGCTTCACCGGCATGGACTTCGAGACCGCCGCGCGCGAGCGCATCCCGATCCTCTCGATCCTCCTCAACAACGGCGCGATGGCGATCGAGCTCAACGTGATGCCCGAGGCGACGAAGCGCTTTCAGGCGACCGCCATTACCGGCAACTACGCCGAGTTCGCGAAATCGCTCGGCGGCTACGGCGAGCGGGTGACCCAGCCGGGCGACATCGCCGCCGCCATCCGCCGCGGCATCGCGCAGACCAGGAAGGGCGTGCCGGTGCTGCTCGAGTTCATCACCGAGCAGGAGACGGTGTCCTCGCGCCCGGCCGCGGACTACATGGAAAAGGCGGCCACCGCTCCGGCCCGCCGCCCTGCGCCGGCCAAGGCCGC
>DASZVN010000092.1:0-17750 GCA_035547055.1 Hyphomicrobiales bacterium
GCCGCAGCCGCTCGGCCGGCGTCCTCGTCGCCTCCACCACCAGAGGCTCTGGCGCGGCCAGCTCCACCCCTGCCTCGTCGCCGCGCAAACCCGCGCGCGCCTCACGATAGGGCTGCCCACCCCGCGAATCCAGGCGCCGCGGCCGCCGTTGCCTTGTTGGGGCCGGCGATCGGCGATAGGCTTGCGCTTTCCGCGCCGAGAGGAGCGCCCCTGCGGGCGGTCGCACGCGGGCCATGGCCGACGACGGCTTCGCAGCGTTCCAGCGCGCGTTCCCCACTGACGAGGCCTGCCTTCGCGCGCTCGCCGTGCCCGACGGCGGCGGCGAACGGCGTTGTCCGGCCTGCGGCCGAAATGCCGCCTTCCAGGTCGAGGCCGCGACCCGCGGCGTGCGCTGCGCGGCGTGCGGCCACCTCGACCGGCTCTGCGCCGGGGCGCCGTTCGAGCGGACCGACCGACCGCTCGCGGAATGGCTCTATGCGCTCGCACGGCTCGCGCCCCCCGGCGGCAGCGAAGACGTCACGAAGGACCTCGAGGCCGCGCTCGGCAGCTACAAGGCCGCCTGGCGGATCGAGCAGGCGCTGCGCGAGTGGCTGGCCCGCGCCGATGCCGCGGCGTTCGCGGCGAACTGGCACGCCATCGCGGCGCTCCGGCTCGCCGGCCCCTCGGCTCCGGAGCCCGCGGCACGGGCTCCCCGGCGCCGCACATCGCTGGGCGTGTTCGCCGCCGGCGCAGCGGTCGTGCTGGTCACGGCCGTGGGCGGCGGAGCGCTGTTCCTGACCAGGGGCGGTGGCGGCGCCGCCACCTCGCCGCCCCGGCCGGCAGCGGTCGTCACCACGCTGGCGCCGGCGCCGCCGCCACCGAAGGACCTGCTTCTCCTCGCCGCCCTTGCGCCGGCGACCGCCCCCGGCGCCGCGGCCGCCGCGCCCAGTCTCGGCACCCCGGTGCCGGGCTTCCGCACCACGCCGGTCGACCTCGCCACCCAGGGCGCGACAGCGCCCGGCGCGGCGCCTCCGCCCGACCTCGCCAAGCTCCCGCCCGACCTCGCCCAGATGATGTCGGCGCGCAAGGAGCTCTATCGCGAGGTGACGCGGGAGAGCGCCGTCGCCGGCCCGCGCAACCCTAACGAAATTCTCCGCTTCGGCAGCGCCCGCGTGCCGCGCTCCGTCTTCGACGCCATCATGCGCGGCGCCAAGGCCGCCGACGTCGACCCGGTGCTCCTGCTCGCGATCGCCGACCGCGAATCCGGCTTCGTCATCCAGGCCCACGCCAAGACCTCCTCGGCGAGCGGCCTGTTCCAGTTCATCGAATCGACCTGGCTGAACGTCGTGCGCGACTTCGGCGCCAAATACGGCCTCGCCAAGGAGGCGGGCGAGATCGGCCATGGCGGGTTCGCCGCCGCCGAGCGCGCGCGCATCCTCGACCTCAGGAGCGACCCCTATCTCTCCACCGTCTTCGTCGCCGAGATGCTGAAGCGCGACGGCACCCGCATCGCTAAGAAGCTCGGCCGCGGCCTCACCGGCGGCGAGGTCTACGCCATGCACTTCCTCGGCGCCGACGCCGCGTTCAAGCTCCTGACGACCGCCGCCGACAAGCCGGCGGTCTTGGCCGCGGCGCTGCTGCCGAAGCCGGCGGAAGCCAACAAGCCGGTGTTCTACAAGCCGGGCGGCGGCGCCCGCACCGCGGTCGAGCTGAACCAGAGCCTCGACAGCTCGATCACCCGGCTGATGTCGCTGTTCAAGGGGGCGTCGGGCGAGGCCGCGCTCGCCACCGCTGCGGCCGAGCCGCCACCGCCGCCCGACCTGCTCGACCTGTCGCGGCAGGGAGGAAACGGCGAGTGAGAAGCGGTGAGGGGGCGAACGCCTCACGCCTCGCCCGCTTCGCCCTCGTCACGGAACAGGTCGCCCCATTCCTGGTGCCAGACGCCGTCGGGGTCGATCACGACGATCGCGACCTTCAGCGTGTTCGCGAGGCTGATCGCGGAGCGGAATGCCTCGACGGCCGGCAGGGCGCCGCTGTCATAGTTTCGCGGGAGGCCCTGGGGCGCCGCCGAGGACGGGCACAGGACCCGACCGACCGCCTTGTCCGCGTCCTCCCTGGCGAGGACGAGGTTCAGAGCGTCCGCCTGGGGCTCGTCGACCTGTTCGAAACGGTTCCTGGCCACGGCGTCCCCTCCCCTCGCAATCGTTCGCTGCCCTATGCCGTCGGCGCCGGCTCGGCTTCGGCGGGCGGCGGCTCCGCCGCGGCCGCCGTCCCGGTCCCGCCGCCGCCCGCGACCTCCCACGCATAGGCGAAATCGCCGTTCGCGATGGTCACGCGCGCCGCGGTCGGCTCCTCCTTGGCGAGCGAGCGCTTGAGAAATTCCCGCGACAAGGACGGAAGCAGCGTGTTCGTGATGATGTTGTCGATCATGCGTCCGCCCGAGTCCGGATCGTTGCAGCGGGCGACGATGTGGTCGACCACCGCCTGGTCGTAGACGAAGGCGGCGGCGTGGTTGTCGCGGATGCGGCGGCCGATGCGGTCGAGCTGGAGGCGCGCGATGCCGCCCAGCATCTCCGGCGACAGCGGGTAGTAGGGAATGGTGACGATGCGGCCGAGCAGCGCCGGCGGGAACACCTTCAGCAGCTCCGGCTTCAGCGCCGTGTTCAGCGACTCCGGATCCTCGCGGTAGGCGGGATCGCGCGAGAGCTGCACGATCATGTCGGTGCCGACGTTCGAGGTCAGGATGATCAGCGTGTTCTTGAAGTCGATCCGCCGGCCGTTGCCGTCCTCCATGATGCCCTTGTCGAACACCTGGAAGAACAGCTCGTGCACGTCCGGGTGGGCCTTCTCGACCTCGTCGAGGAGGACGACGCTGTAGGGCTTGCGCCGGACCGCCTCGGTCAGCCGGCCGCCTTCGCCGTAGCCGACATAGCCGGGCGGTGCGCCCTTCAGCGAGGAGACGGTGTGGGCCTCCTGGAACTCCGACATGTTGATGGTGATCATGTTCTGCTCGCCGCCATAGAGCGCCTCGGCGAGGGCGAGCGCAGTCTCGGTCTTGCCGACGCCCGAGGGGCCGCAGAGCATGAAGACGCCGATCGGCTTGTTGGGATTGTCGAGCCGGGCGCGGCTGGTCTCGATGCGCTTCGAGATCATCTGGAGGCCATGGCTCTGGCCGACCACCCGGCGGTTCAGGATCGCCGGAAGCTGGAGGATGGTCTCGACCTCGTCCCTGACCATGCGGCCGACCGGGATGCCGGTCCAGTCGGAGACGACCGAGGCGACCGCCTGCTCGTCGACATGCGGATAGATCATCCGCTTCTCGGGCTCGATCGCCTCCAGCGCATCGAATTTCTCGCGGAGCGTGGCGCGGCGGGCGGCCTTGTCGTCGGCGCCCTCGGCCGGCTCGGCCAGGATCTCGCGGAGCGAGCGGATCTCGCCGACCAGCGCCTGCTCCGACGCCCAGTCGGCGTCGAGCGCGGCGAGCTTGTCCTTGAGCGAGACGATCTCGCCCTCGATCGCGGCGATGCGGGCCTCGTCGGCGGTGCCGAGGTCGCGCTCGGCCTCGAGCGCCGCCTTCTCGGTCTCGCGTGCGGAGATGGCGTTGCGGGTGTCCTCGATCGCGGCCGGCGTCGCGCTCTGGCTGATCGCGACGCGGGCCGAGGCGGTATCGAGCAGGCTCACTGCCTTGTCGGGGAGCTGCCGCGCCGGGATGTAGCGGTGCGACAGGTTCACCGCGGCGGTGATGGCGGCGTCGGAGATGCGGACGCCGTGGTGCTTCTCCATCGGGCCGAGGATGCCGCGCAGCATGTCGCAGCAGCGCTGGACCTCCGGCTCGTCGACCTGGATCGGCTGGAAGCGGCGGGTCAGTGCCGGGTCCTTCTCGATGTA
The DNA here is from genome assembly GCA_035547055.1 of Hyphomicrobiales bacterium. Taxonomy (GTDB): domain Bacteria; phylum Pseudomonadota; class Alphaproteobacteria; order Rhizobiales; family Methylopilaceae; genus DASZVN01. The sequence continues at coordinate 3,868 of DASZVN010000092.1, forward strand.
CTGGCGGTACTCCGACCACGTCGTCGCGGCGATGGTGCGGAGCGTGCCGCGTGCCAGCGCCGGCTTCAGGAGGTTCGCGGCATCGCCGGTGCCGGCCGAGCCGCCGGCTCCGATCAGGGTATGGGCCTCGTCGATGAACAGGATGATCGGGGTCGGCGAGCCCTGCACCTCGTCGATGACGGCGCGCAGGCGCTGCTCGAACTCGCCCTTCATCGAGGCGCCGGCCTGCATCAGCCCGACGTCGAGCGCACAGAGCCGGACGCCCTTCAGCGGCGGCGGCACGTCGCCCGCGGCAATGCGCTGGGCGAAACCTTCGACCACCGCGGTCTTGCCGACGCCGGCCTCGCCGGTGAGGATCGGGTTGTTCTGCCGCCGCCGCATCAGGATATCGACGATCTGGCGGATCTCCTCGTCGCGGCCGAGGATCGGGTCCATCTCGCCGGACGCCGCCTTGGCGGTGAGGTCCTGCGAGAAGCGGCCGAGCGCGGTCTGCCCCTTCGGGCCGGCGGCGGCCTCCGCCCCGGCGGGAGCGAGGCCGGAGCCGTCCATCGGACGGAGATTTTCCTCCTCCGAACCGGCCCAGATGGCGCGGTAGTCGTCGCCGAGCGCGTCGGCGGGGATCTTGGCGAATTCCTGCGAGATCTGGGTGAAGGCGCGGCGCAGCTCCAGCGACTTCAGCGCCGCAAGCAGCATCGCGCCGGTGCGGATCTGGGTCTCGCCGAGGAAGAGCGTGGTGTAGTGCCAGCCGCGGTCGAGCAGGTCGACCACCGTGTTCGAGACGCCCGGCATCTCGGTCTCGTTGGGCCTGAAGCCCTTCACCACGGCCGCGACGTCGGCGAGCAGGCGGGCGCGGTCGAGCTTGAAGCGGTCGGCCGTCAGCGCGAGATCGGTCTTGTCGTGCTGGAGGAGCGCCAGGAGCCAGTGGGCCAGCTCGACGTTGCGGTGGCCCGCGCTCTTGGCGTGGCGCAGCGCCTGGATGAAGGCATCGTAGCCGACCCGGTTGAGCTTGCCGGTGACCGCTTCGAGGCTGATGTCGGCCATCGCGTCTACTCCCCTGCCCGCGGCGCGGCGGCCATGTGCCCGCGCCGCTCCATCAGGTATTGCCGTGGATTGAAGCGGCTGTCGGCGCGGAGCTCCTCGCCGCCGGCGCCGGCCGCGGCCATCCAGCTCGTCCAGCCGAGCTGGCCGCTCCTGCCAAGGCAGGTCGGCTCGATCGCCTTGGCCGGCAGCAGCAGCTCGACGTCCCATTCGAGCTGGTCGCCGAGATAGAGGAAGACGAGGTCGGCCAGCGGCTCGCACAACGGCCCGCTCGGCAGGAAGCGGCGGTACTCGTCGAGGCTCTTCGCGACGATGCGGACGCGGATCTTGTCCTCGACGCTGAAGACCGTCGCGCCGATCAGGCAGTCGCGGCCGAGCGTGGCGTTGGCGCGGCCGAGCCGGCTCTGGTCGCCGGGCTCGAAGGCGAGGCGGCTGCCGACGAACTCCTCGATCTCGACCGCCGTGCCGAGCACGCCGGCGATCAGGCCACGCAGGCGCGACGCGCTCTTGGTCGCGGCGCCGACCAGCCCGGCATAGGCCAGCTTGGCGCCATCGGGGACGCTGTCGGCGTCGCGATAGGGCGCCGAGCCGATGCCCATCAGCGCGCCGAGATAGGTCATGAAGCGGTCGGCGTCGGGCCGGTCGTGCTGGGCGATCGGCCGCGAATCGGCCCAGGCGCGGAAGAACAGCTGGAGGAAGCGGTGGTTGAGGATGTCGAGGAAGCGCGGATAGGCGTCGTCGCGGGCAAGCAGCCAGCCATAGGCCTCCTCGCTGGTCGTCAGCGGCAGCGCTCCCTGCGGCCCGAGCAGGCCGAGGAAGCGCACCAGGAGGTGCCAGCGGCCGCCCTGGTCGCGCTCGGCGCCACTCAGCGTCGAGGCCGGAAACTCGAGGAACGGATCCTGGCCGAGCAGGACGTAGTCGTCGCGGCGGGCCTCGCTGTCGCCGATCCGCGGCCGCTCCGGATGGGCGCGCTCGAGCCGGCGCAGCACGGCGAAGAAATCGTGCCGCCACGGCTCCTGGGCGAGGTCGTCGGCGAAGCTCACAGCGGCATCCTCGCCCCCACGCGGGGCGGCCAGCGCATGATCTCGCCGCGCTCGACGGTGCGTACCACGCACTGGGTGAAATGGTTGAGCGAGGCGTATTCGGCGAAGAAGCGGTCGAGCACGGCGCCGAGAAGGAACGGGCCGCTGCCCTCGAACGCCTTCTCGTCGAAGGTGACGGTGACCTCGACGCCGCGGGCGGCGCCGCTGCCGGTCCGCTGGCGGAGCCGTCTCACCACCGGGCGGCTGTCGAGGCTGCGGATGCCGCGGATGCGGCGCTCGTCGACGCTGTCGCGGAGGTCGGCGAACAGCGACAGCATCTCCTGCAGCGCCCGTGCGCCCCGTCCGCCCGTCCCGCCGACCAGGCCGAGATGGTTGAGGCTGAGCGCGTTGATCAGCCGCCACGTCACCGCGCCGGTATGGGCGGTCTCGCTGCGGCCGCGAAGGGGTGCCAGCACCGGCTCGCGCGGCCGCGTCGGGCCGGCGGCGCAGACGACCGCGAGCTCGGTGTCGTCGAGAAACTGGAAATCGGCCCCGCCCTCGCCGACCGGAAGATTCTCCGCAAGATGGCGGTTCGAGCACAGCGCCCGGACGCTGAGCTCGGCAATGCCCTCGGCGTCGTCCGTCGCGGCCGGGTCGTAGAGGCTGATGTAGAGGTCGGTGCCGGTATAGTCCGATCCCGCGCCGTGGCGACGCTCCTCGGCGGTGCGCCGCCGCGGCAGGCGGCGGATGGTGTAGGCCGGCCCCGCGCCCGTGCTCGACGCCGCCGCGGCGTAGAGCGCCGGCACCGGCACCTTCTCGCGAGCGCCGGGATAGTGGGCGAACACGTCGATTACCCGATGGGGCTCGAAGTCGAGCGGGCGGCTCCGCTCCGGCACGACCTGGTATTCGTGCAGGTTGGACTTGATCGGGATGCGGTCGGCGGTCTTCTCGAACAGATTGACCGCGGGTGCCGTATAGAGCGCGAACATCTCCCGACGGATCGCCGCGGCCAGCCGCGCATTGGCCTCGTCGAAGGTCAGGAGGACGTCGACCGTCTTGGCCTTGAGGCGGGGCATCGTCGCGGCGAGGCCGCCGAGCCGGAAGCCCAGGAACTTGCGCGGGAACATGAAGAACTCGCGCAGCCGGTCGAAGCCCTGGAACACCCGGTTGTCGTTGGGGAGCAGCGCCTCGTCCTCGCCGAAGCCGAGCTGCTCGACCGGCCCGTCATGGGCGATCACGACCGGATCGCCGAACGCGTCGAGGAAGCGGAAATGGACGCCGACCCGGTGGGCGAAGACCTGCTCGTAGAGCGCGATCGCATCGGCCTCGGGACCGACCAGGTGGAGCGGCAGGTCGGCGATCCGGCACCCCGCGAACAGCATGTCCGGCTCGCCCAGCGCGGCGCGGTCGTCGGGCTCGTCGGCGAGGACCGGGGTCGTGCGGCAGGTCAACGTCAGGCGGAGCGCGGCCACCACCTCGGGCCCGGCGGCGACGCCCAGGGCATGGATCGGGCCCGGCGCCGCGAAATATTCGGCGGCCGCGAGCTCGAACGGCCACAGCGTGATCGGCGCCGCAAGGCGGAAGCGGCAGGCGATGCGGCGCTCGCGCTCGCGATAGCTGGCCTCGAGATAGGCGCCGGCGGCGATGCGGCGGCCGTCGCGCAGCGCCGGGTCGCCGTAGGGCGCCAGCACCCGCGCCAGCATCGCCGAGGGCGTCGGCGCGAGGTATCCGGGATGGATCTGCTCGAGGAAGTTGGTGGTGAACTCGGCGAACTCGTGCTTCAGCTTGAGCTGGACGCGGGCGGCGAGGAAGGCCGCCCCCTCCAGCAGGCCCGCGATCGCGGGGTCGACCCGCTCCACGGTGAGCCCGCCGAGACGCTCGGCGATGCCGGGATATTCCTCGGCATATTCCGCGGCCTGCTCGTAAAGCAGGCGGAGCTCGACGTTGTAGAGGTCGCGGAACTCGGCATCCATCGGGTCACAACCGGCCGAGCGCGACCGCGCCCGAATCGCAGCTCACGTCGGCAACGAACTCGACGGCGACGTCGAGCGGGTCGCAACTGAGGTCGGCGGTGACGACGAAGCGCAGCTTCTGCTCGGTTTCCTTGTCCGTCTCGTGGCGCACGCGGATGGAGGCCGGGACCAGCCGCGGCTCGTAACGGATCAGCGACTCGCGGAGCTCTTCGGCGATCGCGGCGGCGGTCGTCTCGTTCATCGAGCGGCGCGCGAGGTCGGGCCGGCCGAAGTTCAGGATCGAGCCGCTCGTCGGCTCGGCCGCCCCGATCTCGATCGCCGAGTCGAGCGAGACGGTGTTCAGCAGCGCATCGAGGTCGCGGATCACCTCGCGGCGCAGCTCGGCCTCGGTGATGGCGCGGATGCCGGCGCGACGACCGGCGATGACACGCTCGCCGGCCTCGTCGCGCAGGTCGAGCTCCTTCTTGGCGTCGCGCGCCTCGTGGGCGCTGCGGAACGCGTACATCAGGGGCGGACTCAGCCGGGAATGCCTCAACGAGCCGGGCATCGACGCCCTCCGCGAACGCGCCGGCTGGGCCGCGGCGCGTCACCCGCGCCGCGCCGCTCCGGCGGTTCAGACCTTGACGTTCTGCTTGACGTCCCAGCCATAGGTCACGGCCGGCCCGCCGCTGCCGTCGGCCTGCTGCTCCTTGTACTCCACCTTGAACTTGGAGAAGTTGAGCGAAACCGTCTCCATCACCTCGTCGCCCGACGTCGCGCCGCTGGTCTGCATCGAGCTGACCAGGATGTCGTTCAGGGTGATGACCAAATATTCGAGCGGCGTGTCGCCGGCCTTGCGCACGGTCACGACGCCGTTGGGAATGTGCTTGCCACTGGCGCAATTGACCGTGAGCCCGTTGCTCGCCTTGTCGAGCTTCTTGGTCAGCGTCATGTCGTGCACGTTCACCTTGCCGGTGCCGCCGCCGCCGCCGGTGCCGAACGAGCCGGTCTGGGTGAGCCCCCAGCTCCAGGAATAGATGTCGATCTCATCCTTGTGGCCTTGATCCTTGGACTCGCCCTGGATCCCGTCCAGCTTGAGAAACATGTCGACTGCCATGGGAGTACCCCCTCAGACTTGCCAGAGGACAGCTCTCGCGACGGCGCCGACGGCGCCCTCTCGGCTGCGGCCTCCACGCAGCCGGCGCGTTTCAGGCATTGGCGCCGGAAGGCACCCGCGACACCAGGCTGAGCCCGATATCGACCCCCTCCAACTGATAGTGCGGACGTAGATAGAACCGGGCGTTGTAGTAGCCGGGATTTTCCTCGTTGGGGAAAATCTCGACCTTGGCATCGGCGAGCGGCTTGCGCGCCTTGGTGGCTTCCGACGAGTTGACGGGATCGCCGTCGACATAGTCGTTGATCCACTCCTGCAGCCAGCGCCGCAGCTCTTCCTTCTCCTTGGTCGCGCCGATCTTGTCGCGCACCATGCATTTCAAGTAGTGGGCGAAGCGCGACACCGCGAACATGTAGGGCAGCCGCGCCGAGAGATTGTCGGAGGCGGTGGCCTCGACCCCGTCCTTCCCGGAATAGGCCTTGGGCTTGTAGACCGACTGGGCGCCGATGAACGCCGCCTTGTCGGTGTTCTTGCGGTGGATCAGCGGGATCAGGCCGGACTTCGCCAGCTCGGCCTCGCGGCGGTCGGAGATGGCGATCTCGGTCGGGCACTTGAGATCGACTCCGCCGTCGTCGCTCGGAAAGGTATGGGTCGGCAGGTTGATGACCTCGCCGCCAGACTGCACGCCGCGGATGCGGGTGCACCAGCCCCATTCCTTGAAGGCCCGGTTGATGTTGACCGCCATGGCGTAGGCGGCGCTCATCCAGGCGTATTTGTCGCCCTTGTGGCCGTCGGTCTCCTCCTCGAAGGCGAACTCCTCGATCGGCTCGGCCTTGGCGCCGTAGGGCAGCCGCGACAGCACCCGGGGCATGCACAGGCCGAGATAGCGCGAGTCCGGCGCGTCGCGCAGCGACTTCCAGGCGGCGTAGTCCGGCGTGTCGAAGATCTTGCTGATGTCGCGCGGGTTGGTGAGCTCGGTCCAGCTATCCATGCCGAGCAGCTCGGGCGCCGCGGCGGCGAAGAACGGCGCGTGGGCGGCGCCGGCGACCTTGCTGATGTCGCGCAGGAGCTGGATGTCGGTCGGCTGGTGGCTGAACTCGTAGTCGGCGATCATGCAGCCATAGGGCTCGCCGCCGAGCTGGCCGAACTCGGTTTCGTAGAGCTTCTTGAACAGCGGGCTCTGGTCCCAGCGCGCGCCCGGATAGAGGCGCAGGTTGCGGTAGAGCTCGTTCTTCGAGGCATTCATCACCCGGATCTTGAGCGACGGGTCCGTCTCCGAGTTCATGACGAGATAGTTGAGCCCGCGCCACGCGCTCTCGATCTGCTGGAATTCCGGCGCGTGCAGGATCGCGTTGATCTGGGTCGTCAGCTTGGCATCGATGCGGGCGATCATCTCCTCGATGGTGTCGAGGACGTCGTCCTTGATCAGCGAGCTGTCGGCGAGCGCCTCGCGCACCAGCGTCCCGACGGCGCTCTCGACCTCCGTCGCCGCGCGCTCGGTGCGCGGCTTGAAGCTCTGCTTCAGGACCGCCGCGAATTCATCGGGATTGCGCGTCTCGACTGCGCCAGCCGCCCCGCGCTTGGCTTCGCTCACTTCCGCCATGTCGTCCACCGTCGTTTGATCGACCACCCCGCGCTGCGGCCTATTCCTTCTTGGTCTCGGCGCCGGGCTCGGCCGTCGCGTCCTGAGCGAGCCGCTCCTTCAGCGCCGCCATCAATTGCGGATCGGCGAGCAGCGCCTTGATCTGGTCGCTGGCCGCGACCTTGCCGTCCATGTAGCGGAGCAGGTTGGCGAGCTGCTCGCGCGCCTCCAGAAGCTTCGCCAGCGCCGGCACCTGGCGGGCGATGCCGGCCGGCCGGAAATCGTCCATCTTGCTGAATCGAAGATTGACCGAAAGCTTCTCGTCGTTGCTATCGCCGAGCTTGTTGTCGACACGCATCGAGACGCCGGGCGCGATCGCCGCCATCCGGTTGTCGAAATTGTCCATGTCGAATTCGAGGAAGTTGCGCTCGGCGAGATCCGGCTTCTCGGCGCCGGGGCTGTTGCCCGACAGGTCGGCCAGGACGCCCATCACGAAGGGCAGCTCGATCCGCTGCTCGGCGTTGTAAGGATCCTCGTAGCTGATGTGGACCCGCGGCGCGCGGTTGCGGCGGATGAATTTCTGCCCCGTATCGGCCATGTCGCAGCCTCCCCCTTCGCCGGCGCCGCCCGGCTAAGGCCAGTCATTCGGCCTCTGGGGCGGCATTCAACTTGAACTTTGCACGGGCGTCAATCGCCCTTGACTTGCGGCGACCACCATCAGGGGGTGATCTTCCGCAACGCATCGCCCGGCAATACGTGCTGGAGGATGCTCATGAAATCGCTTTCGGCGAAATCGCGGGCGCGGGCCACGAGAAGCGGGATCGGGCTCGACGGCTCGGCCGCGCGGTAGAACGCGGCCACCTCCTCCAGGAGGGCCAGCGCCTCGGGCCGGCTCGCGGCGGCCGCGACCGGCGCACCATCGCCCGCGCCGGTGCCGGCGCCATCCATCCCGGCGTTGCCGTCGAGCTGGCGGAGCTGCTCGAAGGTGAGGTCGAACACCTTGTCGCCGCCGACCGGAATGGTCGTCCGCTCGGCCGCCCCCGGCACCAGGATCTGCATCACCTCGAGGAAGGACCTGCCGATGCACCGCTCGGCCTGGTGGACCAGGAGCGCCGCCGGGCTCGACGGCTCGGCGGCGGCGAAATAGGCCGAGGCCGCGGCCAGCGCCTGGCGCGCGTCGGCGAGCGAGCGGATGCGCCCGCTCGTCGGCGCCGCCGCGGCGGCTGGCGCAGCCGTGGATGCGGCCGGCGCCGGCGCGGCCGGAACCGCCGTGGGATCGCGCTTGACGATGGCGCCGTCGAGCAGCGCGACGATGCGCGCCGCAAGCGGCGCCAGCCGCTCGAAGCGGACGGCGTAGGCATGGCCGGACCCCGGTTCGCCGCCGGGCGGCGAGATGAAGTCGCCGGCGATCTGCGCGGCCGCCGCCTGCACGCCGCGGACCCGGTCGCGGACCGCGACGAGGTCGGCGATCTCGGCCTCGTCCAGCGCTCCCGCCACGGCCGTCGCGTCGACCGCGGCCTCGCCCTCGCGGGGCGCGACCTCGCCGGCGGCGACGAGATGGCTGCGGAAGCTGATCTTGCCGAAGCGGCGGCTCTCCACCAGCGGCACCGCCTGGAGCGGCATGGCGATGGTGGCGTTCTCGTCGAGCGACTGCACCGCGACCATGCGCAGGGTGTAGTCGCCCTCCTCGCCGCGGGGGTGGACGTCGTCCCAGCGCTCGTGCAGCAGCGCCGCGACGGCGGCGAAGGCGGCGGCAAAGCCGGAGAGATCACGGTCGAGGATGAGGAGCTTGGCCGCCACCGTCAGGAGACGGAGGTCGCGCGAGCGGGCGAGGAGGCCGCCGATGGTCGCGAGCTCGGCCGGGACGTCGAGCGTGGCGCGATCGAACGAGAGGTAGGATTCCGGCAGCAGGCCCTCGATCCGGGCCATGAAGTTCATGTAGTCGGGGTCGCCCGCGACCTCGAGATCGGGGCCGCACGGCGCATCGTCGGCCACCGGCTGGCTCAGCGCCGGGAAATCGATCACCGCCATCGGGCCGGTCCGCGAACGCCGAATGCCGTCACGGCGACAAGCGGCGCATCTCCACCCGCCGGTTGACCGGGTCGAACGGCCCCGCGCCGATCGGCTTTTCCTGGCCGTAACCCTTCGCGGACAGGCGCTTCGGCGCGATGCCGTTCTCGTCGAGATAGCGCACCACCGCTTCGGCCCGGCGCTCCGACAGCCGCTGGTTATAGTCCTTGGTGCCGGTGGCGTCGGTATAGCCGTCGACCGTGAACGAGAGGCCGGACAGGCGCGGATCCTTCAGCGCCTTCACGAACTCGTCGAGGTTCTGCTTGGCCTCAGGGGTCAGCCGGTCGGAGTTCAGATCGAAATTGACGAGCAGGTTGAGGCCGGCCGCGGGCTTCGCCGGAGCCGGCACGCCGCACTCGGACTGGGTGCCGATGCACAGCCCGCGCGAGGCGCCGAGCTTGCTTGCGGACTGTCCCTGCGAGGCGAAGAAGTTGACGATATCGCCCGCGCTGCGGGCCGGTTCCGCGGCGGCCGCGAAGGCCCACGCCGCACCCAGCACACCCGCCGCAAAGGCCGCCGCCAGACGCGCGCCCATGTCGACATTTCCTCTCGATCGGGCCTCTTGTACTGGCGCTGGACGAGGTCTAACCGCGCCTGTATCGTCGCGGCGAAGCTCTCCCGCCGAGGCCTCACAAGAGCTTAAGCATGGCTGCCCCTGCCAGTCAAGAAAAGCGCCTCGCCGTCCTGTCTACTCCGCTCGGGAAAGACGTGCTCGTACTGACACGTCTGGAAGCGACCGAGGGCCTCAGCGAACTTTTCGAATTCCGCATCGACGCCCTGAGCGAAACCGCGGGACTCGACTTCAATTCGGTGCTCGGGCGCCCGGCCTCGGTCGCGCTCGTGACGTCGTCCGGGACGCCGCGCCAATTCACCGGCATCGCGACCGAGGCCGAGAGCCTCGGCCCGGTCGGCCGCTACCACGCCTACCGGCTGGTGCTGCGGCCGTGGCTGTGGCTGCTGTCGCAGCGCGCCAACTGCCGCATCTTCGACAAGACGGTGGTGGGCCACCCGACCGCGCCGGAAATCATCAAGAAGGTCTTCACCGAGGCCGGCTTCAGCGATTTTCGCGCCAGCCTCAACGAAAGCTATCCGGAACTCGAATATTGCGTCCAATACCGCGAGACCGACCTCGCCTTCGTCTGCCGCCTGATGGAGGAGAACGGCATCTACTATTTCTTCGAGCATACCGCGGACAAGCACACCCTGGTGATGGCCGACGCCGCGCTGGCGCACCAGCCCGTCCCCGGGCTCGACGCGATCCACCTCGTGTCCACGACCGCGGCGGGGGAATGGCAGGACGAGCACGTCACCCAATGGACCGGAGAGCGCCGCTTCCGCACCGGCAAGGTCACGCTCAACGACTATGACTACCTGCAGCCTGCGACCCGGCTGCTGCGCGATTCCGAGAAGCCGGACGGCTACGCCCTCGCGAGCTTCGAGGCCTATGACTATCCCGGCCGCTATACCGACCCCGGCGAGGGCGAGCGCCTCGCCAAGGTCAGGGTCGAGGCCGCCCAGGCGCTCGACCATCGCCGCTACGCGAGCGGCTATGCGCCCTCGCTCTTTCCCGGCGGCACGGTGCGCCTCGCCGACCATCCCACCGACGACGGCGACTATCTCGTCGTCCGCTCCTCGTGCCGGATCACCCAGCAGGCCTATGCCTCGGTCGACACCTATGCCGACGAGCGCTCGGGCCGCTACGAGTTCCAGCCCAAGGACCGCCAGTTCCGCGCCCCCCGCCTGACGCCGCGCCCGGTGATCCACGGGCCGCAGACCGCCAAGGTGGTGGGCAAGTCGGGCGAGGAGATCGACGTCGACGAGCACGGCCGCATCCTGGTCCAGTTCTACTGGGACCGGGACAAGAAGCCGTCGCGCCGCGTCCGCGTCGCCCAGATGTGGTCGGGCAAGTCGTGGGGCGGGCAGTTCATCCCGCGCATCAACATGGAGGTGGTGATCGAGCACCTCGAGGGCGATCCCGACCAGCCGCTGGTGGTCGGGACCGTCTACAACGGCGACAACAAGCTGCCCTATGACCTCCCCGCCAACCAGACCCAGGCCGGCGTCAAGAGCAATTCGTCGAAAGGCGGCGGCGGCTACAACGAGCTGATGTTCGAGGACAAGAAGAGCTCCGAGCAGATCCGGGTGCACGCGCAGAAGGATCTGGAGGTCGTGGTGCTGAACGACGAATCCCGCTCGATCGGCCACGACCTCACGACCACGATCGCCCATGCCGAGACGCGCACCGTCGGCTCGAAGTTCACGCCGCCGACGGGCGGCGCCTCCGACCACCTGACCTTGAAGAACGGCGACTACCAGGTCGACGTCGAGTCGGGCACGATCCAGGAGACGGCGAAGCTCAAGATCACGCTGCAGGTCGGCCCGAGCAAGCTGACGATCGACCCGACCGGGATCACCCTCGACGCCCCGACCATCACCATCAAGTCGACCGGCCCGTGCGTGATCCAGGGGCTGCCGGTGAAGATCAACTGAGCGTCATGGCGTCACTCCGTTTCGCCACGCTCGGCGACCTTTACGAAGCCTTCCCTACCGCCGCCGACGACATCGGCGAGGCGCCGGCCGACGCGCAGCCACTGGCCTTCCTCCAGGCCCTGGCGGCGGCCGGGTCGTGGGACAAGGCGGTCTCGCTCTGCGCCTACCTGCTGCCCCGGCGCGAGGCGGTGTGGTGGGGCTGCCAATCGCTGCGGCGGATGATCCCGCTCGCGCCCGAGGAGGAGGACGGCCTCGCCTGGGCCGAGGCGTGGGTGCGCGAGCCCGAGGAGGGGCGGCGCCGGGCCGCGCTCCGCTATGGCGGCGAGGCCGACAGCCGCCTGCCGTCGAGCTGGATGGCGCTCGCCGCCGGGTGGTCGGGCGGCAGCATCGTCCCGCCCGAGGTCGGCGTGGTGCCGGCCGCGCCCCACCAGACCGCGCGGGCCGTCCGCGCCGGGCTGATGATCGCGATGGTCAGGATCGCGAGCGAAAACCTGCCGGCCGTCATGACGCCCTGCCTCGCCGAGGGCGCCGCGCTGGCCGGGGGCGAACGGCGCTGAGCAGAGCCGGCCGCTTCGCCGGCTCAGGGTTCGTCGGGCCAGGGCGGGACCGGCTTTTCCTCACCCGGGCGCAGCCCGCCGAGGTGGCGGAGCACGCTCGCGTAGTTCGGATCGCCGGGCGGATAGACCATCCGCGCGTCGCCGAGGCCCTGCGGTCCCGCCGCCCGGAGGTCGAGCACGATGGTGCCGTCGGCTGCCATCGTCGCCGAGCCGATGCTCTTCGCCTCGTCCATGCCGTGTGCCTCCGCGGTGAGCGGCCCAAGCCCCAGCGGGAGCAGCGCCGCGACCTGCGCCAGCCGCCGTGCGAGCCCGCCGGGCGCCGTCCTCACCACCGTTGATCCCAGTATTTCTGCAATGCCGGCGTGCCGCTGTCCTGGCCTTCGGCATGGCGGGCGGCGCTTTCGGCATAGGATTCCTGCTGGCCGGCGGCGCCGGGCTGGTTCTCGTAGCCCGACAGCGAGCCCTGGTCCGCGCTGCGCGCCGCGTTGAAGTCGCCGCTCGCCGACGGATTGCCCGAGCCGTGATCGACGCTGTGCATCGATTCGTGGACCGTCAGGTTGGCCGAGCCGTGGCCCTCGCCGGTCTTCGGCACGTGCGCCCCCGCCGCGGTCCCCTGCCCGATCACGCCGATGACGACCTCGTTGCGGTCCGGCGTGAAGACGCCGGGGACCGAATCCCAGGTGGCGCCGGGAGGCCAGCCCCGCGGATGCACGCCCTTGAGGTCGGTCCGGTAGTCGGTGATCGGCCCCTCGCAGGCGACGACCTTGGTGCCGTTCGCCTGCATCTGCAGCAGGACCGAGATCGGCATCTTCGCGAGCTCGGCGGCGACCAGATCGGCATCGGCCGGTGTGCCGCTGCCGCCGACGACGGTCAGCACGCGGGCCACGGCGGCGTTGCCGTCGCCGATGATGACGGTCGGGCAGCCGATCGCGATCTGGTCGGGCGGCCCCACCGCCTCGAGGATGGTGTCCCCCATCCGGCACGCGGGCAGCGCGTTGACCAGCACGGTGGGCGAGCCGTTGATGACGACGCCGGGGCCGTGCGGCGGCAACGGCAGGGGGATCGGGCAGACATGGATGTCGGCGCCGCCCGCCATGCCGGTCATCATCGAGCCCATGGCGCTGGCGGCGGCGGACTTGACCGCCTGCTCGGCCGCCACCGCGGCCGGTGCGGCGGGGGTTCCCGCGGCCGCGAGCGTCGTCGCTTCCGCCGTCTGGATGGTGGCGTCGGACGTCGCCTTGGCGCTGCTGAGCGCCGCCGCCGCGGCGGCCGGCACGCCGCGCCATTGCGGCAGGCCTCCGGTCAGGACGTTCACGCTCCCCGGCCCCGGCGACAGCGGGGTCCCGTGCGCAGCCAGATCGGTCACTCGTGCGGCGAACCCAGCCGGCATCGCGCGCTCTCCGTTGCCCGATCCTCGCAGCGGTCGGCGCCGCTTTCAAGGCGGAACGGGCCGCGCCGCTTGCGTCGGGGCCCGTCCCGGCTAGCATGACGGCGGGTGACGGCAGGGCGGCGATGGCGCTGACGCTTCGCATCGAGAACGAGACCAGCCTGCCGGACGGCGGGCCGCTCAGCGTCACCGTTTCGGGCCGGCGCGGGCTCGACCTCGGGCGCGACCAGCACCTCGACTGGACGCTGCCCGACCCGAGCCGCTTCATCTCCGGCAAGCATTGCGAGGTCCGCTGGCACGACGGCGGCTACTGGCTCCACGACGTCTCGACCAACGGCACCTTCCTCAACGGCGCCGATCATCGCCTCCAGGCGCCGCACCGGCTCAGGAACGGCGATCGCCTCGCGATCGGCCACTACATCGTCGCCGTCGGCCTCGACGGCGAGGAGGCGGCCGCGCCGGCGCCGCCGTCGACCCCGGCCGCCGCGTCCCCGGCCGATCTGTGGGGGCCGGCCGGCACCGCGGCGCCGCCGATGTCGCCGCGCGACGTCCAGAGCCGCGAACGGCGGCCGGTCAACCCCGACTTCCTCGACTGGGCGGTCGAGGCGCCGCCGCCGGTCGCCCCGGCCGACGACGCCCGCTGGGCCGGCCCGCCGCGTCCCGCGCCCGAG
>DASZVN010000093.1:0-6155 GCA_035547055.1 Hyphomicrobiales bacterium
GTCGGCGCCCCGGCCTTGTCGAAGACGATGGTGCTGCGCGTCGTCACCCAGACGTGCGGATGGGCGCTCGCCGGGCCTGCGAAGGCCATGAGCGCCAGCACGAGCCACGCGGACAGGATCGCCAGCCGCACCTCGCCCCCCGAGTCGGAACGCCGCTTCGGGCTAGTCGCGAAGTGCGGCGCTGACAAGGCGCCTCACGGCCGCGGGTGGTGGGCCGGCGCGGCCTCTCCCTTCGCGGCGCAGGCGGCGCAGAGGCCGGCGAACTCCAGCGAGATGCGCTCGACGGCGAAGCCGGCCGGCGCGAGGCGGGCGACGGCAGGGCCTTTCGGCGCCGCCAGCTCGACCTCCTCGACCGCCGAGCACGCGCGGCAGATGGCGAAGCCGGCGCGGTGCTCGCCGGGGCCGTGGTCGCAGGCGACGAAGCCGTTCAGCGATTCGACCCGGTGGACCAGGCCGAGCCGCATGAGGTCGTTCAGCGCGCGGTAGACCGTCGGCGGGTGGGCGATGCCGTCGCCGCGCAGCCGGTCGAGGAGCTGGTAGGCGGTCAGCGGCCGGCGTTCGCCGGCGAGGCAGGCCAGGACCGCGCGCTGGTTGGGGGTCCGCGGCTCGGTCCGGGTCGCGCCATGGCTGTGGCGGGGCATGTGATCTTATAACACGGCCGCGCGGCGGCGCGAAGCATGCCGGGTTGCGGCGGCGGAGCGCTTGATCCCAGGCGGGCGACGTGAAACTTTGCCGAGGAGAGACACTTTCTTCCGCCCGAGGATACCAGCCGCAATGTCAAGCGCCGCCCAGCGGGGCCGCTCGCGCCCGACCTTCACCGACCAGGAGGCGCTGAGCTTCCACGAGCAGGGCCGCCCCGGCAAGATCGAGATCATCGCCACCAAGCCGATGGCGACCCAGCGCGACCTGTCGCTGGCCTATTCGCCGGGCGTCGCGGTGCCGGTGCGCGCGATCGCCGAGGATCCGGCCAAGGCGTTCGACTACACCGTGCGCGGCAACCTCGTCGCGGTCATCACCAACGGCACCGCGATCCTCGGCCTCGGCAATCTCGGCGCGCTCGCGGCGAAGCCGGTGATGGAGGGCAAGTCGGTCCTGTTCAAGCGCTTCGCCGACGTCGATTCGATCGACCTCGAGGTCGACACCGAGGACGTCGACGAATTCGTCAACTGCGTGCGCTATCTCGGCCCCTCCTTCGGCGGCATCAACCTCGAGGACATCAAGGCGCCCGACTGCTTCATCATCGAGCAGCGCCTGCGCGAGCTGATGGACATCCCGGTCTTCCACGACGACCAGCACGGCACCGCGATCATCGCCGCCGCCGGCCTCATCAACGCCCTCGACCTGTCGGGCCGCGACATCCGCAAGACCAGGCTCGTCTGCAACGGCGCCGGCGCCGCCGGCATCGCCTGCCTGGAGCTGATCAAGGCGATGGGCTTCGCCGCCGAGAACGTCATCCTCTGCGACACCAAGGGCGTCATCTACAAGGGCCGCACCGAGGGCATGAACCAGTGGAAGTCGGCCCACGCGGTCGACACCGACGCGCGGACGCTGGCCGATGCGGTGAAGGGCTCGGACGTGTTCTTCGGCCTCTCGGTCAAGGGCGCGCTGACGCCCGAGATGGTCGCGACGATGAACGCCAAGCCGATCATCTTCGCGATGGCGAACCCGGACCCGGAGATCACCCCGGAGGAGGTCGCCCAGGTCCGCGACGACGCCATCATCGCGACCGGCCGCTCGGACTATCCCAACCAGGTCAACAACGTCCTCGGCTTCCCCTACATCTTCCGCGGCGCGCTCGACGTGCGCGCCACCGCGATCAACATGGAGATGAAGATCGCCGCGACCGAGGCGCTGGCCCGCCTCGCTCGCGAGGACGTCCCCGACGAGGTCGCCTCGGCCTACGGCTTCCGCCCGCGCTTCGGGCCGGACTACATCATCCCGGTGCCGTTCGACCCCAGGCTGATCTCGACCATCCCGCCCGCCGTCGCCAAGGCCGCGGTCGAGAGCGGCGTCGCGCGCCGCCCGATCGAGGACATGGACGAGTACGTCACGACGCTGCGCTCGCGCCGCGACCCGGTCGCGGGTACGCTCCAGGGCGTGTTCGCCAACGTCAAGCGCGCGCCGAAGCGCGTCGTCTTCGCCGAGGGCGAGGAGGAGCAGGTCATCCGCGGCGCCGCGTCCTTCGTCGCCGCCGGGCTCGGCACCGCGATCCTGGTCGGGCGCGAGGACCGGGTGCAGGCCGCGGCCGAGGCGGCCGGCATCGACATCCGCAACAACATCGAGGTCGTCAACGCGCGGCTCTCGACCCGCAACCAGTATTACGCCCAGCGCCTCTACGAGCGGCTCCAGCGCAAGGGCTATCTCCAGCGCGACTGCCAGCGCCTGGTCAACACCGACCGCAACCATTTCGCCGCGTGCATGGTCGCCTATGGCGACGCCGACGCCATGGTGTCGGGCGTCACCCGCAACTACGCGACCGTGCTCGACGAGATCCTCCACGTCATCGACGCCAGGCCCGGCCACCGGGTGATGGGCGTCTCGGTCGCGCTGGTGCGCGGGCGGACCGTGCTGATCGCCGACACGGCGGTGACCGAGGTGCCGAACGCCGAGGAGCTCGCCGACATCGCCACCGCGGCGGCGGGGGTCGCGCGCCGCCTCGGCCACGAGCCGCGGGTGGCGATCCTCGCGTCCTCGACCTTCGGCAATCCGCCGCTGGAGCGGCTCAACCGCATCCGCGACGCGGTGGCGCTGCTTGCCGGGCGCAATGTCGATTTCGAGGTCGACGGCGAGATGGCGGCGGACGTCGCGCTGAACCGCGATCTCTTGGCCGCCTATCCGTTCAGCCGGCTGTCGGAGCCCGCCAACGTCTTGGTGATGCCGACCCTCGACGCCGCCTCGATCGCGACCAAGACGCTGCAGGAGCTGGGCGGCTCGACCGTGATCGGCCCGCTCCTCGTCGGCCTCAACAAGGCGGTGCAGATCGTCCAGCTCGGCGCCAAGGACTCGGACCTCGTCAACATGGCGGCGCTGGCCGCGTTCAACGTCGGGGCCTAGTCACCGGCCTCTCCTCGTCATGCCCGGCGTCGGGCCGGGCATGACGAGTTTGCAGCGCTCCCCGCCAAGAAGGTCGTGGATGGCCGGGACAAGCCTGGCCATGACGGAGAAGTAACGTCCGCGCCGCTACAGCTCCGCCGCCGGCAGGGGCTCGCGGCCGCGGATCAGGTCGGCGGCCTTCTCGGCGATCATGATGGTGGGCGCGTTGGTGTTGCCGCTCGGGACCAGCGGCATCACCGAGGCGTCGACCACGCGCAGGCCCTCGAGGCCGCGGACGCGAAGCTCGGGATCGACCACGGCGTAGCCGTTGACGCCCATGCTGCAGGTGCCGACCGGGTGGTGGCCGACCTCGACGCGGCGCCGGGCATAGGCGTCGATCTCGTCGTCGGTCCTCACGTCCGGGCCGGGATAGGCCTCCTGTCGGATGAGATCGCGCAGGGGCGGCGTGGCATAGACCTCGCGCAGGCGCTTGATGCCGGCGCGGATGGCGTCGCGGTCGGCCTTCTCCCGGAAGAAGTTGAGCTTGACCCGCGGCGGCGCCGCCGGGTCTGCCGAGCGCAGGCCGACCTCGCCGCGGCTGTCGGGGCGGAGCAGGCAGGCGGTGCCGCTGAAGCCGTGCATCGGCGTCTTGGTGAAGCCCGGCATCCAGATCCTGGCATCCATCGTCGCCGGCCCGAAGAAGAGCTGCATGTTCGGCGTGTCGAGCTCGGGCCGGGTGCGGACGAAGGCGTTGGCGGTGATGACCTGGTTGGCGAAGCGGCCGGTGCGGGTCGCGGCGTAGCGCAGGAACTGCACGCACAGCCGGTCGAAGCGAAGCTCGTTCAGGAAGGTGTCGGGGTTCTTCGCCTCGAAGCCCATCCCGACCATCGGGTGCTCGGACAGGTTCTTGCCGACGCCCGGCAGGTCGTGGCGCGGCTCGATGCCGTGGGCGCGAAGCTCGTCGGCCGGCCCGATGCCCGACAGCATCAGGAGCTGCGGCGAATTGTAGGAGCCGCCGGAGAGGATCACCTCGCGGCTCGCCCGCGCCGTCTCGGCCTTGCCGCCGTGGCGGTATTCGACCCCCGTGGCGCGGCCCTTCTCCACGATGACGCGCTGCGTCAGCGCATTGATGACGACGGTGAGGTTCGGCCGGGCGCGCGCCGGCTTGAGATAGGCCTGCGCGGTGCTGGAGCGGCGGCCGCCGCCGACGGTCACGTCGAGCCGGTTGAAGCCCTCCGGATCGGCGGCGAAATCCTCGGTCGGCTTGATGCCGGCAGCGAGCGCCGCGGCGCGGATCGGGTCGTAGCCGTAGAGCGTGGTGTCGACCGGCGTGACCTGGAGGTAGCCGCCGGCGCCGTGATACTTGCCCTCGCCGCGCCAGTTGTTCTCCGAGCGCCTGAAATAGGGCAGCACCTCGGCATAGCTCCAGCCGGCGTTGCCGAGCTGGCGCCAGGTGTCGTAGTCACGCGGATTGCCGCGGATATAGAGCAGGCCGTTGATGGTGGAGGAGCCGCCGAGCACCTTGCCGCGCGGCAGCGCCAGCTCGCGATCGTCGCAGTAGGGCTCCGGGTCGGTCTTGTACATCCAGTTGTAGAGCGGCCCCCGCCAGATCTGCCGCCAGGTCAGCGGCATGTGGACGAAGGGATGGCGATCGCGTCCGCCGGCCTCGATCAGGAGGACCTTGACCGCGGGGTCCTCGGTCAGCCGGTTGGCGAGGACGCAGCCGGCCGAGCCGGCGCCGACGATGACGTAGTCGTATTCGCGCATTCCCCGATCCCGCCCGAGCCGAGGCGCCCCGCCGCCGCAAGCCGCCGCCATATCCGGCGGCGGGCCGGGGCGCAAGGGCGGGGGTCGATCAGTTCAGATCGGCGAGCAACCGCAGCCGCTCGGCGACGTCGCGCAGGCGGCGGTCGCGCGTCCAGAAGGCCGCACCGGGCATGAGCGTCGTCGCAGCCAACAAGTGCGCGTCGACATAGCCGATGCCGCTCCCCTCAAGGGAATGATATTCGATAAGCTCCAGGACCTCATCATCCGTCGCGACGTCGGCTTGCGGCAACGCCCTGAACATCGCGAGGAGTTGGATCCGGGGACGAAGGTGGCCGAGCGCCAATTCGCCGAGCACGAATGGGTGCATCAGGATCTCTTCGTCGTTCAGCAGGTTGACCATCACCGCGTCGCCGATGCCGCGGAAATGGTCGATCCAGACTGAACTGTCCGCCAGGATCATTCCGGATCCTGGCGCCTCCGTGGCACCGGACGAAGGTCGGGCATGGTGCCGCGCAGCCGCGCGAGCCGCCGCGACGCCTCGCGTTCGATCAGCGCCTTCAGCGCCTCGCGGACCAGGGCGGACTTCTCCTTGACGCCCGTGTAAGCCTGGGCCTTGGCGACGAGTTCGTCGTCCATCGCGATGGTCGTTCGCATTGGCAGCTCTCCTCAGGCACAGAAAATAACATCATATGATGCTATTTCCAATGCCGATGCCGCTCTTGATCCCGCCGCATCCGCAGGGCACATCGGACACCATGACCCTCGACCAGCCCCGTCCGGCGAAGCCCCGCGTGAATCCGCTGCTGAAGCTCGTGCTCGAGCTCGGGCCGCTGGTGGTGTTCTTCGTCGTCAACCTGCGCGCCAATCTGTTCGTCGCGACGGCGGTGTTCATGGCGGTGACGGTGATCGCGCTCGCCGCCTCGTGGCTCCTCACCCGCCATCTGCCGACGATGCCGGTGGTGACGGGCGTGGTGGTTCTCGTCTTCGGCGGGCTCACGCTCCTCCTCCACGACGAGACCTTCATCAAGATGAAGCCGACCATCGTGGACACGCTGTTCGGCGTGGTCCTGCTCGGCGGCCTCCTGTTCGGCAAGTCGCTCCTCGCGATCGTGCTCGACGTCGCCTTCCGCCTCGACGAGGCCGGCTGGCGCAAGCTCACGATCCGCTGGGGGATATTCTTCTTCGTGCTGGCGGCGCTGAACGAGATCGTCTGGCGCAACTTCTCGACCGACACCTGGGTCGCGTTCAAGGTCTGGGGCGTGTTCCCGCTGACCTTCCTGTTCGCGATGACCCAGGTGCCGCTCCTGCAGCGCCACGAGCTGAAGGACGAGGCCGCGGCGCCCGAGCACCTCTAG
>DASZVN010000094.1:0-17115 GCA_035547055.1 Hyphomicrobiales bacterium
GCAACATCCGGGTCGGGCTCGAGGACTCGCTGTGGTCCGGCCCCGGCAAGCTCGCGACCTCGAACGCCGAGCAGGTCGCGATCGCCCGCGGGCTGATCGAGGGCCTCGGCCTCGAGGTCGCGACCCCGGCCGAAGCGCGCCGGATCCTCGCGCTGAAAGGCGCCGACCGCGTCGGGTTCTGAGCGGCGGTCCCCTCGTAGGGTGTGCATCGACGAAGCCGATGCGCACCGGCGCCCCGGCCTTGAAGAAAGAGGTGCGCATGCTCCGCGTGCACACCCTACGCATTCTTACTGCTCGATCCGGACCGCCGCGCTGGCGCTGGCGCCGGTCGCATCGAGCACGGTCAGGTGGGAGAAGCCCTGCGGCGGCGCCGGCCAGGCGAGGTCGCGGCGGCGCTCGGCGGGGCCGACGGGGCGGCCGTCGGCGAGCCAGGTGAACGGCGGCACCCCGCCCGCCGCGCGCAGCACCACGGCGCCGCCGTCCGCCCCGGCATCGACCACCGCGCCGTCGGGCGGAAACGCGATCTGGAGCGGCACCGGCCCCGGCCCGAGCTGCGGCGCCGGCGCCCCCGGCGGCTGGAAGCGGCGGAGCGCCGGCGGCAGCGGCGCCGCCGCCGCGGCCAGCGCCTCGGGCGGCGGGATCAGCGCCGCCGTGGCCGGCGCGAGGCGCGAGAACGCATCGAACAGGATCGGCCCGGCGGCGGCGCGGCCGACGAGGCCCGGGCTCGACTGGCCGTCGGGCCGGCCGACCCAGACGGCGATGACGTGGGCGCCGTCGAAGCCGATCGCCCAGGCGTCGCGATAGCCGTAGGAGGTGCCGGTCTTGTAGGCGATGCGCCCGGGCAGCGCGTTGTCGGGCGCCGGCGCGCCGATCAACGTCTCGGCGACCTGCCAGGCGGCGACCCGGCTGAACAGCGGCCGCTCGGCCGCGGCCGGCGGCGCGCCGTCGACCTCGTGCAGCGCGATCGGCTGGCCGCCGCGGGCGAGCGCGGTGTAGAGCGAGGCCATGTCCCAGAGGTCGATGCCGAGGCCGCCGAGCCCGACCGCGAGGCCCGGCGTCTCGCCCTCCGGCAGCGCGATGCGGGCACCGGCGGCGCCGAGCCGGGCCAGGAAGCGCACCGGCCCGACCGCCGAGAGCAGCTCGACCGCCGGCACGTTGAGCGATTGCTGCAGCGCCCGCGCCACCGTCACCGTGCCCTGGTAGCCGCCGTCGAAATCGGTCGGCTGGTAGCTGCCGAAGCGCACCGGCCGGTCGTCGATCAGGGTGTCGGGCCGGGCGATGCCGTCGTCGAACGCCATGCCGTAGATGAACGGCTTCAGCGCCGAGCCCGGCGAGCGCAGCGCCCGCGCCTGGTCGACATGGCCGGCGCGGCCGTCGTCGAAATAATCCGCCGAGCCGACATGGGCGAGCACCGCGCCGCTCGCCGCGTCGACGGCGAGGATCGCGACCGAGATGCGGGGCCCGAGCGCCTGCGCCCGCTCGCGAGCCAGGGCCTCCAGGCTCTCCTGCAAGGTCCGCTCGATGGTGAGCCGCACCACGCGGCGACCCGGCGCCGCCGCCACCGCCTCCTCCGCGGCATGGGCCGCCAGCATCGGAAAGATTCTTCGCGACCGAGGCACCGGCGCCGCCTCGGCGTGGGCGGCCTCGGCGGCCCCGATGACGCCGGCCGCCGCGAGGCGGGCGATGACGCGGTTCCGCGCCGCGCGCGCGGCCTCGGGAAAGCGGTCGGGCCGCCGCGTCTCGGGCGATTGCGGCAGCGCCACCAGGAGCGCTGCCTCGGCGGTCGACAGATGCGTTGGCTCCTTGCCGAAATAGGCGAGGCTCGCGGCGCGCACGCCCTCGACGTTGCCGCCATAGGGCGCGAGCGCGAGGTAGAGGTCGAGCACGCGCTTGCGCCCGACCGCGCGCTCCAGTGCCAGCGCCTTGCCGATCTCGCCGATCTTCCGCGACAGGGTGCGGTCGCGGGCGCCGTCGAGCAGGCGCACCACCTGCATCGTGAGCGTCGAGCCGCCCGAGACGATGCGCCCATGCAGCGCCGCCTGCGCCGCCGCGCGGGCGAGCGCCCGCCAGTCGACACCGTCGTGGCGGCCGAAGCGGCGGTCCTCGTAGGCCTTCAGGAAGGCGATGAAGCGCGGATCGACCTCAGCCGCGGCGACGGGCAGCCGCCAGCGGCCGTCCGGCGTCGCGAACGGGCGGAGCAGCCGCCCGTCGCGGTCCACCACCATGACCGAGGTCGCCGCCGCCGCGTCGAGCGACGGCGGCTTGCGGGAGTCGCGCCATTCGCGGAAGCCGACCGCGGCGCCGATGACCGCGGCGAGCACGACCGCGGCGGCGATGCTCAAGCGAAGCGACACACGGGCCCCCTCCGGCTCGCTGCGCTCGCCACCTCCCCCGTTTCACGGGGGAGGATTCGCGCTGCGGCTGAGGCGTGATCCTCCCCCGTCGCAGACGGGGGAGGGGAACCATGCGAAGCATGGTGGAGGGGGCGCTCTAGATTGCTTCGCTTCGCTCGCAATGACGAGGCCCCACTTCATCGCCCGGGCGTCACCTCGACGTGGCCGCTCGCGGTCTGGCCGTGGCGGTCGGGGCGGTACATGTCCTCGGCGGTCGCGGGCGGCAGGGCGTAGCCGCCCGGCACGACCGCGCGGACGACGTAGGCGGCGGTGAGGACCGGCTCGTCGTCGTCCCCGGTGCGGGTGAAGGCGGCGACGAAGCGGTCGTCGCGGAACTCGGTGTGGACCGGCGGCAGCTCGTTCTTCGGCAGCCAGGAGAAGCCACCGGTGTCGCCGGTATCGACCAGCCGCGGGTTCTCGATCTCGAAGCCCGCGGGCAGGTGGTCGACCACCAGGATGCGGCCGGCCTGCGGCTCGGGCTCGGTGATCGAGAGCACCACGACGAGGCGGGTGTTCTGCGCCACCTTCGCGGGATCCACCGCCTTGCCGTCGGTCGTGAAATAGCCGCGCTCGACCTTGAAGCCGGCCTCCTCGGCGCCCTCGGGCGCCTTGGGCGCGCCGCGGATCGACAGCGTCGCGACGGCCGGCTCGGTGTCGGGATTGGCGATGACGAGCGGGGCCTTGGCGAGATCGGCGGCGGAGACCACCCGTGAGAGGCCGCCGGTCACGGCCCTGCCGTCGACCGAGAGCCTGGTCGCCGCGAAGCGCGCCTTGAGCGCGACCGCGGCGCGGAGCAGCCAGGCGTTCTCCTGCGTCGAGAGGCCGGTGCGGTCGCTCCGCGCGTCGTGGACCGCGCTGAGCGCCGTCGGCACGATCGCGGCATCGCTTTCGGCGGCGAGCGCGAGGACGCCGGCGCTGTCGCTGAGATTGCTGCCGTAGCTGCCGAAATCCGCGTCGTCGGGCGGCTTCACCAGCAGCGCCGCGGCGGCGGCGAAGGCGCGGCCCGCGCGGCCATGGTCGCCGAGGATGTCGAGCGCGGCGGCGAGCTGGGCGCGCGCCAGCGGCGTCTTGATGTCGCCGAGCCGGGCGTCGGCGAGATAGCGGAGGTCGCCCATCAGGCCGCGGCCGTTCCGCGCCAGGACGTACTGGGCGTAGATCACTTCCGGCGCGACCATGCTGGCGTCCTCGGTACGGATGCCGATGGTCGAGCGCAGATGATCGAGCGCCATCGTCAGCGCCCGCTCCGAGACCGGGTAGCCGCGCTCGCGCACCCGGCTCAGCACGTCGGTGACGTAGTCGTCGAGCCAGAGGTCGTCCTCGCCCGGCGCCCACAGGCCGAAGCCGCCGGCCGAATCCTGCCGCGCCAGCACCTCCTCGACCATCGTCGCGACCTCGTCGCGGAGGCCCGCCGGCTGCGCGAGGCCGGCCGCGGTGAGGTCGAGCGCCGCGACGAGCCGGCTCGAGAGCTGCTCCGAGCAACTGAAGGGATAGTCGCGGAGCGCCTGGGCGTAGGCGGCCGGCGCGAGCGCATCGCGCGGGCCGGCCGAGACGGCGACGCTCGCGGTCTCGGGCAGGAAGTCCGCCAGCATGTCGGAGGAGACGGTCAGCGTGCCGGTGCCCGGCGGCAGCGCCACCTCGATGCGCTTGGTGCGGACCGGCTCCGCCGGCTCGACGGTGAGCGCGAAGCCCTGCTCGTAGCGCTGGCCGCCGGGGCCGCTCAGCGTGACCGCCAGATCGGTCCGTCCGAGCGCCCGCGCCGCGAGCGGCAGGGCGAGATCGGCATGGCCGCCCGCGGCGAGACGCACCGTGCGCGGCGCCGGATCGTCGAGCGCGACCGAGCCACCCGTTGGAGTGACCGCGAGGCTGTAGTCGCCGGCCGGGCCGGAGACGTTGGCGAGGTCGACCAGGAAGCGCGAGCGGTCGCCGAGGGCGAGGAAGCGCGGCAGCGTGCCGGTCAGGACCACCGGGTCGGCGACCACGACGTCGGCCGAGGCATGGCCGAGCTTGTCGGCCGACCACGCCGCGACCATCACCTTCACCGTGCCGTTGAACGCCGGCAGCGCGAACGGGATCGTCGCCTTGCCGTCGGGGCCGACCTTGACGATGCCCGAGAACAGCGCCAGCGGCGCCTGGGTCGGCGTCTCGGCGAAGCTCGGCGCGCCCTCGTCGCCGCCGTTGCGGATGCGGCCGCGGGCGGCCTGCATGCCGTCGATGAGCTGGCCGTAGAGGTCGCGGATATCGACGCCGAGGCGGCGCTGGCCGAAGGCCCGCGCGTCCGGCGCCGGCGGCTGGTAGTCGGTCAGGTTCAGGATGCCGACATCGACCGCCGCCGCGACGACATAGGCGGTTTCGCGCGGTCCGACATTGCCGATCGTCACCGGCACGTCGAGCACCTGGCGCGGTTCGGCCTTGGCCGGCAGGCCGAGGGCGACGGCGAGCGTCTTCGGCGCCGGGTCGATCTTCGCAAAGGCGATGCCGACGGCGCGGCCGGGCATCCGGCTCGCCCCCGCGTCGAGCGGCCGGTGGAGGAACACGACGGCGTAGGCGCCGGGGCGCCACGCCTCGGTCACCGGCAGCGCCACCGAGGCGCCGCCGGCCGGCACGTCGAGCTCGGTCGAGGCCAGCACCTTGTCGCTCACCACCATCACCGTCGCCTTGCCGGCGAAGCGCGGGGCGATGCGGATGGTGGCCTTGTCGCCCGGCCGGTACATCGCCTTGTCGAGCGCGACGTCGAGGAGGTCCGGCGTATCGGCCGAGGCCGCGGCCTCGTACCAGCCGGCGTCGAAGGCGACGCCGGTCGCGGGGCCGGACGCGTCGTCCGTGGTCACGTCGAGCCGATAGCGGCCGTACTGGACCTTGGCGGCGATGCTGCCCGCGCCGTCCTGGTCGGGCCGGAGCGTGCCGTTGGCGACGCGGCTCGCGATCTCGACCGAGTCGAATTGCCAGCGGCCGTCGGTCGAATACCACTGGAAGCGCGTGGTGAGCCGCGACAGCTCCCATTTCAGGGTCTTCGGCATCGCGGCCTTGCCGGGCATGACCTTGACCGCGAAGCGCGCGGTCTCGCCCTCGCCGGCGGGGCCGTTGAACAGCGGCTTCACGCCGATGAAGGCCCGGTCGCTCGCGACCGGGAGCGTCAGCGCGCGCTCGAGCGTCCGGCCGCCGGGCTCGCGCAGGCGGAGCGTCACCTTGGCCTCGAGCGGATGGGTCGTCGCCGGCAGCGGCGGCCGCTCGATCGCGACCGCGGCGTGGCCCTTGGCGTCGGTCTTGGGCAGGTTGTCGAGCGTGGTGCGCTGCGGCGGCAGCGTCTCGTCGGCGAGGCCGAAGCGGTAGCCGGCCGGCGCACCGGGCGGGGCCGCGGCGGCGCCGATCGCGATTTCGCCCTCGAGGCCGAGGTCGGCGGCGGGCGCGCCATAGAGCCAGTCGCCCTGCACCTCCACCGTCGCCGGCGTGCTGCCGAGCGCCGTCGCCGCGGTCGACAGCGTCATCGCGAGGCGCTCGGGCACGTAGTCGGCGACGAGGAACGAGGTCTCGCCGATCGGATCGCCCTTGGGGTCGGCATAGGCCTTGACCCGCCAGGTGCCGCCCTCGGCCTGGGCGAGGAGCGGCACGTCGAGGGTGCGGCCGCCGGCGCCCTGGTCGGCCACGGTCGCGCGGCGATCCTCGACGCCGTCCGGCCGCTGCACCACGAGCGTCAGCGGCAGGTGCTCGACCGCCGCGCCGGACGGATTGCGGAGCAGCGCCGTCAGATGCACCGTCTCGCCGGGGCGGTAGACGCCGCGCTCGGCGAACAGGTCGGCATCGAGCGGGCCCGGCGCCGCGCGGCCGCCGACGCCGCGGTCGGACAGGTCGAAGCCGGGCTGGGTCAGGCTGAGGAAGCCATAGTCGCCGCCCGGCGCCTCGGCGACGAGGAGCGCCGGCGCGTTGCCGCCGCCGCCGCGGGTCAGCCCCGCCGGGAAGCTGGCGAAGCCGGCGGAATCGGTCGTGGCGTGGCCGAGCACCGCGTTGTTGCGGGCGATCAGGCGGAGGTCGACGTCCTTCAGCGGCGCCGCGCTCGCGAGCGAGCGCACCAGCGCGTGGAGCCCGTCGCTCCCGGTGAGGGCCGTCAGCCCGAGGTCGGAGACGACGAACCATTGCGTCGCCCGGCTGGCGTAGTCCTGCGGCGTCGCTCCCACCGGCCACGCCACCATGACGTAGGCGCCCGGCGCCATCGCCTTCATGGCGTCGTCGAGCGGGAAGGCGGTGGCGACGTCGGCGTTCAGCCGGTTCTGGACCTGAAGCTCGCCCTTGAACACCTCGGCGCCGCTGGTCGAGCGCAGCGTGTCGATGGCCGAGCCGTCGAGCTGGCGCTGGAAATCGCCGCCGACGATCTCGGGCACGAGGCCGCGGTCGTTGACGCGGAAGATCTCGACCGCCACCCGCTCGGTGTTGACCGAGACCAGCGGCAGGCCCTGCTGCCCGGTCCGCGGCAGCACGTAGTTCCGCCCGGTGAAGCGCACCGAGGGCGAGCGGTCGCGGACATAGAGCACGAGGTCGTGCGATTTCAGGAGGTCCTCGCCGACCGCCGACGGCAGGCCGGCCCGTACCGTCACCTTGTAGTGCTCGCCGTGGGCGAGCCCGTCGATGCAGAGCTGGTCGCCCTTGGCGGTGACCGCCGGCTTGTCGATGCCCTGGACCGCGACGAACGGCGAAAAATCGCGCCGCCCCGGCGCCAGCTTCTCGGAGAACTGCACGCACGCGCGCGGGCTCGCGGCATCCGAGTCCACCGT
Organism: Hyphomicrobiales bacterium; assembly: GCA_035547055.1. Classification (GTDB taxonomy): domain Bacteria; phylum Pseudomonadota; class Alphaproteobacteria; order Rhizobiales; family Methylopilaceae; genus DASZVN01. The sequence goes on from DASZVN010000094.1 coordinate 7,160, forward strand.
GTAGTTCACGACGCGAAAGCCGTGGGCCTCGCGCACCTTGGTGTAGGCGGCGCGCACCTCGGGCTGCTCGAAGCGGTCGAGGCTCGCCTTCAGCGCGTCGATCGAGGGGCGCCATTCCTCGCGGCGGCTGTAGCTCTCGCCGATCAGCGCCAGCGCCCGCGCCTCGCCCTTCGGGTCGGGCGAGAGCAGATAGGCTTCGTATGCCGCGAAGCCGCCGCGGGCGACGATGGCGCCCGCGTTCTCGTTCTTGGCGGGGGTCAGGCGCAGCAGCGCGACGGCATAGTTGCGCCAGGCCTGCTCGCTCCTGGGGTCGAGCCCGGCGGCAACGGCGAGATCGGTCATGGCGGCGCGCCAGTTGCCCTGGCGCACGTCGGCGATGCCGGCGGCGAGCGCCTGCGACGCCGTCGAATCGCTCTTCGCCGCCTCGCGGGTCAGCTCGGCCTCGAGCTTCAGGCTCCCCGCGACGAGGTCCCTCGGCCGGTAGTCCTTCGTCGCCGCAAGCGCCGCGCCAGCCATCGCGACGATGCCCGCCGCGACCGCCACAAGCCGCCACATCCGCATCGCCCGGCCCTCCGCAACGGCCCGCCTCGCGCGGCCCCACCATAGCGCCGGCCCCGTCCGCGCGCCATGACCGCCGGCGCCGATATAGGCGGGCCTCTTGATTGGAGACGGTGCTGACTAATATAGCTCTTGCTATAACCATCGCGAGCCGCAATGCGCCGCTTTCCGGCCGACCCGTTCCTTGCCGCCGAGAGTCCCGTCACGACGCGCACGGTCGAGCGGGCGCGCGAGGTCCTGGCCGGGCGGCGGCGCGGCGGGCTCAGCTTCCTCCTGTTCGCCGGGCCGGCGGTGATCGCCTCGATCGCCTATATCGACCCCGGCAATTTCGCCACCAACATCCAGGCCGGCGCGCGCTACGGCTACGAGCTCCTGTGGGTGGTGGTCGCGGCGAACCTCATCGCCATGCTGTTCCAGGCACTGTCGGCCAAGCTCGGCATCGTCACCGGGAAGAACCTCGCCGAGCTCTGCCGCGAGCGGCTGCCGCGGCCGGTGGCGCTCGCGATGTGGGGGGTCAGCGAGGTCGCGGCGATGGCGACCGACCTCGCCGAGTTCCTCGGCGGCGCCATCGGCCTCGCGCTGCTGCTCCACCTGCCGCTGATCGCCGGCATGGCGATCACCGCGGTCGTGACCTACGCCATCCTGATCGTCGAGCGCCGCGGCTTCCGCCCGATGGAGCTGATCATCGCGGCCTTCGCCGCCTTGATCGGGCTCTGCTATCTCGCCGAGATGTTCGTCGCGCCGGTCGACTGGGCCGCGGCCGGGCTGCACCTGTTCGTCCCGGCCCTGCCCGACCGGACCGCGCTCCTGATCGCGGTCGGCATCGTCGGCGCGACGGTGATGCCCCACGCGGTCTACCTCCATTCCGGCCTGAGCCAGGGCCGGCTGCCGGCGCGCGACCTCCGCGAGCGGCGCGCCCTCCTCCGCTTCTCGAACCGCGAGGTGGTGGTGGCGCTGGCGCTGGCCGGCCTCGTCAACCTCGCGATGGTGATGATGGCGTCGGCGGCGTTCCATCTCGGCCACAGCGACGTCGCCGAGATCGAGACCGCCTATCACACGCTGACGCCGCTTCTCGGCGCCGGCGCGGCGGCGATCTTCCTGGTCTCGCTGATCGCCTCGGGCATCGCGAGCTCGGTCGTCGGCACGATGGCGGGCCAGATGATCATGCAGGGCTTCGCCGGCTTCAGCATCCCGGTATGGCTGAGGCGACTCATCACCATGGCGCCCGCCTTCGTCGTCGTGGGCCTCGGCATCGACGCCACCCGGGCGCTGGTGCTGAGCCAGGTCGTGCTGAGCTTCGCCCTGCCGCTGCCGATGGTGGCGCTGGTCGCCTTCACCCGCCGCCGCGACCTCATGGGCGACTTCGCGAACGGCGCCCTGACGGACGCCGCCGCCATCGCCGCCGCCGCGCTGGTGGTGGTGCTGAACCTCGTGCTCCTGGCGGCGACGGTGGGCCTGCCGTTGCCGGGGCTGGGGTGAGATCGCCTGTCATCCCGGCCATGCCGAAGCGCCGTAGGGTGTGCATGCGCAGCATGCGCACTGCCTGCGCCCGATGGTGCGCCTCGGCTCTGCCGATGCGCACCCTGCGGCATGGCCCCCCTTCCCCGTCTGCGATGGGGGAGGATTGGCGGCGACGGTAATCCTTGCGCGTGAAACGGGGGAGGTGGCGCGCGCGGCGGGCCGGAGGGGCGCGGTCCGTCAGGGCCGCCGCTCGTTGTAGCGGTCGAAGCGGCCCTGCCACATCTCCTCGCCGATGGTGCAGGAGATCGGCGGGCGGTCCTGCGCCGGGATCACCGCGGGCTTCGGCGGCGCGCGGTCGGCGACCTCCTGGATCAGCTTCTCGCGCGTCGCCTTGAGGAAGTCGGCCTTGTCGTGGATCACCACCATGAAGGCGCCCGGCCCGCCGATGACGCAGCGGTGATAGTAGTCGTCGAGATGGGGCAGGTCGAAGCTGAAGGTCCACGGGCGCTTCAGCATGATCGGCAGGCCGTTGATGCCGATGCCCTTGGCCAGCACGCTCGCCCGCGTCGGCTCGATCAGCGCGCCCTCGTTGTTGGGGCCGTCGCCCGAGATGTCGATGACCCGGCGCTGGCCGCGATAGGGCCCGCCGTCGAGCATCTCGGTGGCGTGGATCATTCCCCACGAGATCGAGGTCCGGTAGGAGCGGTTGAGCGGCGCCTTGGCGAGGCGGTCGGCGAAGGCCTTGGCCGAGGCGGCATCGTCGATCAGGGTCCAGTCCGCCACGATGTCGCCCTGGCCGGTGCCGGCCCACTCCATGTAGGCGACGGCGATCCGCCCGAGCGGCCCGTTCCTGATCGCCTGGATCACCTCGGGCGCGGTCAGCGCCTCGACATAGCCCTGGCGCTGCAGCGCCTGCTCGTCGGGATCCATCGAGTAGGAGATGTCGACGGCAAGGACCAGCGCGAGGTCGACCTCGATGCCGCCGGCGCTCGCGGACGGCGCCGCCGCCAACGCCAGCGACGGCGCAAGCAGCGCCAGCACGGTCGCGAAGATGAGCCGCATCGGGGTGGCCTCCCCTCGGATGCCCCCGCGCCGGATGCTGCCACCGCGCTCGGCGCCCGCCAAGGGTTTTGCCGTCGCCGTTAGCCCTCCATAAGGGGATGGCGACGCAACTTCGCGTGAACGAGCCTGGGAGCGCGAATGCTGCGCCAGATCCTTCCGGTGGTGTTCGTCACGCTGGCGCTAGCGGTGACGTTGCCCGGCCTGCTCGAGCGCCGGCCGGCGCCCCGCCCGGCGCCGCACGCGGCCGCCGCGGTCGCAGCCGCGGCCGACCCGGCGACGGAACGCGACGACGTCCCCGGCCGGGCGGTCATCGACGCCGACGCCGCCGGCCACTACCGCGCCCAGGTGAGGGTCGACGACCGCCTGCTCGACATGATCGTCGACACCGGCGCGAGCACGGTGGTGCTGCGCTACGAGGACGCCGAGCGGCTCGGCCTCGCCGGCGACGCCGCCGCCTTCGACGTCAAGGTCATGACCGCCAACGGCGAGGCCCGCGCCGCCCGGGTCACTCTCGACAGCGTCGGGATCGGCGGCATCACGCTCTACGCCGTGCCGGCGCTGGTGGCGGCGCCGGGCGCGCTCGGCATCAACCTCCTCGGCATGAGCGCCCTCCGCCGCCTCAGCCGGGTCGAAGCCCGGCAGGGCCAGCTCGTGCTGGAGAACTGACGAGCGGCCCGGCGCGGCACGTCATGCCCGGCCTTGGGCCGGCATCCACGACGTTGCGGCGAGCGGCGGAAGGAAGGGGTGGATGGCTGGGACAAGCCCGGCGATGACGGAGACCGAGGCTCCCGCCTTCGGCGGGCTCCCTTTCGCCTGCGCCGTGCGTTAGAGAGATCCCGCCACCTTTGAGGAGCGCCGATGTTCCCCCGGCCCGAACCGCGCCTCGTCCCCAACACCTACGACTACGAAAGCCGCCCGATGGTGAAGGCCACCGGGTTCCGCGAATACGACGCACGCTGGCTGTTCGAGCAGGAAATCAACCTGATGGGCATCGAGGCCCTCGGCCTCGGCCTCGGCACGCTGGTGCACCGCCTCGGCGTCCGGCCGGACATCGTCACCGGCCACGATTTCCGCAGCTACTCGGCCTCGATCAAGGCGGCGCTCACGACCGGGATGATGGCGGCCGGCCTCCGCGTCCACGACATCGGGCTCGCGCTGTCGCCGATGGCCTATTTCGCCCAGTTCGCGCTCGACGTGCCCTGCGTCGCCATGGTCACCGCCTCGCACAACGACAACGGCTGGACCGGGGTGAAGATGGGCGTCGCCCGCCCGCTGACCTTCGGCCCCGACGAGATGCAGCAGCTCAAGGAGATCGTGCTCGGCGCCGATTTCGAAACCCGCGACGGCGGCGCCTACCGCTTCGTGCCCGACATCGCCGACCGCTATGTCGCCGACCTCACCAACCGGCCGAAGCTGAAGCGTCGCATCAAGACGGTGGTCGCCTGCGGCAACGGCACCGCCGGCGCCTTCGCGCCGCGCATCCTCGAAGCGCTCGGCTGCGAGGTGGTGCCGCTCGACTGCGAGCTCGACCACAGCTTCCCCAACTACAACCCCAACCCCGAGGACCTGCGCATGCTCCACGCCATGCGCGACAAGGTCCTGGAGAGCAAGGCGGATCTCGCGATCGGCTTCGACGGCGACGGCGATCGCTGCGGCGTCGTCGACGACGAGGGCGAGGAGATCTTCGCCGACAAGGTCGGGGTGATGCTGGCGCGGGATCTTTCGGCGCTGCACCCCGGCGCGACCTTCGTCGCCGATGTGAAGTCGACCGGCCTGTTCGCGACCGACCCGGTGCTGCGGAAGAACGGCGTCAAGGCCGACTACTGGAAGACCGGCCACTCCTACATGAAGCGCCGCGTCAACGCGATCGGCGCCCTGGTCGGCTTCGAAAAGTCCGGACATTACTTCTTCAACCCGCCGATCGGGCGCGGCTACGACGACGGGCTGGTGTCGGCCATCGCCGTGCTCGACATGCTCGACCGCAGCCCGGGCAGGAAGATGTCGGACCTCCTGAAGGGGCTGCCCAAGACCTGGGGCTCGCCGACGATGAGCCCGCACTGCCCCGACGAGGACAAGTATCGCGTCGTCGACGCCGTGGTCGCCGCCTTCGAGGCCGCCCGACGCGACGGTACCCCCGTGGCCGGGCAGAAGATCCGCGACCTCGTCACCGTCAATGGCGTGCGGGTCACGGTCGAGGACGGCACCTGGGGCCTGGTGCGCGCCTCCTCCAACAAGCCGGAGCTCGTCGTCGTAGTCGAGAGCCCGGTGTCCGAGGCCCGGATGCGCGCGATGTTCGAGGCGATCGACGGCACGCTGCGGCAACATCCGGAGGTCGGCGAGTACAACCAGAAGATTTAGCCGGCGTATGCAATAACATATTCATCGGGCACACATTTTTGAATAACAGGCGCGACCGGCATTTTAACGGCGACTTAAGTTGTGTGGTCAAAACATGCGCCCCGGTGGGCTTCGCCCCGGAGGGTCGCAACGTTGGTCCCGCACGCACTGCGCGCGACGACTTGGAAGCAGCGTCTCCGGCGGCGTCCGGTCGGGCTGGCGACGCGCTTCACCCTGTTCGTCGCCGCGCTCCTGATCGTGCTCGACTTTGCCTTCTTCCTGGTGCACGACCTCGAATTCCATCGCCTCGAGCATGAGGCCTTCGTCGGGCGGGTCCGCGACCTCGTCGCGATGATCGACGCCGCCGCCCGCCACGGCACGCTCGAGGACGAGCTCCAGCGGGTCCAGAGCGTGCTCGACGAGGTCTCCAAGGAACCCTCGACGCGGTTCGTCTACGCGACCGCGCTCGACGGCCGGCTCGAGCCGATCGCCAAGCTGCCCCGCGAGGTCACGCTGGCCGCCGGCACGGTCGAGCGCGACGCCATCGACATCCGCCACCCGGTGATCCGCGTCGTCGGCGGCTTGCAGCGGGTCGCGGTGCCGATTCTCGCCGATGGGCGGGTGGTCGCGCTGGTCGGTGCCGGCGTGTCGCGGGCCGCAACCGATGCGGCGCTGGTCCGGGTCCGCCGCGGCAATCTCGTGCTCGCGATCGGCTTCTTCGCCGTTGCGCTGATCCTGACGGCGCTCCTCATGCGCCGCGTCGTCGCCCCGGTGCGGCGCCTGACCGATGCCATGGAGCGGGTTGCCGCCGGCGATCTCAACGCCGTCGCGCCGGTCGCGCGCCGCGACGAGATCGGCTCGCTGTCGCGCGCTTTCGGCGCGATGACGGCGAGCCTCGCCGAGAGCGCCGAGACGGTGCAGCGGCTGACCTTCACAGACCCGGTGACCGGGCTACCCAACCGCGCTTTTCTCAGGCTCCAGGCCGAAACTGCGCTCAAGGCCGGGCGCGCGGCCGGGCTGATGGTCCTGCGCGTCGACCGGCTGGAGCGGGTGCACGAGGCGTTCGGCCCCGACGTCGCCGACCAGCTCCTCATCGCCGCCGCCCACCGCCTGTCGCGGCTGCTGCGCGACGAGCGCCGCGCCTGGTTCGCGATCGAGCCAGGCGACGTCGTGCTGTCGCGGTTCGGCTCCGAAGGATTGGCGATCCTGGCCTGCGGCCTGTCCGGAGAAGAGGAGCTGGTGCAGGCGGCGCAGCGCGTGATCGCCGCCTTCCGCGCCCCCTTCACCGCCAACGGTCATTCGGTTGCGCTCGCGGTCGGCATCGGCCTCGCGCTGTCGCCGGCGGACGGCGAAGACTTCGCCGCCCTGCAGCGGAGCGCCCAGTCCGGCCTGCAGGAGGCCCGCCGTGCCGGCCGCTCGGCCTACCGCTTCGCCCGCGCCGACCTCAACGCCCGCTCCTATCGCCTGCTGGTGATCGAGCAGGAGCTGCGCCTCGCGATCGAGCGCCACGAGATCGAGGTGTGGTACCAGCCCCAGGTCACGCTGACGGACGGGGTCGTGCACGGCGCCGAGGCGCTGATCCGCTGGCGCCACCCGGTGCGCGGCGTGCTGGCGCCCGGCGAATTCCTCGAGGTCGCCGAAGAGCTCGGCTTTCTCGACGAGATCGGCATGGGCGTCCTCGCCGAGGTCGCCCGCCAGAGCGCGGCATGGGCAGCCGACGGCCTCGAGCCGCGCCTCTCGGTCAACGTCACGGCCGCCCAGTGCGAGCGGCCGGACTTCTCCGGCGAAGTGCTTCGCATCCTCGACAAGGAGCACGCCAGCGCACGGCGGCTCGACATCGAGATCACCGAGACGGTCGCGATGCGCGACGCCCAGCGGACGGCCCATGACCTCGCCCCGCTACGCGCCGCCGGCATCCGCATCGCGGTCGACGATTTCGGCACCGGCTACTCGAACCTGGTGTCGCTGACCCACATGCCGTTCGACGTGCTCAAGATCGACCACACCTTCATCGCGCGCTGCATGCTGGACGATCGCGCCCGGGTGCTGGTTACCACCATGCTGGCGATGGCCCGCCAGCTCGGCGTGGAAGTCATCGCGGAGGGCGTCGAGAGCGAGGAGCAGCGGCGCTTCCTCCTCGAGCATGGCTGCCTGGTGGCGCAGGGCTTCCTGTTCGGCCGTGCCATGCCGGCAGACGAGTTCGAGCGCCTCTACCGCGCGCAGCCCGGCGTGGGCTGGCGGCGACGCTACGCCATTGGCGAAGGTAACGCCGTCGCCTGATCGATCGCCAATGGTCCCCCTCCCGTCTGCGATGAGGGAGAATCCGCCGGCCGAGCCTATCCCTCCGCCGGCAGGCCCATCGCCTCGCGGAAGGCGCGCCGAACCGGCTTGGGTTGGCCGGCCTGGAAGATGTAGTCGTCGAAGGCGAGGCCGGCGGGGCCGAGCTTCCGCATCTCGGCCATCGGCAGCCCTTCGAGATAGAAGCGCTTGTTGGCAGAGGGCAGCGGCACGTTCGCGGTGCGCGCCGGATCGCGGATCAGGCCCTTGGGGTCGCGGCCTTCCTCGATCGCCTTGATGTCCTTCAGGAACTGGCGCCGCACCATCGAGACGCCACGGTCGGTGTGGGCGAGGTGCTCCTCGGTGCGATCGGCGATGGTGCCCTGGCCGACCCAGGCGACGAAGTCCTGGTTCATGACGTGGGAGGTGATCCACTCCCCGGTCGCAGGGTCGGAGATCGGCCCTTTCCAGGTGGGGATGGCGTTCTGGACATAGGGCTCGCGCTCGTTCGGCACGCGGCTGAAGGCCCAGGTGATCGACAGCGTGTTCTCGTCGTCGACCGGCACGCGCCACTCGAAATGCTCGCCGAGATAAAAGCCGTTCGGCCACAGGAACACGCGGCCGACGGTCCACAGGTCGTCCTGCTCGGTCGTGTCCTCGCGGACGCGCTTGTAGAGGTAGCCGAACTCGAACTCCTCGAAGTCCAGCTTGAGATGGCGCGGGCCGTATTTGAACGGGCCGTCGGACTTGTCCTTGAGGCGGATCGACCAGTTGGTGTGGGTCCACTCGAAATGGGCCGGGTCGATCGAGTTCTCCTGACACTGCAGCCAGTTACACGGAATATCGGCCGTCACGATCTGGACGAAGCCATTCTTCCAGTTGAACGGCTCCCAGTCGGGCAGGATCGGCGCCGGCTGCGGCCCGAGATAGGCCCATACCAGGCCGCCCTTGGTTTCGACCGGGTAGGCCGTGAGGCGGATCTTGTCCTTGAGATTGGCGGCAGGAACCGTGAGATCCTCGAACGGCATCGCGGTGCAGCGGCCGGCCTCGTCGTAGAGCCAGCCATGATAGTTGCAGCGCAACCCGTGCTCCTCGACATAGCCGTAGGAGAGGTCGGCGCGGCGGTGGGCGCAGCGGCGCTGGACCAGCCCGAACCGGCCCGAGAGGTCCTTGTAGAGGACGAGGTCCTCGCCCATCAGGCGGACCGGCTTGGTGCGGCGCTCGTCGAATTCGCTGGCGCCGGCGATCGGCATCCAGTAGCGGCGCAGGAGATTGCCCATCGGCGTGCCGGGACCGACCTCGGTCAGCATCCGGTTGGTCGCTGCATCCATCTGAAATCTCCGCGAGTCTCCGGCTGGCTGCGCTTGACACCGCCGCTCCGGCAGCCCAACATTGCGGCAAAATAAGTTCAGAAATCAATGGGGTGGCCGCGGCTGCGGCACCTCGTTCGGGGGCAAGCGCCGCGACTATTCGCGAGCGTCGTGGCGAAGGTGGGAGGCGCCCAACCGATCCGGCATCCCGGCCGCGCGAGGCGCCTGTTGGCGCGTTCGCCCAATGGTTTATAAGCCAACGGTGTGCGGCTGCGCCGCCGGTCGATCCAAGCAAGGGCTAGCGAGGGAGGTAACTCGATGAACCGCCTGTTGAAGGTTGCGCTACTGTCATGCGCCGGCGCGCTCGCCGCGATGGGCGCCAAGGCCGAGACCATCAAGATCGGCGTGCTGACGTCCTATTCGGGCATCGCCGCCACCTCGGGTCCGCAGATCGACGGCGCCATCAAGCTGTTCGAGAAGAAATACGGCACCACCATCGCCGGCAACAAGATCGAGTTCATCAAGCGCGACTCCACCGGGCCGAACCCCGCCGTCGCCAAGCCGCGCATGCAGGAGCTGATCTTCCGCGACAAGGTCCAGCTCCTGAACGGCATCGACTTCACGCCGAACGTGCTGGCCTATGCGCCGCTCCTGACTCAGGGCAAGACGCCCGGCATCATCACCGGCGCGGCGACCTCGGGCACGGTGGCGCAGAAGTCGCCCTATTACGCCCGCACCTTCATGACGCTCGGCCAGGTGTCGCGGCCGATGGCGCAGTGGGCGGCGAAGAACGGCATCAAGAAGATCTATACCGTCGTCGCCGACTACGCGCCCGGCTACGAGGCCGAGAAGGCGTTCATCGACGAGTTCAAGAAGGACGGCGGCACCATCGTCGGCAGCGTCCGCGTGCCGACCCGCAGCCCCGAGTTCTCCGCCTACATGCAGCGGGTG